>CAIMVD010000299.1 GCA_903844815.1 uncultured Bacteroidota bacterium | reverse complement strand
TAGTTATCAACTCAAATAATTATATTTGTTGATATGTGTTCGTTTTTAAAAAATTACACAATTATGAAAATTAAAAATGTTAATTACGCCACGCAAATTGTTAATAACACCTCATTTTTAAACTTTATTCACTTTTAACTTTAGCTCAATTTAAGTACTGATTAGTTACAATAATGTTAATGATCCTCATTAATGTTGGTGGCTTCTATTTTTTAAGGCACTTATTTAACTCTTCAACCAGTTGAAAGACTGTTGTAGATGGATTCTGTTCATGATAATTCAAATGCTGGTACCTGTTAAATAAACGTCGGGCATTTTGAATTGCTTCGTTTTGTGTTGGAAGGAATCTTTGATACAGATTTCTCGAAAACTCCTTTGTTTTACCCACTTCTTCATAGTTGCAATTCAATTCTGATGATAATATCACGTTATATTCTCTTCGTGTTATGGCAGTATCGTGATACCGGCTATGCAGTAAAAACCACAATTCAAAGCTATCATTCGAATAAGCTACATTCAGTCCATTCTGATGAGCGACCTCAATGGCCTTATTAAAGTCAAACGCTTCATTTGCTTCATGTCTTATGTCGTAATCAAAAACCACCCAAAGCTGCCTGTCTGCATCATAGTTTTTCTGTCGCTTCAATAATTGATCCTGACTTAAAAGCTGAATAGTTTTCTCAACCAATGCGGTTTTACTACGACCCAGTCCAATAGCCTCCACTTTGGTTTCAGTATTAACCGGAAAGCTTTTAAAGTATTCTGGTTCCGTATTTTCACCCTCACAATAAATCCTAAACAAATTTCTGATTTCCAGACTTTTCAATTCACGGACTTTTGGTATCTTACGTATAGCCCACGATTTATTCCTGTCAGTTGGTTTTATGTAGGCCATTATTCAAATAGTTTATCGAAATTACCAAGGAAGGGGATGGCTCCATATTTTCCATTGATATAGTCTTTTTCGTATGAAGCATCGTTCCTTACACCTTTAAAATCAGCCAAAGAATAAAGTACAGTTTGAGAAAGTTTGTTTTTTTCTGTGAAATAGATTTGATCCCTTCGCATTATTGAATTGTCGAGTAAATTTGTATCGTGTGTGACAAATACAAGTTGGGCACCGTTCTTATTCATTTTGTTCGAGTTAAACATCTCAATGATCTTTCTGGTAAGCATTGGGTGCAAACGGGCATCAAATTCGTCAATAAATAGCGCTCCTCCATCCATCAACGCATCCAATATCGCGCCACTGTAATTGAAAAACTTCAGGGTTCCATCCGATTCCTGACTTTCCATCAACAATTCCCTTTGGCCAATCACTTCGCCACTCTCATTAAAAACAGGTCGTTTTGACAATAAAAACTCCCAGGTTTCATCTGCAACTTTTTTGCGCAGTTCTGCCGGTGAACTATCAGGCAAATCAGCAGCAGAAATCCGTTTGTTACTAATATCCTGAATGCCAAAATCTGCTACATTTAGAAGTGAAATTATTTGCTGTTTAATTACCTCATCCTTTATCAGTTTTAAAGTTGACTCGCGAAAAGCTGTATCGTTGACACCCGCGCTTATGCCAATCCGAAATCGAAAAAAGTCGAGAATTTGCTTCGAAACACTGCCATTAAAGGCTTTACATACATTCAGAAACAAGTTACTGGAGCTTGTTTTATCCACCAGACCTTTTCCTTCCTCAAACTTGTCATCATTGATCTGAATTTTCGCGCCTTCACGGAGAAAGTAGTAAACTTCTTTCTTCCCCGGAGTACCGAATAGCCATTCGTTGACTACAGTATTTTCTTTAACTTCAAAGCCGTAACGGTATTTTACCTGATCACAAATAAATATAAGTTGAAAAAAAGTAGGCTCCTGAAAGCTGGTCTTGTCGAAAGCAAATGGTTCAATAATGCGCTTACCTAGTTCATCTTCCTGAAATGATTTGTCAATGAAAATAAACATCATAATCAAGGCTTTAACAAGGTTGCTTTTACCACTGCCATTGGCGCCATAAATGGCAACTGATTTAAGCAAGGATAGTTTCTCCGAAACCGGAATCAAATTATTGATATCCAGTTCCTGATTTTTCGACTTAATTTGTGCAGCAATCAAACTCAGGGTTTGAAGCTCTTTAATTGAACGGTAATTTTTAACACTAAATTCGATAATCATATATTTATATTTGTGATATATTCACAAATATAAGATTATTGCGTTGATAATTGTCAAAAATGAATTAATTATTATGAGTATCGGGAAAGAGTAATAAATATTGGGGATGAGAATATTCACGGGATTATCAAGGAATAAATAAGAGAACTTAAATCCAAACAAGTTGCGAATAATCCTCTTCAATATATTCAATATTAAATCATTGGAATGGATCTACTTTATAAGAAGCATGATTACCACCCATTAAGTTCACCGAAGGTAATCTTAATGATAAACCTGAATTATTCAGTAGAAAAGGTAAATGGGGAATTTCTTTATGATTGATTCCCGCTACTTATATTAATTATTATTTTGGTAACTACATTTGAATAAAGAGGACATTAGACACCATCTGTTTTTGTGGCGAAGGCGACCAAAAGCCCACCTTACCAGCCCTGATCATTAAACTCCGTAGATTACAAAATATTGCGGATTTCGGAATGTCGATTTCGGATTGGTGCTGTATCTAATCCGCAATCTCAAATCCGCAATCCGCAATTTATGACCGACCTATCTTCATGAGAATCTCAACGCTCAACGCTTTCCGCTCTCCGCTCCTCGCTAATCTCTATCCAGTTAAACAGTAAGCTGATTTCTCTCCCCCGACGCAACATTTACCGAAACCTCCTTGTTTTGATAACCTATTTTGCTCACAGCAAACCTGTTGGTTCCAGGTTCCATGCTCTTTAGCCAGGTCCTTTGTCTCAATTTCCGAATCGGCTTTTTCGAACAATATGGGAAGTTTCTGAGTTGCCTTTCTTTTTTGGCAATTCCGGTCCTTGGTGTTTCCAGGACCCTTAAGTTTCTGAGGCTTACCGGCATGTTTATGAAGGGGAATAATTAAATCCCGGTAATATGCCGGAAGCCACAGACCGGATTGTGCATAAGCTATTTTGTTGCAGACATGTATTAAATGTTGATATTTAGATATGTTTTATGATCTGATTTTTAATTGTATATTTGTTAATCAATTGTAAATTTGATTGATGACAGATATACAAAAGCATATAAATTATTGGATTGATGGGGCAGAAGATGATCTTATCACTGCAGAACTTTTAATTCAGCAAAAAAGGATTATCCACGGTTTATTCTTTTGTCATCTTGTTATTGAGAAAGCAATAAAAGCCTACTATGTCAAAGTGGTTGGTGAGGTAGCTCCCCGTTCGCATAATCTTTTTTATTTGTCAGAAAAAGCGGAATTAATTTATGATGATGAAATTTAAATATTCATAGGTATCCTGATGAAATATCAATTACAGGGTCGTTATCCTGATTATAATCCCGTGATTCCGGACCAGTACATTGTAAATGAGTATTATAACAAAACTAAAGACTTGTTTAAATGGCTAAAAATGAAGTTATAGAAATACTTAAACTTTATGTAAATTTATTAAGGGCAGAGGGAGTCTGTGTTGATAAGGCTTTTTTGTATGGCAGCTATCTGAATGACTCTGCATCCTCCGATAGTGATATAGATTTAATGGTTGTAACTGATGATGAAAATGATGATTATTTAGCGGGTAAGATTTGGAAGTTAACCCGAAATGTAAATTCTAAAATTGAACCCTTTATAGTTAGCAAAAACAGGTTCTACGGCAAGGATAATTCTCCACTTTTAGAATTGGTGAGAAGAACCGGATTAGAAATAGTATAAAACCAAAGGAACTAAAAAGGAATCTTTGTCTTCTGTGTTTCGGGCTTCAGACCATGAACTACTAACTTTCAAATTTCCGAGAACCTTAATTTCTTGAGTAATTTCCTTTTCTTGGTTCTCTACAAAAAAATGTATACAGCAGCAATCCATAAGTTTAACATGCAAAAGTGCTAAAAATGAGTTATCTTTGTTTTTGTATCCTCCTTCAATCCATGATTTACGACGCCTCTGTGAAAAAGCAGGAGTTGTATTGGATTCGGACAGGCAAATTCTTTTCGATTCCATTTCAAGGTTTAATATTAATGCCCGATATGATGACTATAAACAAAGCTTTTACAAATTGTGCACAGATAGTTTTACCACTGAATGGATTGAGAAGATAATAGAATGCAGAAAATGGATAAAGACGATGCTTTAAGGATTAGCAGGAGTTATTTGCAAAGGCTGAAAATGTCAGATTTGGGATTTTCGGAAGCATATCTTTTTGGCTCCTTTGCAAGGGGCAATCAAAATGAAAATAGTGATATAGATATCGCCATTATATTAAACGATAATATTTGCCATACCTTCGATACCGATGTTAAGTTGATGATTATCAGAAAAGGCGATGAAACTTTGATTGAGCCTCATGCTTTCACGAAAGAGGAATTTGATTACAATCTGCCAATAGTTAATCAAATTGTTAAATATGGGATTAGAATTGATATTTAACACCTTGCTTAAATTGATAAAACCATAGGAACTAAAAAGGAATCTTTGTCTTAAAATCCATCCCGTTAGTTATCGCGAGCCACAGTTCATCTGTGGTAAAATGTTTGC
Organism: uncultured Bacteroidota bacterium; assembly: GCA_903844815.1. GTDB lineage: Bacteria > Bacteroidota > Bacteroidia > Bacteroidales > VadinHA17 > LD21. Next base: position 48,988 of record CAIMVD010000299.1, on the reverse strand, counting down.
AGCTAATATCAAATTGTTTGTCAGTTCCTCTTTGCCTATCTTGCAGGAATTTCCAACCCGATCTCTATGAACAACGTAAACAACGTAAACAACGTAAACAACGTAAACAACGTAAACAATAATCTGTCAACACTACAATCCATTCTCAGTGAAAACGGAATTGATGCTTATATCATTCCCTCCACCGACCCCCACCTTGGCGAATATGTCCCCGACCACTGGCGCATTATTGAATGGCTTACAGGCTTTAAAGGCTCTAATGCTGTGGTCGTCATAACGGGCACATTTGCCGGCGTCTGGACCGATTCGCGCTATTTTATCCAGGCAAAAGAGCAATTGTCAGGTTCAGGCTTTGAACTCGTTATTCCTGCCATACCCGATAATGATGATTTTATCCGATGGATGGCTGAAAACCTCGATGAAGGCAGCTGTGTGGCGCTCGACGGCACATTATTTCCTGTTTTGCGTATGAGGAAGCTTCGTGAAGCCCTTGCATCAAAAAATGTCACGGTTAATACTGAATGCGACCTGATCTCTGATCTCTGGATCGACCGCCCGCCAATGCCTGCCGCACCGGCATTTGATCATCCGGTAGAATTCTGCGGAAAGGATAGGAGTGCGAAAATTTTCGAAGTAAGAGAAGAGATGGCAAAACAGGGTATCGATTATCACCTTCTGACTTCTGTCGATGATATAATGTGGCTATTGAACATTAGGGGAAAGGATGTAAAATACAGTCCGCTTCTTGCCTCTTTTGCTATTGTTGACAGTGATCAGATCCTGTTTTTTGTTGATGAAGCCAAAATTCCCCTCAGAATGGCTATGGAATTCGATAGGCTCGGAATCATCATGCTTCCCTACGAGGAGGCAGCCGGAATGTTGTCAACCCTGCCCGAAGATGCCTCCATACTCTTTACTCCATCAACTATTTCGGCTGCATTATACGATTCAATACCAGCAGGCATGTTCAAAAAAGAAGGGCTAAGCATACCTTCCCGAATGAAGGCTTTAAAAAATAAAACTGAGATAGAAAATATCGGCAGGACAATGGTAAAAGACGGTGTGGCTCTTACCCGCTTCTTTTATTGGTTTGAACAAAATCACGGGTCCGCATCAATGACCGAGATATCAATCGGGGAGAAACTGAATCATTTCAGAGCGGAACAGGAAAACTACCTGGGATTTTCTTTTGCTCCGATTGTTGCATGGAACGCTCATGGTGCACTTCCTCACTATTCGGCCAACCATCAATCCGACTGTGAAATAGGTTCTTCAGGTATCCTGCTGATTGACTCCGGTGGCCAGTACCTTGGCGGGACCACGGATATTACAAGGACAGTAGCACTAGGAAAGCCAACCTCGCAGCAGATCAGCGACTTCACTCTGGTACTGAAGGGAACCCTCAATCTCGCTGCTGCTAAGTTCCCTGCCGGAACAAAGGGTTATCAGCTCGATATCCTGGCCAGGATAGCTCTTTGGGAACACGGACTTAATTATGGTCATGGTACCGGTCATGGTGTCGGGTTCTGTCTTAATGTGCATGAGGGGCCTCAGAGTATAAGTCCTGCGTCTTCTCCGGGATCAAATACGGCAATTGAACCGGGAATGCTCATCTCCGATGAGCCGGCGGTCTACAGGGAAGGGGAATACGGTATAAGAATTGAGAACCTGATCCTTTGTTATGAGGATGAGGAGACTGAATTCGGGAAGTTCCTTAAATTTGATACTGTTTCGTTGTGTTATATCGATAAGAACCTTATTAATAAGTCATTGCTCGACGACAGAGAGATTGGATTGCTTAATGCCTACCATTCAATGGTTTATGATAAGCTTAGCCCTTTTCTTTCTTCGGAAGAACAGGGTTGGCTAAAGGAGAAAACAACGGAAATCTGAGCCGGAAATAGCCGATAGCGCGGATTTGTAATCCGTGATATAGTGCATAGAAAGGGCCCCGATTACAAATCGGCGCCAGCCGTAATTTTTCGATGACCGATAGCGCGGATTTGTAATCCGTGATATAATAGTGCATAGAAAAGGGCCCCGATTGCAAATCGGCGCCAGCCGTACAAAAGTATTGCAAATCGGCGCCAGCCTTATGATGGTATTACAAATCGGCGCCAGCTGTAATTTTCCGATGACCGATAGCGCGGATTTGTAATCCGTGTTTTAGTGTATAGAAAAGGGCCCCGATTGCAAATCGGCGCCGGCCGTATAATGGTATTACAAATCGGCGCCAGCCTTATAATGGTATTACAAATCGGCGCCAGCCTTATAATGGTATTACAAATCGGCGCCGGTAATAGATCAAACTTCGTGAAAATAGTTAATAGCAGTTAGTTACGGCTTTATGCCATTAGCCAGCCTGTTGTTAATCTTTATTATTAACTCCTCAGTCTCAGCAAGCGTATCAATAACGAAATGAGCTCCTGCACTAAAATACGTATCCTTCACACTTTCCTTTAGTTTTTGAAGATCTGCAGGGTCGATGCTGTTAATTTCCTTCCTGGTAAGACCCATCTCGTTGCTCGACATTACAACTCCAACGCTCCACATACCGGCGTTTACCCCTTCCTGAATATCCGAAACAGTATCACCAATTTTAACTATCGACTGCATAGGATAAATCCCCAGGGCTTCAGCATTCCGAAATGCCATCCACGGCGCCGGTCTTCCTGCCGGAACATCTGTTGCGCATACTACACAATCAGGAACATAACCCTGCTTTGCCGCGGCTTCCCCAAGTATCTTCATCATCTCGTTGTTATACCCGGTGGTGGATCCTATCTTGAGATTCATCGATCTTATAACCTTTAGAGCTTCAGGGAGTTCAGGAACTATCTCCGAATGCTTATCAATTACTGACAATTGGAGGGGAATAAAATTGTTGAACATTTCATCAATATCGGATACGGTGCATTCCCTGCCATGAACCCTTAACCATTCCTCCTTTACCCGTGGGTATTCGGAAATCACCCTGATATGATCGCGTTTATGCATCCCCATTGGCCCGCGGGCTTCCCGGTTTGTGATCTCAATTCCTTTCTGCCTGAAAACCTCATTAAAAACTCCTGTCGGTGCAAAACACCCAAAGTCTACTGTGGTTCCTGCCCAGTCGAAAATTACGGCTTTAAGATTCATTGTATTATTCTTTCCCGATGTATTGCTCATAGTCAAGTGTTTTTTTTGTATTAATTACTAAGTTGTATTTCCATTAATTCAAGCACTTCCTTAACTGCCGAAGTGAGTTTTTTAATATCAGACGGATACAGATGGCCTATATTGCCTATTCTGAAACAGTCTGTCTTGCTCAGTTTGCCGGGATAGATGACACATCCGCGTTCATTAAGCTCAGAGTAGAATTTTTCAAATGAGAAATATTTGTGTGCAGGATATATAAATGAGGTAATTATATAACCTCTGACATTTGCAGGAAGGTAGAGTTCAAATCCGAGTTCTGTCATTTCTTTGATCAGAATGTTGTTGTTCTCCTCATAACGGCCTGCCCTGGCAATAACTCCTCCTTCGTTATCAAGTTCCTTAAGAGCCTGAGAAAAGGCAATAAGAGACTGAACGGGAGGAGTAAACCTGAATTGCCCGTTTGAGTTAAGTCCGTTCCACTGATCGTAAATATCAAGTGAAAGAGACCTTGCCTGGTTCCTGCATTTCTCAAGTTCGCTTCGTCGGGCAAGAATAAAGCTGAAACCCGGAATGCCCTCTATGCACTTGTTTGATGATGATACAAGGTAGCTGATATTCAATTTTTTGATATCAGTATCATAGGCACCAAAAGTGCTCATGGCATCCACAATCAAAGGGATATTATACTTTTTTGCTATTTCACCGATCTTTTCAATCGGATTTATCAGGCCGGTAGTCGTCTCCCCGTGAATTACAGATATATGGGTTATTTGAGGATTTTTCATTAAAGCTGATTCAATTTCGCCGGGATCCGGTAGCTGGTTTTCATCATTAATGATTTCGATCAGAGGAATTGAATGAACTCTGGCCATCTGACTTATTCTTCGTCCATAGGCTCCGTTAATGATATTCAGTAGCATTCCGTTTGCCGGAATAGCCGATGAAATAACCGATTCAATACCGAAAGTTCCGCTTCCCTGCATGATAACGGCTTCGTATTCAGGAGTATTGGCATGTGCCAGTTTCAGAAGCTCGTTTCGGATGCCTGCTACAATTGCAATAAACGAATTGTCGCGTGATCCCAGATCAACAAGGGCTGCTTCCTTAACACTCTGTGAGGTAGTGAGAGGACCCGGGGTAAATAGTAATTTGATACTTGTTTTGGAAAAATCTGATGAGTTCGACATAAGTTCTGTATTAATTTATTATAGTTTTCATTTCCATTTTTGCTGGTTCAACCTCTTTTCCTGATTTTACCCGGAATTTTGATTTAAAATACAAGATACTTAAAAAAACCAGGATGACTCCTGTAAGCGCTACCCCGTATGATGAAGTTTTCAGAAAGCTGAACCAGCTTAGTTTATTGTAGCTGAAATTTTTGAAGATCAGAGTACACATACTTCCGAGGTAACCGAAAGAGTCTGCAATATAAATAAAGAAACCTGCGTTTGCAGCTGATCCGAATGCAGCAATCATCCTGTCGAAAATAAGGCAGTTGAAAGGCAGATATCCCATATAGGTTCCGAGACCGAGGAGGATCATCCAAACCATCGGACTTATTAGTTGGGCATTTAGTGCTGCTGTACCCAGTCCGATAATAACAAACCCCGAAAGGATAATATAGATATTTGTCATAAAGGCTTTTTGGTTATCCTTTATAAACATAACGGATGCCATTGCCGCAAAGACAAAAAGTGCAACAGGCAATTCTGACCATGTCATTATCATCGACTTGCCGGAATAGCCTATAGATTTCCATATATCCACGGCGAAGTTATCACGCATGTCGCGATAAATTGTAAGAAGCATATATACAATAATCAGCATTATCAGCCCTGATGAGAACTCCATGAAGATATTTTTCCTCTGTATACTGTTCATTGGCAGCCTTTTTGTCCTCTCCAGTTCGTCTTCCCCGGTAGGATCAGGGCTTTTTTCAAGCAGCCAGGTAATAATAATCAGGGGTATTAAGAAGACCAATCCGGTAACCCATGGCATTTGAAAATCAGTAAGATGGAAGTTTTCCATTATTAATCTGCCAATGCTCTTAACAAATCCCGACGAAACTATGAAACTGATGCTTAGTATTGTTCCCAGCAATTCAGTGTTCCTTCTTCCTTCGAGATAGGCGAACACCAACCCCCAGATCAGGCCTAATGGAAGGCCGTTCAGTAATAGGAATATTATATTGTAGGGAGGAGGAACTAAACTGAAGAGAACCAGTGAAACTTCCGCAAGAGCAGTAAGGACTACTATTGCCAGGGCACGATTCTTGCGTTTCATTTCGGAAATTACCCTTATTCCGATAAATTTCGAGGAAGCGTATCCAACAAGCTGGGATATAACAAGCAAGGCCTTATAATCCATGCCCCAATATGTCAATCCCTGAAATTCAGCTGCAGTAAAGGGCTTCCTTATCCCGTACATGCAGGCATAGGTTAGAAATGCTGCCAGTCCGGTATATAGAATCGACACCCACTGTTTTTTCCCGGAAAGCCAGGTTGTTATTATATGATTCTTTATCATTTCGGCTTTATCCTATTTCGTTTTTTCAAACGCATCTCTAAGTATCATTATTGATTTTTTAAGATCCCTGCGACTGATAGTAAGGGCAGGTGATAGCTGAATTACATTTCCCTGTGATACTTTAAAGCTTAACCCGTTTCTCATGCAATGGTACATTATCCGTTCAGCCTCTGAAGATGCCTTCTCCTTTGATTCATGGTCTCTCACAAGCTCAATGCCCCACAGCAATCCTATTCCCCTGATATCGCCAATAAGGGGGTATTCTTCCTTAAGTCTGGTAAGCTCTCCTCTCATCCAAACCGCATCATCCTTTACTTTCTGAAGGATATTGTCATTTTCAATGAAGTTGATCACTGACAAAGCAGCGACACTTCCCAGAGGCGATTTTTCGTGAGTATAATGACCAAGAGATACATCCTTTGCAACATTGTAACTGTCGCGGGCAACAATGGCGGCAAATGGAATAATCCCTCCACCGAGTCCTTTTCCCAGACAAATAATATCAGGTTCTATGCCATAATGCTGAAATGCAAACATCTCACCCGTTCTCCCGGGAGCAATAGGAATTTCATCAAGGATCAGGAGAACATTATGTTTATCACATATTTCCCGTATTCTCTTCCAATACGGCACCGATGGTATCTGAACATCAGTATTCCTGATTGTTTCAGCAATAAATGCTCCTATGTCTCCTTCCTTTTCAATTACCGATTCAAGGTAATTTGCATAATTGATCTGATCTTCGGGTGCATTACCAAACATTCCCCTGTAAGTATTTACAGGAGGAATATGGATCATTCCCGGCAGTAGCGGTTCCATATATTTTCTGAAGACTTCTTCGCCTCCTGCTGAAATCGAATCGAGAGAAGCGCCATGAAACGAATCCCACAAAGAAACCAGTTTGTGTTTTCCGGTAACAATACGGGCAAGCTTCATTGCCATTCCGACAGCGAGGGTTCCTCCGGGGGCAAAAAGGCAGCGGTTAAGATCGCCCGGCAAAATACCAGCAAGTTTTTTTGCAAGATCTACTGCCGGAATGTTGGTATACCTTCGCGGTGAAAAAGAAAGAATGTCAAGCTGCTGCCGGACCTTTTCGATCACATATTCGTTTCCGTATCCAAGCTGATGTACATTATTCCCATGAAAATCAAGCATGTGTTTTCCTGAAAGGGTTGTAATCCCGCTTCCCGCGCATTGTTTCAACACATCAAGACATGGGGTTGACATGGATTGGTGAAGAAAATACCTTGCATCGTCATCAAGGATCTGTTTTGTTTGAGGATCATCAATCTGCTCATCCCATTTCCGCCGTTCTTCCGAGAAGTTGACATCACCTTCCGTGACTAAACTGAATTTATTCATGAAATTAAGGATTAAAAATTCGTCGGAAGATAAAGGTTTTTGCTTGAAGAGGTATTGAGGTTTTTAATTGTAACATTTATGTAATAATCTGAATCATGCGGCATTATTGATAAAAAGGATGTCAGGGACATATAGCCCTGACAATCCTGCCAACTTTACCTAAAATTAACTAACCAAAAAAACCAAGATTATTTTAGAATCCACATTATTGCATTTATATCGTCGTTACCACCGAACTGGTTCGTAAGGGCGCTTTTGTAATTTGCATTGTTAGTGGATATCTCTGATGACAGATACTGGAATCTCATGGCAATCCTGCCGCTATTTCCTGTGCCGGGGCCGGTTCCGAATGTGGGTACGCCGCTGCGGCGATAAGTGAAATATGATTCAAGTCCTGAGTGACTGTAAAGAGCGAGATATCTCTGCTGAAGGATCTGGGTCAGACCCGTAGCATTATTACCGTTATATTTAACACCCGACTGGTTATAATATGCAGTCAAATCGACATCAATTGAATATGAGTTGAATGCAGAAGGATCGTCGATACTATATCCCTGCTTGAAGAAGTAAACGGGTAATGAACCTGAAGCTGGTATCCCGTAAAAGTCCATGGATGCTGTGATCCCTGCTTTGTAATATCGTTCTGCATCCGCAGCAGTTAGTGTTGGAGCCCAGCCCCTGTTTATACCTTCTGCAATGTTAAAGCACATTTCAGGATAGCCAATCTGTATACAATTCTCAGCAGTAAAGGTCCTGTAGTAGTGATAACGGTTAAGAAGCGAGTATTGACCGGCATTGGCTTTTGCATACATTATACCAAGGTCTTCGCCGGGATTTGCACCAACAAAGGCTGTCATGTTTGCAGCATCATTCAATTTGAAAACAGCAGCAGCAGGTTCGCAGGTGACATATACTCTGGGATCCTGTAGTGTTGTAAGAAGGCTTACATATGTTGATGAGGTGTTCTCGCGAAGAGCGTCGAAACCGAAGCTGCCGGGATTCTTGGGATACTTGTTGGTTGGGTATATATACTTGTATTCAAGATTGTCGGCTGAGCTGCTCATCAATGGGTACTTTGAAGGATTTGTAACGATATCACTGAACTGTTTCCTGATCTGGATATCTGCAGCATCAGCAGCATCAGCCTTCTTGCTGAGGTGGATTAGCAGTCGCAGGTGAAATGTATTCACAGCCTGCTGCCATTTCAGGAGATCATTGTCAAAATATATGTCACCCTGTAGAATGTTTGCCGAACTCTGAAGAGATGCAAGATCTGTATTGGCGCTTTCGAGCCAGTCCAGAGCCTGCTTGAAGATATCCTTCTGGCTATCGTAGGCAGGGGTGAGGTTTTCAACACCTTTCAGTGCATCCTTCATCGGAAGGTCACCCATTTCGAGGCTCATTTTTGTAAAGAAGTAAGCCTTGAAAAATTTAGCCAGGGCAGAGTAACTGTTAACTTCCGGGAGCTGAATCTTTTTTGCTTCCGCTTCCATCTTCAAAACATTTTTGAGGGTGTTGTAGTAGTTGTCACCCGATTCGAAATCGTAACGGTTGTTGCCGTAGTAGTCATAATTCTGGAGGAAATACTGGCTCCATTTTTCGTTATCGCCATAGGGAGAATCATACATATCGTTAAGTATGCCATTGAGAAGAAGTGAGGGCGGAACACTGCCAGGGCGGTTGTTGTCGGCTCCCAGTTCATCGAAGCTCTTCCTGCATGATGACAATGCAAACATTGTGAAGAGCAGAATTACCGTATATTTTAATATATTCTTCATATTCATTCTGTTAGTATAAGAACAGTTTTTAAAAATCATTTTTCATCAGGAATTAGAAAGTGATATTGATGTTGAAGCCATACCTGCGTGTAGTAGGTGACTGAAGGCCTGTCGATCCGGTTGCATAGTTGTACTGGTCGAGATCGACATCCCTGAAGCGTTTATCTCCATAGAAGTACAGAAGGTTACGGCCAACAAGTGAAATTGTGAATTTGCTTATCCGGAGGTTGCTCAGAAGATTTTCAGGAATATTGTAGCTGAGAGTAACTTCGCGGAGCTTCGAATAGGTCTTGCTCATCAGGTTGGAACTGCTGATGCCGTAGTACTTACTAACATAATCCTGAACCTGTGTTGTGGCAGAATTGTTAGTAAACTGCAAGGCGCTGTAGTTGGTTATTGCACCTGTTTCTGAGTCGTATGCTATTGCAACACCATTTGAAACGACAACACCTTCACCTACATAGCTTCCACTGTATTCGGGATCACCTGCATGCTGGTCATCGAGGTTCCTGGCAATACCGAGAGCTCCTTCTGCGGTCTCAATATTGGCACCGCCGCGCATAGTTTTGTTATGGAGATAGTCGATCATTACACCACCGGCATTACCGTCGAACTGGAAGGCTAGTGAGACATTCTTATAGCTAAGCTTGTTGTTCAAACTCCACCTGAAGTCGCCGTATAGGTTTCCAAGGTACTGTGGTACTGGATTGGCTATGGGTTTGCCGCTATTGTCGTTAATGATTTTTCCGTCTTGAGATCTCCAGAAGTCGCTTGTATAGAGTTTGTCAACCCTGTCGCCCTTTTGGAAGAAGCGCTGGTAGGTGGTCTGTCCTGAAGGAAGCTCTTCATAAACCTCTTTAAAAGTATCCCAGTTGGCAATAATATCCCAGTTCAGGCCATTGAGGTTCCTGATAACACTTCCCGAAATGCTTATCTCAGCACCAGTCTTCTTTGTTTTCAGGGCGTTAATGTAGAATGTCTCGTACCCGGTTGCTGAAGAGATTGAATTTGCAAGAATTGAAGGACCATCAACATAACGAAAGACAGTGAAATCGAGGCCCAGTCTGTTATTCAGGAACTTTGAATCAAAACCTGCTTCAAAGTTGATACGGTTTGATGCCTTAATATTTGGATCGACAAGGTTAGATGAGAATCCGGCGGCAGCCTCGTTGTTATAAATTTTATTGATATTGAATGGAGTAACAAGGTTATAATTTGGACCTCCATAGGGTGACTGGTAGTTATTTCCATAGCCAAGGGGGTACCCGTATATCGAGTTGGAAGTGCCGCCATCGAGAGCTGTTATTGTATTAAACGGAGCAGCGCCTATGGTCTCAGATGTTGAAGCACCGCGAACTGATGCAAAAGAGCCCCTGATCTTAAAGATGTTGATTGCCTTTGGGAGGTTTACATACTGATTTACGACTGTTGCAATCGAAATGCTGGGGTAAACGAAGGTTGTGTTGGTCGTAGGAAGGAGGGCTGTTGATTTGTCAGCCCTTGCTGTCAGTGAAATGGTCGCATATTTACTAAGACCAAAGTCCACGGAACCGTAAGCCGAGTAAACAGCCATCGTTGATGAGAAGTTGGACGACTGAACAGGGTTTTTTGAGTTCGCGAAAGTGTAAACATTAGGAATGTTCAGATAGTCAGTCGTGGTAAAGCTGGAGTTGTAGTTGAACAGACGGAGGTTGCCGCCAACGAGTCCGGAAACTGTAAGGAAGCTGCCAAGGTTGTAATTAAAGTTCAACTGAAGGTCAGTATTATTGTCGAATAGACTCCTTCTGTCCTCACGATAGTCACCTGAGTTTTCATCGCGTCCATAAGGATGCGCTGAGAACGGCATCTTCTCAGTTCTGAGCAAGTCGTATGTGGATACATGTGTACGAAGATTGACATTTATATGGTTGTCGATCTTGTAGTTGGCAGCAGTGTAGGCATCAATATCGGTTTTGTAGTGGCCACGCAGCCATTCGTACGACATGAACCAGGGGTTGTGATAGCGCTGGTATTCAGCAAAAATCGACTGTGTGCCCACTTTCCCATCCTGCCACATACCACGGATCTTTGGATCAAGAACATCCCAATCGGCACCTGTCCAGATAGCTACGTTATAAATGATACTGTTGGGTCCGTAATCAACATCAGGGAAGTTATCAGAAACCTGACGGTTATAGTTGATACTTCCTTCAACCTTAAGATTTTTAGTTACGTTATAAGAACCGTAAACATTGAAGTTGTAAATGTTAAGGTCCATATTGGGGATTATGCTCTGCTGATATGAGTTGGAGAGTGACAGACGAATATTGTAGTTGTCTCCTGTTGAACTAACCGATACATTATTATTTGTCTGGAATCCGGTTCTGAGGAAGTTGTTAAGGTTGTTTTTTCCTCTGGCAGTATATGGTGTAGGTTCAATATGGCTGGTGTAAGTGAGGCCACCCGGGAATGTAGTAGTGAATGTCTTATCGGGATAATAGGTGCCATCATATTGGGGAAGAAGCTGACCACGGAATTTTGGGCCCCATACATCATAATCGTTATCGTTCAGACCTCCGCCTTTGCCATCACCGAAAGCATAAAGGCAGTTTTCGCCACCGCCATACTCTTTCTGTGTCCTTGGAAATGCAAGGAAGCCATTATCAAATGCGGTAGAAGAGTTGAGCTCAACAACAACGCCCTTTTTGCCAGCCCCTTTCTTGGTAGTGATGAGTATCGCACCATACTGGCCTCTTGAACCATATAAAGCCGAAGCAGTCGGGCCTTTGAGAACTGAATATGACAGAATATCATCAGGGCTTATATTCCACGTATCAGTAGAGATAGGAACTCCATCGACAACATAAAGGCTAACTTCGTTACCGCGAAGGAGGACAGTTGGCTTGCGTAGCATTTCTGCAGACTGACCCACAGAAAGGCCGGCAACCTTGCCTGTAAGACCAGTCATAGGGTTCATGTCCCTGGCCTTAACTATCTCGGCTCCCTTTACATCGCTGATTGAGTATCCGATGTTAGATTTCTGCTTTTCGATACCAAGTGCTGTAACAACAACCTCCCCCAGTTCCTGTGACGATTCCTGGAGAATAATATCGATATTCGTTCTGCTTCCAACAGGGACCTCCTTTGCCTTGTAACCAATAAAGGAAACAACGAGAATGTCATTAGCACGGGCCGATATAACAAATTTACCGTTCAGGTCGGCAGTAGCCCCGACGGCTGATCCCTTTACAAGGATTGTGGAACCGGTCAGCGCCTCACCGGCCGACGTTTTAACAGTTCCGACAATGCTCAGGTTTTGAGCAAAGGACGATACCCCCAGCAAAAGGAATACCATCAGTAAGTAGTAAAATTTCCGCATTTTCATTACATAGTTTAGGGTTAATAATTTTTGTCAAGTAATTCTCTTCCAGAAAAAATGGCTCAGCTTAAGTGATGTAAAATCAATAATTGAGTTTCACCTTCCTTGTGAAAAGGTCTATTTTTGATTCAATATTGCCTGAGGCCTTAAGAGCGCTTTCGAAGCTTTTCGTATCAGCAGTTATGATGTTAAGCGCAACATCGAGGACGGTGTTCATAACCAATGAGGCTTCCTCTTTTGGTTTTGACCCTTTCCTGACAGATTTTTTCAGATCACGTTCAATGTCTTTTACAGCTGAATAGATAACAGGCTTTTTAACAATTGTCTTTACGGCAGGGTTTCCGGGAAAGGGATTTTCCTCAGAAGTGTAATATTTATCAAACAGAAAAAGCTTTTTAGCTACCAGATCTCCAAAAGGGTGGATTCCTGCCACTTCTGAGCTGATACCTTCAAGGTAGCTATCCTTTGGATAAGCCTTGAACTGAAATAATGAAGGGGACTTTGAAGGGGTCTCTGTAATTACAGTAGTATATTCCATCTTAACCGCCAGCAAGTCTTGCCCGGGTAAAATGGTAATGGCCAGAATGCCATTAAATATGAAGCAAAAAATAATTTTTATCATTTTCAGGTTGCTTTGGTTTATGACACAAAGAACCCGAATAGATATTACTTGGGGGTAACGGTTATGTTACGATTTGATGAAAACTTATACTGTTATGTTAAACAATAATTTAATAATTATTTCATAATGTCCTCCATCATTACCACATCCATTACCGGAAACTCTGTTATCCTAAGCCTTGCACAGCCATAGGGAACAAGGGTAATAACTTCAGTACTTCCTTCCGGTTTAACCGGACTTAGCGGAGGATTATCCGCGGAGTTGTTTACAATTTCCCATTCCGGTATTCTCATTCCCCTGGCAGTCAAAATAACCGGAGCATCAGACTCAGAGGCAATGTATTTGCCCGATTCGACCGACCAGATCATGTCGCCCTTGTCGGAAAAAGCATATTTTCCAACCGGGTTCTCAGTAATCTTCAGCCCTCTGTTAATGTTTTTGGGATCAATAACAAGACCATAATTCCACGGACTAAGCGGACTAATTTCCCAGTCGACGCTGCCTTTGTAGGCAAAATTATCGTAATTGATTTTTACACTTGTGAATTCCTTATCAATTCTCAGTGAGAAATAAAGCGGACCACGGAGAAGTGACATTGAGTTATTGAATCTCCTTTCGGATCGGAGCTCCATGGGAATTTCGATAGTAACCTGATCACCGTTTTTCCAGTTTGCTTCAATCCTCGCTTCAGAACCACCTTTCGCATTTAAGGTTTTGTCTTTATAGGTAATCTTAGCTTCCTTAGCCCATCCAGGTATTCTGATACTAAGTGGAAACTTAACTTTCTTTTCCGAACTTATCGTAAGTTTTACCTGGCCTTTAAACGGATAGTCGGTCTCTTCGGTTATTGTGACATTCTGTCCTCTTCCAACCCTGGCTTTTACAACAGATGGGCCGTAGGTTACGAGTGCCAGACCGTTATCATTTGTGGCCATCCACATACTTTCAACAAATTTAGGCCAGCCCTGATGCATATTGGCCAGGCAACAGGCAAAGTTTGGCATAAGCCCGTAAATGTTTGAATATTCGAAGTTTGTGCTCCAGTCTCTTTTTGCTCCTGAAACCAGTACCTGGTTCGACTGCTGATCGTACTGGTGAGCCCATACATCGGGTGTGGTAGTGCCTGGCAACGAATTGTAGGTAAGCAGTTCAAGCCTGTCGGCAAGTGAATTGTCGCCGAAGATGGCATAAAGTTCTTCGAGCGAGAACATATACTCAACTACTGAGCACAGTTCTGTTCCATGTGCAGGGCTTTTTCCCGACAGGTGTTCATCGCCCGAAAACCTGCCGCCTGCCTGGCCGTGGTTAAGATCGTATTTTTCAATTGCCGCAAAGGCGGCCTTTTTAAACCTTTCATCCTTCGATTGCTGATACCATAATCCGGGGTATTTGACAGCCATTGCATTGTTCACTACATGAGCTGTGAGACCAACAGGTCCCCAGTTCAGAGGTATCTTCTTGTCTTCAGAAGCGGCAGAATCCCAGGGGAATTTTTCGTAGTATGAAGTCCAGTCGGAACTGTTTTTCTGAATTGATTCTATTGTTTCAAGTATCCATGGTTCACCAGTCTGCCTGAAAAGCCAGTAACCCGTAACTGCATTTTCCATGGCACGTACGCCTCTCCACTCCTTGTCGGGCCAGTCGGGTTTTGCATCGTGCAGATACCTGAAATACTTTGTAAGGACATCCAGTGCTCTTTTGTCGCCGGATCCTTCATAATACTGCATTAACACCTTATTGGCTACTGCCAGCGGCCAGCGGTCGCGGTTTTTTGCAGGTCCATACCAGCCTGAATCGATACTGCTTGCAAGTATAGGTTCAATCCACACCTTAACCTTTTCTATCAGCTTTTTATCGTCGAGCTGATAGGCAAGAGGTACAAGACCGTCGAGAAAATAGGGGCCGCGCTCCCATGCTTCGCCGTTGCCTCCCCGCCAGGATGAGTTCATAAGGTCGGGCCAGAAATCGTCAATATTGCCTGTAAGGCCTGATGCCTGTGCTTCAAGTTGCGACTTAAGCCATCCTGATGGTTTAACAGTTCCAAGGGGAAGCTTTATATAGGCATTTACCGAAAGAGGAGCGGGGTTGCCTTTGTAATTTGGTTCCTGCTTTCCGCATCCTTCAAAAAGTATTAACAGGAGAATTAAAACCGGTAAAAATAGCTTCTTCATGAGGTTATGTTTTTTTGAAACTTTTATACTTATCCTGACATAAAAGTATTAAAATATTCTGTACTAAATCAGGCTGGATTCTACTTCTCTTCATGAATATCTATATCGTCGAACCATGCCACGCCCTGACCGGGCATTTTAAGTATGAGGTTTGCCTTGAATGAGGCAACAGTATCCTTTCGAATTGTAACAAATGTTACAAATTGACGCCATTTCCCGTCAGGAACAAACCGGGCATGAACAACCTTGCCCAGAAGCACTTCGACATACTGCTCTGCATCAGTCCCCTCTATCTTTTCATTGTTTTCTGATTTGCCGGGAATTTGAAGCTGTTGTTCCGGATCTGATTTTGCCCAAACTGAGATTGAATACGATTTGCCTGCTTTCATTGTTACAGGAAAAAACCTGAGGGAGATTCCGTTATCCTTTGAAGGAGTGAGAAGCCTTACTGAGTGATCTCCGGAATGGTGTTCCCTCGTGTCAGTGAAATATGTAGCACCCCTGTCGCCTCCCGGCCTGGCATAGCAGGCTGAGGGAGATCCGGGACTGGGGTTCAATTCGAAGCCGGGGTCTTTTAAAAGATTGACACCACCATAGGCTGGAATATCCTTTTCTGAAACAAGAGTTATCATATATGCCTGCGACCCCAATGGCGAAATGTAATCTCTTATTAATCCTCCTGTTACAGAAACAGAACGGTTCTCAAAGACCACCCTCGCACTCCCGCTCCCAAAACCTCTGATCCTGATGGAGGCGGCTGCCGGCTGGTTAGTTTTATTGACAGCCATTATAACCAGTTTTCCATTGTGCACCCTTGATGAAACCTGAATGTCGCCATTATTCGATTCAACTGGTATTGTTTCCTCGTCTGAGAGCAGCCAGGGAGTAAGTTCTGCAATTTCAACGGCTATTCTTCCGCACTCGTTCCACGCCGGAACTGATTTTGGGAAGTAATTGGGTCCCTGGCGAACAAAGTACTGTATTCCCGTGGCGCCATTTATTATTGATTGCCAGGTCATCGACCTTACCTCCTGCAAAGTCGGTTCACGGCTCCACAATTCTCCTCCGCCGAAAACCTGTGGGACCATCCATACAGGATTTTTCCCGTCAAAAGCATCTTTAAGTTGTCCCGCGATATTTCCCGGCATGGTTACGGGATAATCAGGAACAGGGTAGGGATCGGCCATTACAATATCCAGGGCACCGGCATATCTTACCGATGACAGAAAAGGTACCATGAAAACTATTGAAACCGGATGCCACGGATCATTCTCCTTCACTGTAAGGTAAATCTTTTCAAGATCCTGCGGGGTGATCTTCCTTCCATTTGGCTCATCAGAAATATACCAGCCCAAAAGTGCAGGATGATCCCTGAAGGCTCTTATCTCTTCTATCAGCCTTTTTTTCTTTTCTTCTTCACTAAGTCCTTCGATTTTTGATCCAACACCTCCGCCTCCTGAAACCGACAACAGGTTATAATGCACTTTCATCCCTAATGCAGCACAGCGATCCATGTAGGCTTTCCTTTCAGGAAGTGTTTCAGGCGTAATCTTCTGGTAGGGCGACATCATATTAAAACCTCTGACGACTTCTTCTTCAGGCATCAGAGGGTTGACAGGCGAATAGCAGTAAAATCCGACAGGGAAAAACTGCATCCGGTTTACTATCAGTCCCCCTGTAAGCCTGTCGGTCTTTACCTCATTGCTCTTTGGTGAAAGAATGATTAGTCTTGTCCGGGCAATAAATGACCTTCCAGGGGCATTCGATGAGTTTATGGAAGCTTCTACTTCATAGCTGCCTGGAAGGGAGCTGATATCAAACGGTATCCTGAGTATTTCCTTCGCCGGGTTTCCATTCCATTTAACTGCAGAAGTGTTGTTAATCCTGATGCTCACTGACAGATTGGAATTCTGCATACCTGAAGGAATATGCAGAAGCATTTCCCCGTTCTTTTCCCGGGAATAAAAACTAAACCTCGTATTTATGGAGAAGGAGGTCGATTCCGCCTGCAGTGAGACGTAAGAATGAAACGATAAAAATACTGCTATAAAAAGAGTAAGTGTTCTAAGTCTGGGATTCATTGTAAAATCAATATTCATCACATTGGAAATAAGGAATAATTCTGGATGCCAGCTCCTTAGTGCCCTTAGTGAAGCCCTTTGAGCCCTTCGTGGTTAATATTTCTTTTTTTCACCACGAAGGTCACAAAGGCATGCACGAATGTCACTAAGGAAAATATATATTGCGAGCCTGATCCGCGCCTTAAATTTAAGGACTTTTATTGTTTCAGGAAACCAATAATCGCTTTCAATCAGTTATGCTTGTTTCGTTTGTCAAAAATTGTAGTGCTGAAAACAGACATTATAAAAAAACACTACCTTTAATCGAATGTTTTTTCGTTAAAACTCCTTAAAAATGAAGAATATCTTTCTTTTTTGTGCCTTTTTTCCTCTGATTATCTCCTGTGCTCAGCCTGATAAAAAAGTTACCGAAGCTTTTCCTGAAAGGGTTTCTTACCTGGAAGCCGTGAATAATGGAAATGTTGAATTCGGAAAGTTTTTTACTGATAAAACCATGAGGCTCGATTATTTCCATTCCGGAACCTCTGCCGAAGAGCACTTTGCAATTGACAGGATCGTATCAGACGGTGTCTGGAGCGGAAGCAAGAACAGTCTTATCGATGAATTAAGGCTGGGTCTTTATTTTGTTGAAATTGCCGACAGGGATTCAAAAACCCTTCTTTATTCCAGAGGATTTGCAAGTGTTTTCGGGGAGTGGCAGACAATTCCGGAGGCGGGAGAGAAATGGGGAACTTTCAATGAATCATTCAGATTTCCATGGCCTCTTAAGCCGGTAACAGTAATACTTAAAAAGAGAGACGCTTCAAACAACTTCACAACGATTTGGACAGCAGACATTGATCCGGCATCGAGGCAGGTAAACCCTGCTGATCTGGACCATACGAACAAAGTTGATATCATCGCCCTGAACGGACCGGCAGATAAAAAAGCAGACCTTGTTATTCTGGGCGACGGATATACTTCAGGCGAGATGGAAAAGTTCAGGAAGGATGCGGCAAGGCTTTCAGGCTACCTTTTAAATTCAGAGCCTTTCAAATCGCATAGTTCCGATTTCAATATTCGTGCTATTGAAACTCCTTCAGGTTCGTCGGGTGTCAGTAAGCCCCATCACGGAGAGTTCAGACGTACTCCTCTTACAGTTCATTACAGCAGCTTCGATTCGGAGCGCTACGCACTCTCGTATGATAACAGGACTATCAGGGACGTAGCATCGCAGGTTCCGTACGATCTTATGGTGATAATGATAAACGAAAGGACATACGGGGGCGGAGGTATCTATAATCTTTACACTACCGTTGCAGCCGACAATAAGTTCACTGAATATATTATGGTTCATGAAATGGGGCACCATATGGCGGCCCTTGCCGATGAATATTACACTTCGGCGGTTTCATATGAGGTCCCTGAGGTAAAAATAGAACCATGGGAGCTGAACATAACTGCCCTCTTCGACAAGAATAACCTGAAATGGAAAGATCTTGTGGAAGCAGGCACTCCTTTGCCAACTCCGTGGAATAAAGAGGAATTTGACAAGTCGGGCTATGCTATCCAGAAAGAGCGTGACAGTTTAAGGGCTGCTCATGTAGCTGAAACGGTCATGGAAGATCTTTTTACACGACAGCTGAATATTGAGAACGAATATTTCGCAAAAGAAAAGTACAGGGATAAGGTAGGTGCCTTTGAAGGTGCCGGATATCTCGCAAAAGGTCTTTACCGTCCCCAGGCCGACTGCATAATGTATAGCCGTCATATGACCTTCTGCAAGGTATGCCAGCGATCGATTGAAACCGTTATTGATCAGTACATAAAATAGCCGGGGCCAATGACGATCGAGGAGTTGAGTAATCCAGTGGGGCAGTATCAAGGGAAGACAGAAGAAGAATATCTTGAAATTATACGTGGTCTTGAATTCAGGATTAAGGAAGATGATCTGCAATGTAAGGAACTGGTTCTTGCACAGTCGAACTACAGGAGATTCTTCGACACAATTGATGACCTGTTGTTTGTCCTTGATCTTAACGGAATTATAATACAGTCAAATGATGCAGCTAAACAGCGGCTGGGATACTCATCAGAAGAGCTTACGGGTAATCCGGTTTCCTTTATTTATCCCGCCGAACTACGGATCGTAGCAGAAAGGATACTGAAAGAGGTAGCCGAGGGTAATATGGAAGTGTCAACAGTGCCATTGCTGACAAAATCAGGTGACTTTATACCTGCGGAAACAAATGCAAAACCGGGGCTCTGGGATGGAAAACAGGCAATTTTTGCCGTCTGCAAGGATGTTCTTAAGATCAGGCAGTCGGAAGAGAAATTCGCCACAGCCTTTCATGTCAATCCCACTATGATGTCAATAACTCGTTTTGATGATGGCCGGTTTATTGATGTGAATGATATTTTCCTTAAGAATTTCGGATATTCACGAAAGGAGGTTATTGGAAGAAGTTTTAAAGAAATTACTTCAATGCCAGAGCCGGAGATTATTCAGGACATTCGCAGAAAATTGCTTTCAAACATTTCTGTCAGGGAGATGGAAGGCAAAGTAAGGTCAAGGACTGGCCAGGAGTTTACGTTTTTATTTTCAGCAGATTATATTTATGTTGGTAACGACCTGTGTTTTATGGTGACTGGTATAGATATCACTTTACGAAAGCATGCAGAGTCTGATATCCTTAAGGCAAGGAACCAGGCGGAAAAAGCGAATCAGGCAAAGAGCGAATTTATCTCAAGGATGAGTCATGAGCTTCGTACTCCCATGAACTCTATTCTCGGTTTTTCGCAGCTGATGAGTATGGGCGAAGTTACTCCGGCACAAAGAAAGGGAATAAACCATATTCTGAACAGCGGAAAACACCTTTTAAGTCTCATAAATGAGGTTCTTGATATCTCCAGAATCGAGGCTGGAAGTTTTTCATTGACACCTGTGCCTGTTCAGCTTGAGGGCATTATCAGGGAGATGACAGATGTAATCAGTCCTGTAGCCCAAAAGCGCAAAATAAAGACCGAACTGGAAAACTCACCTTCGAATTCTCTTTTTGTGTTTGCCGACCGGCTGAGCCTTAAACAGGTTTTACTCAATCTTATTAATAATGCAGTTAAGTACAACAGGGAGGGAGGATCTGTATTGATAAATACCAGGATTGTTGACAATGCATCGGGAACGGATAATGCTGTAAGGATCTCGGTCATTGATACCGGTCATGGAATTAGACCTGAAGACATTGGCAGACTTTTTTCGCCTTTTGAGAGAATTGGCGCTGAAAATACCGAGATAGAAGGGAGCGGTCTTGGTCTTTCGCTTGTAAAAAAACTTGTTACATCAATGAAAGGGGAAGTAGGAGTAGCCAGTACCCACGGAAAAGGAAGTACATTCTGGATAGATCTCCCGTTGGCAGAGGGAGTAAAAGGCAGCCTGGTAAACGCGGAAAAGGTTGATGGCGGGGAAATAGCCCAAAATGGATGTTCAGGGACAGTGTTATATTTTGAAAACAATATTTCAAATATTGAACTGGCTGAGGAAGTGCTTCGTAGCCAGCGTCCTTCTGTAAGGATAATATCCTGCCGGCATGGTGCTAAGGCTGTAAGCATAGCCCGGGAATGTTTGCCCGACCTGATTCTGCTCGATCTCAGTTTGCCCGATTTGCATGGAGCCGATGTACTTAGCCGCCTGAAAAATGATATTGCAACTAATGATATTCCGGTAATTATTATAAGCGCGGATGTGAGGCCCGATCAGATCAAATCGATATTAAAAAACGGTGCAAGTGATTACCTTACCCAGCCTCTGGAGCTTACTAATTTTCTGTTTGTAATAGATAAATACCTTGGAAATAAGAATAGATGATTTGATTATTATCATATATTTACGATAATAAACCAATGGCGTTTAGTTAAGGAATATTATTACCAAACATGAAAAGAATATTTTACCACAGGGACCACTCCACTATTCTTGTGTTTTTATCCCCCAACCCCCCAAGGGGGGATTTAAGAACACCCCCCCTGGGGGGCAGGGGGTGTAAAATGTGGGAGTAAGAAACTGATTACCCGGGCTTAACTAAACGACATTGGATAATAAACTTTGATTGGGGAAATATGTTCGATCTGGTTCTTAAAAGTGCAAAAATTATTATTGTTGATGACGAGGTAGCCAATATTGATATTCTTGAGGGACTACTTGAATTTCAGGGTTTCGAAAATATCTTTACAACTACCGACCCAACGGTAGTAAGGGGACTTTGTGAGAAGATTAAGCCTGACTTGATCCTTCTGGACTTAATGATGGCGCCTATCTCGGGCTTTGAAGTAATGAAACAGCTAAAGGAATACAGATTCCGTGATTCTTATCTTCCTGTTCTGGTACTTACAGCTGACATTACTGCTGAAGCAAGACAGCAGGCTCTCTCCGGCGGAGCCAACGACTTCCTTACAAAACCCTTCGACCTGATAGAAGTGGGGCTGAGAATCAGAAACCTGCTTCAGACCCGGTATCTTTACAAACAGGTTGAAAATCAGAATCAGGTTCTTGAGGAAAAGGTGAAGGAGAGGACCTCAGAACTTGAAAAATTAAACAGAGAACTAATTGTAGCCAGGAATCAGGCCGAGGCGGGTGACCGTCTGAAAACAGCATTTATCAGGAATATCTCGCACGAGATCAGAACTCCAATGAACGGGATTATGGGGATTTCCTCACTTCTGGCCGACCAGGAGCTTTCCACTGCCGAAAAGATCGAATATATCCCTTTTCTTAGGAGCTCCATTAACAGGATGATCGGTACATTTACTGATTATCTGGATATTTCACTTATAGTGTCGGATAATGTAGTGACATTATTCAAGCCTTTTGACATAAACAAAGAACTTAGGGAGGTTGAACATAAATACCTGCAGGTATGCCAGGGCAAGAAAATCACACTGAATCTTCATTTACCTGACAACGACGGCAAGTTTAAGCTTAATACAGATAAGGAGCTTTTCATAAAGATAGTGAATCATCTTGTCGATAACGCAGTCAAATTCACAAATGCCGGGTCAGTAACTTTCGGCTATTCGCTAAATGGCGATTCATTGGGATTTTTTGTAGAAGATACAGGCATTGGAATCGGCAATGAAGCCCGTCAACGGATATTTGAAACCTTCACACAGGAAAATACTCATATTTCCCGGGATTATGAGGGGAGCGGACTTGGCCTTTCAATAGTCAGGGGATTCCTTAAAAGAATTGGTGGCGATTTATCGCTTGAATCGGAAAAAGGTCAGGGAACAGCATTTTACTTCACACTCCCGCTTCACTAGAATATCTGCCAGTAATATTCCAACCTCAAACCGATATGCAAGCTTAGGATGTATATCGGCAAGGTAAGTAATTTATCTATGTAACCCGACAGGTCAATTCCGGTTTCGGGATTTGTTTTACTTATTCCGGAGGAAAATGTCAATTGTTTTTGCTGCCCTTCGCCCTGATGCAATGGCGCTCACAACAAGGCTTGCTCCGCTAACTGAATCACCGGCTGCAAATACCTTATCGAGGCTGGTCATATTGAGTTTGTCAACTTTTATGTTCTTTCTGCCATCAAGTTCAAGGTTAAGTTCTTCAATCAGTCCCTCTATTACCGGATGAACAAATCCCATTGCAAGCAGAACCAGATCAGCTTCAATTATCTTGTGGCTTCCGGGTACAGGCTGCATTGAATACTTTCCGTCGGTGGCAGTCCATTCAACTTCCTCCACTTCAACCCCCGACACTCTGTTATCGTTGCCAATGAACCTTACTGTCGACAGGCTCCAAAACCTCTCGCAACCCTCTTCGTGGGATGTGGAAGTCTTAAGGATTTTTCCCCAATAAGGCCATGGATTATCGGATGTTCTTGTAACGGGTGGTTTTGGAAGGATCTCGATCTGTGTTACTTTTTCAGCCTTCTGCCTGATAGATGTTCCTACGCAATCGGATCCTGTGTCGCCACCACCTATGACCAGAACTTTTTTGCCTTCCGCTGAAATGTTTTCAGATGAATGCGACAGAAGACCGGCATTAATTCTGTTCTGTGCAGAGAGAAAATCCATAGCAAAGTGAATACCATCGAGCTCCCGGCCTTCAGCATTCAGATCGCGGGGATGCGTTGCGCCGGTGGTAACGCATATTGCATCGAATTGCTCAAGCAGTTCACTCCCTTTAATGTCCTTTCCGATAGTGACACCTGTTTTTATTGTGAGTCCTTCGGCAACCATCAGCTTGAGGCGACGGTCGATTGTTGTCTTGCTTAGTTTGAAATCGGGGATTCCGAACCTCAGGAGGCCGCCTGCCCTCTCATTTTTCTCAAAAAGAGTCACACTATGGCCTGTTTTGTTAAGAAGGTCTGCCGCAGCCATTCCTGCAGGACCGCTTCCGACGACTGCAATTTTCTTCCCCGTACGGATTTTGGGAGGCTCAGGTTTTATATATCCTTCCGCAAATGCCCTCTCAACGATAGCGACTTCATTTTCCCTGATGGTTACAGGCTCCAGGTTAATGTTAAGAACACAGGCATGCTCACAGGGTGCGGGGCAGATCCTGCCGGTGAACTCAGGGAAGTTGTTTGTAGCTGCAAGACGTAAGTAAGCAGCCTTCCATTCGCCCTTGTAGAGAAGATCGTTCCATTCTGGGATCAGGTTGTCGACAGGGCAGCCCCAGTGACAGAAAGGAACTCCGCAATCCATGCACCTCGATGCCTGCAGCATTCGGTCTTCACTGTTAAGCACCTGTTCAACCTCGCTGAAATCAGAGACCCGTTCGTTTATGAGTCTGTTTCCTGCTTCCTTTCTTTTTATCTTTAAGAATCCGGTTATATCAGCCATAATATTTTCAACTTTAAAATTCAACTTTAATTACCCGGCGCTGATCTCGAGATCAAGCTCCACATCTGCAATTTTTTTCTTTATCTCTTCAAGTTTCTGCTCCTGAAGCACTCTCTTATAGTCGTATGGAATTACCTTGATGAACATGGGAATATATTTATTAAGATCGTCGAGGATCATTCTGGCCTTCTTGCTTCCGGTGTACTCATAGTGACGCTTAATGATGTTTGTAAGTTCAGCTGCATCGCTGTATTCTTCAACAAGCGACAGCTCAACCATTCCCATATTGCAGTAATAGTCAAAGTCGCCGTTTTCGTTCATTACGTAAGCAACCCCGCCGCTCATGCCTGCTGCAAAATTTGCCCCGGTACTACCGAGAACCACAACCCTTCCACCGGTCATATACTCGCAGCAATGGTTTCCAACACCTTCAACTACTGCCGTAACACCACTGTTCCGAACGCCGAAACGTTCCCCTGCCTTGCCTGAAATATAGATTTCGCCTCGTGTGGCACCGTAGAGTACTGTATTGCCTATGATTATGTTCTTGTCCGATTCAAAAGTCGAGCCAACCGGCGGCACAACAACTATTCTTCCTCCGGAAAGACCTTTTCCAAGGTAGTCGTTTGAGTCACCCTCCAGGCGAAGCTCAACACCCTGAGTCAGGAAAGCTCCGAAACTCTGACCTGCCGATCCCTTGAAGATGCATTTAATTGTGCCGTCAGGCAGGCCCTCGGAACCGTAGATAGTGGCAATTTTACCTGAGAGCATAGCACCGGTTGTCCTGTCGGTGTTGTTAATCGGTTTACTTATAACAACAGGCTCTTTGTCATAAATAGCCTTTTCTGCCATTTTGATAAGTTCCACATCGAGTACGTGATCAATTTTATGATCCTGAATGTCAATGCAATGTATTGCATTGACCGAAGCCTCCGTGGGAAGGTGGAGCAAACCAGTTAGATCAAGATTTCTGATCTTCCAGTGATCCACGTCAGGGTCTTTTTCGAGAAGGTCAGTTCTTCCGATTACGTCATTCATGTTTTTATAACCGAGGTCAGCGAGGTTTTCACGAACCTCTTCTGCCAGAAACCTGAAGTAGTTCACAAGATAGTCTGCCTTGCCCATGAACCTTTTCCTCAGCTCAGCATTCTGTGTTGCGACGCCCACAGGGCAAGTGTTTAAGTGGCATTTGCGCATCATAACACAGCCCATGACGATCAGAGCACTTGTAGAAAACCCAAATTCTTCGGCTCCCATCAGCGCTGCCTTTATAATGTCGAGCCCGCTTTTTAACTGTCCGTCAGCCTGAAGCCTCACTTTTCTTCGGAGGTTATTCATTACAAGAGTTTGCTGTGTTTCGGCAAGGCCCAGTTCGAGTGGCAATCCGGAATGTTTTATGGATGATGAGGGGCTTGCGCCTGTTCCTCCTTCATAACCGCTTATTGTAATAAGGTCGGCACCTGCTTTGGTTACGCCTGCAGCAATTGTTCCAACCCCGCTTTCAGAGACAAGCTTGACGCTGATTTTTGCGTTCGGATTTACATTTTTCAGATCAAAAATGAGCTGTGAAAGATCCTCTATCGAATATATATCGTGATGAGGAGGTGGTGATATGAGGGTGATGCCGGGTATCGAGTACCTGGTTTTTGCTATTATCTTATCAACTTTATGTCCGGGAAGCTGTCCGCCTTCACCCGGCTTGGCGCCCTGAGCTATCTTTATCTGGATCTCATCGGCGTTTACAAGGTAATGAGTTGTAACTCCAAACCGGCCGCTGGCAACCTGCTTAATTGCACTTCGTACACTATCGCCGTTTGGAAGCGGCTTAAATCTCTCAGGATCCTCGCCTCCTTCACCTGTATTGCTTCGTCCTCCGATGCGGTTCATCGCAATTGCAAGAGTCTCATGAGCTTCCCTGCTTATTGAGCCATACGACATTGCCCCTGTTACAAAACGTTTCATTATGTTTTCGACAGGTTCAACCTCATCAATGGGAATAGGGTTCTTCTTTATTCTGAGCAGTCCACGTATAAAACCGGGTCGTTGGGTATCATCATTTACCTTCCGGCTGTATTCCTTGAATTTTCTATAATCGCCTGTTCTGGTGCTCCATTGCAGAAGTGCTATTGTTTCAGGGTTCCAGGCGTGATGTTCTCCGTGTTTTCTGAAAGCATATACTCCTTCGGTAAGCATTTCAGGCTGCTGCTCTACGATATATGCCTTACGGTGAGGAATCAGGACTTCTTCAGAAATCTCCTCCATTCCGATTCCTCCGATCCTGGAGACCGTTCCTTCGAAATACCTGTTTATTACATCAGAATGAATACCTACTGCTTCGAAAATCTGTGATGACCTGTAGCTCCTGAGAGTACTGATTCCCATCTTCGACATGATCTTCAGTATCCCCTTATTTATAGAATGAACATAGTTCTCCTCTGCCTTCTGGTAGTCGAGCTGTATTGCTTTCTCCTTGACGAGTTTTTCAATTACTGCAAAGCTCATATATGGATTTATAATGCTTGCTCCGTAACCGAACAGCAGTGCAAAATGCATAACTTCCCTTGGTTCAGCTGTCTCGATTACAAGGTCGATCTGCATCCTTTTCTTAGTTTTGATAAGGTGATGGTGTACAGCCGAAACGGCCAGCAGCGAAGGAACCGGAGCCATGTTCTCGGTGATGCCACGGTCGGAAAGGATGATGTAGTTTTTTCCATCATCGACAGCTTTTTCAGCATCGTAGCAGAGTTTTTCAACTGTCCGTTTAAGTCCTTCAGCACCTTCTGAAGCATCGAAAAGCATTGACAGATTGGCTGCGGAGAATCCCTTGTACCTTAGGTTTTTAACAACCTGGAAATAAGTGTTTGAGATAACAGGGTTCTTAAACCTGATCATTTTTGCATGTTCAGGCGACGACTCAAGGAGGTTATCCTGGAGTGATCCGATAAAGCCTGAGAGGGTCATTACCAACTCTTCCCTTATCGGATCAATAGGAGGATTGGTTACCTGTGCAAAAAGCTGCTTGAAATAATTAAAAAGCCTGTATGGTTTCTTTGAAAGGACGGCAACAGGAACGTCATTGCCCATTGAGCTTACTGGTTCTTTGCCGGTTTCGGCCATCTCTTTTATAATCCAGTTGGTGTCTTCGAGGGAGTAGTTAAAGGAGACAAGATATTTTTCGTACTGGTCGCCCATTCCCGGAGCTTCCTGATGGCCGGTCTCAATCTCTTCAAGGTTGACCATATTCTGCTGGATATATTTGCCGTATGGTCTCTCTTCGGCAAGCTGAGCTTTTAATTCCTTGTCGTAAAACAACTTACCCGCTACGGTGTCGACAAGCAGCATTTTGCCGGGCTTCAGTCTTCCTTTTTTTCTCACCTCCTCGGGAGCAAAAGTCTGAACGCCGGTTTCGGAACCCATCACGATTATATCATTATTAGTAATGACATATCTGGAAGGTCTTAATCCGTTTCTGTCGAGCATGCCGCCGATATAACGGCCGTCGGAAAAGATGAGGGAGGCAGGACCGTCCCAGGGTTCCATGAAAGTGGAATGGTAGTGATAGAAGGCTCTTAATTCGGGTGATATCGGGTTTTTTGCATTTATCGATTCGGGGATAAGTATCGACATGGCATAGGGGAGGGATTTCCCGCTCATAATCAGGAATTCAAGAACATTATCGAGTGAAGCCGAATCGCTCTTCTCAGGTTCTATTATCGGCAGCAGTCTTGAAATATCTCCGAGTTTATCAGATTTCAGTAATGATTCTCTTGCTTCCATCCAGAACCTGTTGCCCTTTATTGTATTTATTTCCCCGTTATGGCCAAGCATACGGAAGGGTTGGGCCAGATCCCAGCTTGGGAAAGTATTTGTACTGAACCTGGAATGAACCAGTGCTATGGCACTCTGCATCCTGTTGTCAGTGAGATCAAGGAAATATTCCGGCAGCTGCATTGAAGTCAGCATACCCTTGTAAACAAGCACCTTTGTAGAAAGACTTGGGATATAGAAAAAGCTCTTTTGTTCAATGTCTGAATTCCTGATAGCGTTTTCGGCCCGTTTTCTGATAATATAAAGTTTCCGGTCGAGCTCTTCCTGCGAAATGTCGCCGCCTAGAAGAATCTGAATAATCTCAGGTTCTGCAGCACGTGCAATATCTCCAATTACCGAATTGTCCCTCGGCACATCGCGGAAACCAATAAATTTCACTTCCTCTTCCTTTATGATTTCGAGAAGTATATCCCGGCACCGGGAAGCATCAGACTGATCCTGGGGTAAAAAAACGAGCCCAGTTCCGAACTGCCCTTCGGGGGGAAGCGAATAGCCCTGAATAAGGTAAAAATCACGGGGCACCTGTATCAGAACACCTGCTCCGTCGCCCGTTTTGCTGTCGGCACCCTCAGCTCCCCGGTGAGTCATGTTGGCAAGAATGTCAAGCCCCTGCTTTATTATTGAATGTGATTTCCTTCCTTTCAGATGGGCTACAAATCCAATTCCGCAACTTCCGTGCTCAAATTCCTGCCTGTACAATCCAACCTGCTTTGGCCGTTCTTTTTTCATAATATTCTGATATCTGTTAAATCTCCAAGTTAAATAAAAAACCGTTCCCTGTTTTGTCAGAGAACGGTCCACCTTTATCCAATACCAATAACCATTCTCAAAAAGTTCCTGAAATCCTCCTGACAGGAAGTGACGCTAATATTGATTTATTTAATCCCATGCATTTTAATATTTATGCGCAAATATAGTAGATATTCTTTCAGATTTTCATAAATACAATAAAAAATATTAACAAATTATGAAATAAATATTTAAAACATATAAACTTGTTAAGTAAAAGCGGATCGTTTCTCTGTTTTGAATAAAGAAGGAGCTTAATCATTGTGATTAAATTGTTGTTAATTTGTATTAGAAATGATACCGGGCTATCAGGATTTCTTATAAACATGGACCTATATATATATGGAGAATCTTAAAAACCTAATAATTGTTATTTTCGGAGCATCGGGCGATCTGGCTTCAAGAAAGCTCATCCCCGCGATATTCTCGCTTAAGACACAGAAAATGATGCCTGAGAAGTGTTCTCTGGTAGGAGTAGGAAGGACAAATTTCTCCAATGAAGATTTCAGGGCTAAGATGAAAGAAGCATTAATGACATTCTCTGAGGAGAAAGATAAGTCTTCTGAAATTATTGAATCATTTACCGATGAGTTAAGGTATCTCCAGGTGGATAACAGTGGCGCTGAAAGCTATACAAGGCTGCGATCGCTGCTGGACACAATCTCGGGTGAAAAAGGCATTGAGAAAAATTATATTTTCTATCTGGCAACTCCACCCAGCCTTTACGAAGTCATTTCTGTAAACCTTTCAAATGCAGGGCTTCTTGATCAGAAGGAAGGTTTCAGAAGGGTAATAATAGAGAAGCCATTCGGATATGACCTTGAATCAGGAAGAAAGCTCAACTGTACCTTGCATGAATTGATGTCGGAGGACCAGATCTTCAGGATTGATCATTATCTTGGAAAGGAAACGGTTCAGAATCTGCTGGTTACGAGATTTGCTAACGGTATGTTCGAGCCTTTATGGAACAGGAACTATATTCATCGTGTTGAGATCACCTCTTCGGAGAATATTGGCGTTGAAGACAGGGGAGGTTACTATGATTCTTCCGGAGCGCTTCGGGATATGGTGCAGAACCATCTTCTGCAGATGGTAGGGCTTACTGCAATGGAGCCGCCTTCCTCGCTCGACGCCAATGCAATCAGGAACGAGGTGCTGAAAGTCTTCCAGTCACTCCAGCCGATCAGGGAGGAGGATGTTCCCAATCAGGTAATCCGCGGACAATATACTTCTTCGTTAATCCGTGGGGAATGCGTTGCCGGATATCGTGATGAAAAGGGTGTTGCCCGTGATTCACGTACAGAGACTTATGTTGCTATTAAGTTTTTTATAAATAACTGGCGCTGGGGAGGTGTTCCTTTTTATATTCGTACAGGGAAAAGACTGCCAACAAGAGTAACCGAGATTGTCGTCCATTTTAAGCCAACTCCTCATCACCTCTTCCGCAGGACAATGGAAAAAGTATCGGCAAACCAGCTTATCATTCGCATTCAGCCTGACGAGGGTATTCTTCTTAAATTCGACATGAAGGAGCCCGGAGCAGGTTTTAATGTCAAAAATGTAAATATGGATTTCCACTATAAGGATTTGGCTGATATAAGGGTTCCATCAGCTTACGTACGACTGATAGCCGACGTTATGCTTGGCGACTCAACTCTTTTCTCACGTGACGATGAAGTAGAGACCGCATGGAAGTTTCTCGAGCCTGTTCAGCGTGCATGGGCAAACAATCCGTCAATAAAGGTTTATGGATACCCCGCCGGAACATGGGGGCCGGAACATTCCAATGACCTGATAGAAGGTGATGAACTTACCTGGAGATATCCCTGTAAGAATCTTGCTGATGATGAGTTATATTGCGAGCTTTAGTGCCTAAAGTGCCTAAAGTGCCTAAAGTGCCTAAAGTGTCTGGAGTGTCTGGAGTGTCTGGAGTGTCTGGAGTGTCTGGAGTGTAGGGAGTGTCCGAAGTTTAAAAATAACTTTAGGCATTTTAGGCACTCTAGACATTTTGAACTTTTTTTGTTATATTTGGCTTACTCTTTTATTAACTTAAAACTGAAAGCCATGTCACACGAAAAAGCCAAGGAACAGAATAATACCAAGAAAGAGCCCGCAAAGAATCTGAAAGAGAAGAGGGCTGCAAAAAAAGCCAAGAAAGAAGAAAAGAAAAGACAATAAAAAAAGCCCCGAAGAACGGGGCTTTTGATTACAAATCTTTGTATAGATAAACTAAGCTAGTCTTACGTTTACTGCATTAATTCCTTTTTTGCCTTCCTGAAGTTCGAATGTAACTTCATCATTTTCTTTTATCTGATCTTTCAGACCAGAAACGTGTACAAAATATTCATTATCTGAATCTGCGTCCTTAATGAATCCGAAGCCTTTTGATACATTAAAAAATTTTACTGTTCCTTTGTTCATTGTATTGTATTTTTAAAATTAGGCTCGCAAGCTAATCATTTAATTTTAATATTTCACTTATTTTTTTATTATCTGCTTTTTTTGTCAATTTTTTGTGACTTTTGCTACCTCCTTTTCAATATTATTATTTTTCTTATAGATCGATCTTATAAAACACCAAAAAGATTTATGAAAAGTTCACTCACTTTCCTTATCCTGATATTTATTTCCCGGATGACATGTTCAGGACAGTTTGGATTCCAGACCGTTGCCGAAAAATCGGATTTTACTTCCACTGCACGATATGCCGATGTCATGACATTTATTGGCCAGCTGAAGAAAGCATCACTGTATATCAGGATTGAGAATATCGCAACATCTACCGATGGAATGGAAATTCCATTGCTGATTATTGGAAATCCTCTTCCAAAAAGTCCCCGGGACCTTAAGAATGACAAAAGGATAGTGGTTTATGTCCAGGCCAATATTCATGCAGGAGAAGTTGAAGGTAAAGAGGCCGTGCTTATGTATGCCAGGGATCTGCTCAAGGATAAGGATCCGGCTGTGCTTAAGAATATTGTACTGCTTATATGTCCCAATTTCAATCCCGACGGAAACGAAAAAATCGACACAAGGAACAGGACTCACCAGAATGGGCCTGCCAACGGAGTTGGAGTGAGACATAACGGACAGATTCTCGATCTGAACAGGGATGCCATGAAGGCTGAATCACCTGAAGTGAGGGGTGTTCTTGAAAATGTATTCAACAAGTGGGATCCTTCTGTATTTATGGATTGTCATACTACCAATGGTTCATACCATGTTGAACCGGTTACATTTACCTGGATGGTCAATCCGAACGGCGATAACTCGCTGATATCATACATGTCGGGCAGGATGATTCCTGAAATGTCGAAGAATCTGCTCGACAAGTACAAAGTTGAGAATTGTTACTATGGAGAGTTTTTCGATATGGCTAATCCCGGAAAAGGCTGGGTCTTCGATGCTGCAGAGCCCCGTTATATGACAAATTATGCAGGACTTAGGAACCGGCTTTCAATATTAAATGAGAACTATGTATATGCTGACTATAAATCGAGGGTTCTGGGTTGTTATTATCTTATTCATTCACTCACCGAATACTCTTCAGTGCATGCTGCTGAGATAAAAAGCCTTCTGGCAGGTGTAGATAAGAAGACAATAGCACGCGGGATGAAACCGGCTGAAGCAGACTCTTTTGCCATTGAATATAAGGTCAGGCCTGTGCCCGGCAAGGTTACAATTAAGACCTGGGAGGCTGATGTGGTTACCGGTGATAACGGAAGAAGAAGTTTTAAAAGGAGCGACAGGCGTGCGGATGTAACAATACCATACTTTATTGATTATTATCCCGTGAAGAGCGTAAAATTTCCTTATGCATACCTGCTTACAACCAATGACCAGGCTATAACATCCCTTTTAAAGGCTCATGGAATTAAAGTTGAAAAGCTTGCGGCTGCTGCAACCATTGATGTTCTCCGGTTCGATATAAGCGAACTTAAGGGAGCCGCCAGGCTTAATCAGGGCCATTACATGAATAGTGTAAAAGGAAAGTATGTAAGTGAAAAAGCAGAATTTCCTGCAGGCACACTAGTAATAAGGACTTCACAACCTCTGGCAAATGTAGCCGCTACACTTCTTGAACCACAGTCGAATGATGGTCTTCTGATATGGAACTTCCTCGACAGGAGCCTTGTCCCGCAATGGGGACCGGGCTATAATCCATGTCCGGTTTATAAGATAACTGAGCCTGCAGATCTGATGACCGGACCTGCTTTTTAGATGGATATTTTGTTTTCTGATGAATGCCGGTAACAATAGTTTAAGAAACTGTCTTTCAACAGGTCTTATGCGGTTGTAAAACAGACATTTTTTTCAGACATTTGCGCCCTGATAAATAAGGTTAAAATTCCGATAATGAGAAAATGGAGAGTTGAAGATTCAGCAGAGCTGTACAACATAAACGGGTGGGGTGTAAACTATTTTTCAATCAATGAAAAAGGACACGTGACAGTGACTCCACAGAAAGATGGGGTTTCGGTCGACCTAAAGGAGCTTCTGGATGAACTGATGTTATCCGATGTTTCAACACCGATGCTGATTAGGTTTCCCGATATTCTGGACGACCGTATTATAAGCATCTCAAAGTGTTTCAAGTCGGCTTCGGAGGAATATGACTACAAAGCCCAGAACTTCATAATTTATCCGATCAAGGTAAACCAGATGCGTCCGGTTGTTGAGGAGATCGTAAGCCATGGCAAAAAGTTCAATATCGGTCTCGAAGCCGGTTCCAAGCCCGAGCTTCATGCCGTAATTGCCATAAATACTGATCCTGAATCGCTAATCATCTGCAACGGTTATAAGGATGAAGATTATATTGAACTTGCCCTTCTGGCCCAGAAGATGGGTAAAAGGATTTTCCTTGTCGTAGAAAAGCTGAATGAGCTGAAGCTGATAACCACTATAGCAAAACGACTTAAGGTGAAGCCAAACCTGGGCATCAGGATCAAGCTTGCAAGCGTTGGCAGCGGAAAATGGGAAGATTCAGGAGGTGATATCAGCAAATTCGGACTTACATCGAGTGAACTTCTTGAAGCAATTGACTTTATTGAGAAGAACAAGATGGTTGAGTGTTTGAAGCTGATCCATTTTCACATAGGAAGTCAGGTTACAAAAATACGGCGCATAAAAATAGCGCTTCGCGAAGCATCTCAGTTCTATGTTCAGCTCAGGAAACTGGGTTTCAACGTTGAATTTGTCGATATAGGCGGAGGCCTGGGAGTTGACTACGACGGAACAGGATCGTCGAACAGCGAAAGCAGCGTAAACTATACAATTCAGGAGTACGTGAATGACTCTATAAGTACATTTGTAGATGTTAGTAATAAGAACAATATACCTCATCCCAATATAATTACAGAGTCGGGCAGATCGCTGACAGCGCATCACTCGGTGCTGATTTTCGAAGTCCTTGAGACTACCACCCTGCCAGCCTGGGATCCTGAGGAAGAAGTCAATGACAACGATCATGAACTTGTTAAGGAGATCTATCTTTTGTGGGATAATTTTAATCAGCTGAGGATGCTAGAGACCTGGCACGATGCACAGCAGATAAGGGAAGAAGCACTTGACAGATTCAGCTTCGGGCTCATTGATCTCAAAACAAGGGCTCAGATAGAGCGCCTTTTCTGGTCAATCGCACGGAAAGTCTATCAGATGGCCAACACTACCAAACATGTTCCCGAAGAACTACGCCAGATCTCCAGGATCCTGTCGGATAAGTATTTCTGCAATTTTTCCCTTTTCCAGTCTCTTCCCGATGCATGGGCCATCGACCAGATTTTCCCTATTATGCCTATTCACAGGCTCAATGAGGAGCCGGTGAGGACAGCTACAATACAGGACATGACCTGCGACTCCGACGGGAAGATCGATAATTTCATTTCTACCCGAAACTCCTCGCATCATCTTCCTGTCCACCCGCTTAAAGGGAAGGAGCCTTACTACCTCGGGGTCTTCCTTGTAGGTGCCTATCAGGAGATACTTGGAGACCTTCATAATCTCTTTGGCGATACAAATGCCGTGCACGTTTCGGTGAATGAGGACGGATATAAAATCGATCAGGTAATCGACGGAGAGACAGTAGCGGAAGTTCTTGATTATGTTCAGTATAATTCAAAAAAGATGGTGAGAACCGTGGAAACATGGGTTACATCTTCAGTAAAAGCAGGTATCATAACCCTTGAAGAAGGCAAAGAGTTTCTTTCGAACTATCGTTCAGGACTCTATGGATACACCTACCTCGAATAAAGGATATTAAAGAGATATGATAAAACACAGAATATTTTCGGCTGACATTTTTGTTGCACTTGCTTACAGGATACTGATTATTATGGTCCTCTTCACCCTGTGCAGGATAGGATTCTTTGTGTTTAATTATAAAATGTTTCCCGATGTTCCTTTTGACCAGTTACTGACTATACTAAAGGGAGGCCTCGTCTTCGACATTTCTGCTGTAGTGTATATAAACTCACTTTTTATAATTCTGCTGATAATTCCCTTTGATATCAGGTATAATGAACTCTATCAGAAGATTGTGAAAATCATCTACTTTATCACAAACGGACTGGCACTCGCCATGAACGGGATGGATTTTGTATATTACAGGTTTATAGGCAAGAGGGCTACAGGAGATGTATTCAAGACCTTCGAACATGAAACTAACATCGTAAAATTGTTTTTCAGGTTTTTGTTCGACTACTGGCCTGCCACACTTTTTACGCTTCTGCTCTGTTTTCTGATGGTTTACCTTTACAACAGAGTCAGCACACGGAAGCCTGTATTCAGGAACAGACCCTTATATTATGTGCTTAATGTACTAATGATCCCTGTTGTTCTGGCTCTTTTTATCGGAGCAGCAAGAGGCGGATATAAACATTCTACACG
The DNA here is from genome assembly GCA_903844815.1 of uncultured Bacteroidota bacterium. Classification (GTDB taxonomy): domain Bacteria; phylum Bacteroidota; class Bacteroidia; order Bacteroidales; family VadinHA17; genus LD21. The sequence continues at coordinate 13,616 of CAIMVD010000299.1, read as the reverse complement.
TCCTATTACGATAAGTAATGCTGCCAGATATGTTGAGACTCCGCGTAATGTGGCCATAGTGCTTAATACTCCTTTCAGTTTTTTCAGAACATTCGACAAGAAGGCTCTTGTTAAGTATAGGTTTTTCGATGATGAAAAGCTTCAGAAGCTGTATAATACTCATTATGTGCCGGCTAAAGGAAAGGAATTTATAAAGGACAATGTAGTTATTATCATCCTTGAAAGCTTTGCAAGGGAATATGTAGGGAGTTTAAACAGGAACCTCGAGGGGGGAAAATATGAAGGTTATACCCCTTTCCTCGATTCTTTACTCAGCGTGAGCCTTACTTTTGATGTGTCACTGGCTAACGGAAGGAAATCAATCGATGCCATGCCTTCAATTCTGGCATCGGTACCCTCCCTCGAAACACCATATACAATTTCACATTATGCCAATAATGAGATTAACGGTTTACCTGGCCTGTTAAAGAAAAAAGGGTATTATACAGCCTTTTTCCATGGTGCTCCCAATGGATCCATGGGATTTGATTCGTTTTCTAAAATGGCCGGCTTCGATGATTATTTCGGCTTAAATGAATATCCCGACAAGGCTGATTTTGATGGAGTTTGGGGAGTGTGGGATGAACCTTTCTTCCATTTTTTTGCGTCGAAACTCAACTCCTTCAAACAACCATTCATGGCTTCCGTCTTTTCGGTCTCTTCACATCACCCGTTTGAGGTTCCTGTGAAATACAAAGGAAAGTTTAAAAAAGGTCCGGCTCCGATTTGTGAGGTTGTAGGATATACAGACCTTTCTCTCCGGGAGCTGTTTGAGGAGATATCCAAAATGCCATGGTACGCCAACACTCTTTTTGTAATTACTGCCGATCACACCAATGAATCAATTCATAAGGAATTTCAGAATAATTTCGGGGCTTACTGCGTTCCAATTTTATTTTATCAGCCGGGAAGCAACCTTAAGGGTGTTAAAAACAGGATTGCACAACAGATTGATATCATGCCAACAGTATTGAACTATCTTAATTATGATGAGGAGTATATTGCATTTGGAAATAACCTTCTTGATGATTCGCAGGAATCATTTGCATTCAATACAAACGGAAGCAACTTCCATCTTTATATGAAGGACCATTTGCTTGAAACCATCGACAATAAGACAGCCGGCCTTTTCGACTATAAGGATGATACTGAGCTTATTAATAACCTCACAGGCAAGGATCAATCTCTTCAGCAGCAGATGGAGGAAAAGCTGAAAGCAATAATTCAGACTTACAACAGCCGTCTTATCGACAATAATATGGTTGTAAGGAAAGACAAATAAACTACCTTCGGTTTAAAACATTTATTATCTTTGGATGGAACACCTGTCCTATTAAATTCTTATGTTAAGATCCACAACCTTATACTAAAATATATTCTGATATGAATTCACGTCGACAATTTGTAAAGATTGCAGGCATTGGAGCGCTTGCGGCAGGCTTTGCCCCGGCCAATGCAATGAAGGGTAACACTTTATCATCTGTTAAAACTGCTGATACTTTCACAGTAGGTATGGCAGGCTATTCGTTCAAGGAGTTCTCGGCGGAGGATACTATATTGATGATGAAGAAGATAGGTGTTAATAATCTCTCCCTGAAGGATTTTCATTTGGCCATGAACAGTACTCAGGAACAGATCAGTCAGGTTCTTGCAAAATTCAGGGACGGAGGCATTAATGTATATACTGTAGGCGTAGTCTATATGAAAACTCAGGAATCGGTCGACCAGGCTTTTGATTATGCAAAGATGGCCGGAGTGAAAATGATTGTGGGAGCTCCGAATTATGAACTTCTTCCCTATGTAGAGAAAAAAATAAAAGCTTACGATTTCAGACTTGCAATTCATAATCACGGACCTGATAATCCTCTTTATCCAAATGCTACTGACATCTGGGATCATGTGAAGGACCTAGACCCAAGAATTGGAATCTGTATCGATATCGGTCATACCACCCGCGACGGAGCTGACCCTTCAGTGGATATTTTGAGATATGCGAAAAGGATCTTCGATCTCCATATTAAGGATGTGGATAAGGCAACCAAAGAAGGTAAAACTGTAGAGATAGGAAGAGGAATCATTGACATTCCAAAGGTGGTTGCAACCCTCAGGAAAATAAAATATGCTGGTAAGTGCAGCCTTGAATTTGAAAAGGATATGAAAGATCCTTTAGCGGGCATTGCAGAATCGATCGGTTATTTTAAAGGCGTGATGGCCTGCTGATGGCAGGAATCACGAAACACGACAACAGGTCGGGCCGGTAACAACGACAGCTTTGGTCGATTGTAACAGGAGGATCGTAAAATGAAAAAAATGTCTATTTTAGGAGCCAATACTCGATAACTAAGGCTTTTTAAAGAAACGCTACTATATATGAAGCAGGATTTACGGTTTATTATTTTTTTGGTTGGAGCTTTAATATTTTCTGGTTGTTCAAAAGGTGAGGATGAATCTGTTCTCGCCCCGTCGAACCTTATTATAACCAGTGATATAAGCACTGATGGCAGCGGAAATGTCTCATTTACGGCTGTTGCCGACAATGCTGTTTCGTACGATTTCGATTTCGGGAACGGAGAATTTAAGGATAACACACCGGGTACCGCTTCGGCAAAATATATAATAGGAGGCACCAACGTCTACAATGTTACAGTTACTGCATTCAACAGCGCGAAACTGTCGGTCAAAAAGACTGAACAGATTACGGTTACTGTTGCTGGGGAACAGGGTTTGTTCTGGTTTGATGAGTTTAATACTAATGGAGCTCCCGACCCGCTCAAGTGGGGATATGATATCGGCACAGGTTCGGGTGGCTGGGGAAACTCTGAGCTGGAATATTATACATCCAGACCCGAAAATGTTAATATCAAGGATGGCATTCTGAAGATAACTGCAATTAAAGAGAGTTACAGCGGTAGTCAATACACTTCAACCAGGATGCTCACAATGAATAAGTTTTCATTCACTTACGGGAAGGTTGTTGTCAGGGCTAAACTTCCGGCATCGGTTGGGACATGGCCTGCCGTATGGATGCTGGGTAGCAACATAAGCGCGGTTGGATGGCCCGCCTGCGGCGAAATAGATATTATGGAACACAGGGGTAGCGAACTGAACAAGATCTTCGGGACTCTTCATTACACAGGCCGCACGGGTGGAAATGCAAACGGAAATACAAAGGTAATTCAGAATGCGACAACCGAATTTCATACTTATAAGGTGGAATGGACGGCGCTCACAGTAAAAATATATGTGGATGATGAGTTGTACCATACTGTCGTCAACTCATCAACCCTGCCTTTTAACCGCGATTTTTTCCTGATTATGAACCTGGCAATGGGTGGTAACTTTGCAGGTCCCGTCGATCAGGCATTCACTTCAGAGTCGCTCGAGATTGATTATATAAGAGTATATAAATTGTAAGATATTTAGCAGGTTGATTTCCGGGAAATATTAAGAATATTGTATTTAAAGTTACCTTTAATTTCTATTTCCTGTGTTTACGTGTTTTTTATTTAAACACAAAGGTCACTAAGGGTTTCACAAAGGGCTCAAAGGGAAAAGGGGATAGTACCCACTACCAGGGATTAAAAAGTATTGACTAAAAAATATTCAAAAATGATTGCGATTTATTTGAACGGATTATTGATGGCTTTACTTGCATTAACATGCAGTATGGGATTTAGCAGAAAAACTTCAAATACCACTGAACAGTCAAAAGAGAAATGGACTTTGGTTTGGAGTGACGAATTTGATTATAAAGGACTTCCCGATGCGAACAAATGGAGTTATGATACAGCCGGGAACTCATGGAAATGGGGAAATAATGAGGCACAGTACTATACCAGGGCTCGTTTGAAAAATTCCGAAGTAAAGGATGGAAACCTTTATATCACTGCAGTAAAGGAAGATTATAAAGGTTCAAAATTTACCTCTGCACGTCTTATCACCAAAGATAAGGGTGACTGGAAGTACGGGAGGTTTGAAATAAGGGCAAAACTACCTTCAGGAAGGGGAATGTGGCCTGCAATCTGGATGCTTCCCTCAGGGAATTCCTATGGTAACTGGCCTTCGGGGGGTGAGATTGACATAATGGAAAACGTTGGTTTTGACCCCACCGTTATACTTGCAACAGCCCATACAGAATCATATAATCATACTAAGGGAACCCAGAAGGGCAATAAGATAACTATTGCCGATTGTTACGATACTTTTCACGTATATGTTCTTGAATGGGAGGCAACTGAGTACAGGGCTTATGTTGATGATAAGCTGTATTTTACTTTTAAGAATGAAGGAACCGGATATAAGGCCTGGCCTTTTGATAAACCTTTTCACCTGCTGCTGAATGTTGCCGTTGGCGGAAACTGGGGAGGGCAGAAAGGAATTGACGAGTCAATTTTTCCCCGTTCAATGGTTGTCGATTATGTAAGGGTCTATTCAATGAATTGATTTCGGATTTCGGATTGAGGATTTCGGATTAAGGATTTCGGATTAAGGATTTCGGAGTGCGGATTTCGGTTTTATTACCTGCTGCCTGAAGCCTGTCACCTGCAGTCTTGAATATATTTAAGCAAAATATCGAAAATAGTTGCATATATATCATATTCTGTATTCTTTATAAATAATCTGTATTACATTTCGGCTTGACTATTAATAAACCCTAATATTATGCCAGTAAATGATTCAGGGATTTATCCGCCCGATAAGGAGCTGTTCAGCAATTCTCACGTCGCATCGATGGAACTGTACAAAGAAATTTATGCCGATAGTATTAAGAATAATTCGGAATTCTGGGAGAGGAATGCCCGGGAATTGTTGCATTGGCAGCACGATTTTCAGCTTGTAAGCGACTGTGATTTCCCCGAAGGGCTGATCTCGTGGTTTCTCGGCGGAAAGCTCAACGCCTGCGAAAATTGTGTCGACAGGCATGTCAAGGACAAGGGTGATCAGGTAGCAATAATCTGGGAAGCCGATGAGCCTGGCAATGAAGTGAGAATAACTTACAGGGAGCTGCAGCGCAAGGTATCGCGACTGGCAAATGTATTAAGACATAATGGTATTCGGAAGCGCGACAGGGTGGCGATTTATATGCCAATGATACCTGAAGCAATTTATGCCATGCTTGCATGCGCCAGGATCGGCGCAGTTCATTCTGTTGTTTTTGCAGGTTTCAGCGCTGAATCGCTGCGCGACAGGATAAATGATTCAAAATGCAAGGCAGTTATCACAGCCGACGAACTTGTAAGGGGAAGGAAGATTATTCCTCTCAAGAGGATGACCGATGAGGCTGTAATGGCCTGTCCAAGCGTAGAACATGTTTTTATTACAAGGAGAACAAATGCCAAGATCCCTTTTTACCCTCCGCGTGATATCTGGCTTGAAGAGGCCATGGAGGCAGAGCGCCCTTACTGTCCGATTGAACACATGGATGCTGAAGATACTTTATTCCTGCTTTATACTTCAGGAAGTACCGGAAAACCAAAAGGCGTTTCGCATACCACAGCCGGATATCTCCTCTTCGCTGCAATGACCCATAAGTATGTATTTGATTACAAGGATGGTGATGTCTATGCCTGCATGGCCGATATCGGATGGATCACCGGACATTCTTATGTAGTTTACGGACCACTTGCAAATGGTGCAACCACTGTGCTTTTTGAAAGCGTTCCAAATTACCCCGATCCCGGAAGATACTGGGAGGTTGTTGAGAGGCTGAAGATAAACCAGTTCTATACGGCCCCCACCGCTTTGCGCGCCATACAGAGAGAGGGCGACAGCTTCGTTAAAAAGTACGACAGGTCGTCACTCAGGATTCTCGGAACTGTTGGGGAACCCATTAATCCCGAAACATGGAAATGGTACTATAATATTGTTGGTGATGGGAAATGCTCTGTTGTGGATACCTGGTGGCAGACTGAAACCGGGGGAATACTGATCTCCCCGCTTCCCGGTGCGATTCCGACAAAACCCGGATCTGCTACCCTTCCATTTTTTGGAATTGAACCTGTCCTTCTTACAAATGAGGGAGAAGAAATAATGGAAATTGAAGCCTCCGGACTTCTCGCAATTAAAGGTGCATGGCCCGGCATGGCCCGAACCATTCAGGGCGATCATATGAGATTTCATGATACATATCTGAAACAGTTTAAGGGCTATTACCTCACTGGCGACGGTGCAACGCGTGATGCCGACGGGTATTACTGGCTCACCGGCCGCGTTGATGATGTTATGAATGTATCGGGACACAGAATAGGATCAGCGGAAATTGAGAGTGCCCTCGTATCACATCCATTCTGCTCCGAAGCTGCAGTTGTCGGATTCCCGCATCCTGTCAAGGGAGAGGGCATCTTTGCCTATGTTATTCTGAAAGACGGTTATGAAGCCGATGAAGAACTTGTAGGAGAACTTCGTAACGAAGTACGTCGTCATATCGGTGCTTTTGCAACTCCCGACCAGATTCTTATTGCTCCTGGGCTGCCTAAAACCCGTTCGGGAAAGATAATGCGCCGTATTCTCCGAAAAATTGCAGCAAATGATACAGAGGAACTGGGCGATACAACCACTCTTGCCGATCCTTCAATTGTGGATGCACTAGTTAAAATAAGAGGTGAACTTGCATAATATTGCCGTTTCAGACCCAATTACTCAGATTATTGATTTTCAGGAATGAGTCTTAATTTTAATGAATATGTAAGCTAAGTACAAGATATATAATTGATTATGCATTATTTTTGAGACCCGGCCAACTATTAAGTGGCCGGGTTTTTATCACAATTATACTATCATTTGTCAAAATGAAATTTAAAGAAGTTTGTCGTAAAAAATTGAAAAAACATCTTGTATATTTCAGTAAATCAGTAGTATAGTAAGTGACTCCGGCTTATTAATTCCATTTTCCCTCCTTTAGCTCATAAAATCAGTCGCGATTTTGACGAAACTCATGTTTTTACCTGTTAACTGGTTCAGATAGAAAACAAGTGGAGGTATTTTAATGACTAACCCTGTTTAAGAGCATGGTTTTTAGCCGGATGCGCTTTGCAACGACTTGACATAAAACATTTTAAAATCTACATTTATATTGTGATCCTAATACAGACAAATATGGAAAATGCTTTCTTATTACCCGAAACAGAATTCCTGGCCGACAAAAATTACCTGTCAAAAATGAAAGTTGTTTTTGTCTCACGTGAAAAAGATGATGAAAATATTTTTATCGATCACCTGATTTCGGAGGGAGGGGAAACATTTTTTCATTACCTCAATGGTATAGGACATGCTTATAAATCAAATATGATGCTTTTATCCTCGAGGCGTAACTACTCTTATGGTATGTCGGAGCTGCAGGGATCAGCCATGGTTATTAATCTTAGAAGACTGAACCGTGTTCCTCACATGAAGAGCTTTCTTAATACAATCTCAAAAGCTGTTGTTCCGGGTACTTGTTTTGCCGGATGCTTTTCAGAATACAGATCAGCCGGTAGCTCTTTTAATTCAAATTCTCTACAGGAAATAAACAGGGAAGAGATGATTAGTCTTTTGGAATCAATCGGATTCAGCCTTGTTGATATGACGGAAATTAAAGGGCTGACATACTTTCTTGCAAAGAAAAATTAGAAAACTATAAAACTCTAAGAAAATGGTAATGTTCGAAGTATCTCATTGCATTGACTCTGATGAGCCGGGAAAGATGAAAACTTTCTATATGATCAAAACAGAAGAGACAGGGGAAATTGTTCTGAAAAAGAGAAGAATAGCCAAAGCGTTACGTCGCTGGCTGAGAGAAAACGGAGTAGATTACTCATCCGCTTTCTATATCAGCTAGACCTTTGGCTATTCTCTTCTCTTTTCGAAGGAGTGAAGTATTAATTCCGGGTTATCTTCAAAAAAGAATACCTGGATTATTCCACCATAAGCTTCCCTGTGAGAACCTTTCCTCCGGCATTTATCCTGTAAAGATATAGACCTTTTTTCATGCCCGCTGTAGGAATGATCTGTCTTTCAGCCGATTGTTTTGCATCAGCTACCTTTCTTCCCTGCAGGTCGAAGATCTGTACCGTAGCCGTTCCAGAGCCGCCATCTGATTCAATTACAATATAATCCCTTGCCGGATTCGGATAAATTTTTATTCCGTTTTCAGCAGGCTTTTCTAAAGCTGTTATATCAGTATAATTATAGGTTGTCCGGGTTTTTAAATCCCATAAACTGGTTAAGGCATTCCAGTTGTAACTTAAGGTGACTGACTGATTCGTTGAATAAGTTGATTCTGATTTGGTATAGCCCATCCATGCTGCCCCATCCCACATTGAAAGTGTATATTGGGTTAAGTTTTTGTTTACATCATAAACATAATCTGACTTCAGAGAGGCAACCCAGGCAGGAACCGGAAGTGTTTTATCCCAATCATAAAACGTAGATATGTTCATGTTGCCGGTACCGTCATAGCCGATTTCTGTTTTGGTGGCATATACCCAGTCAGGAATCGGAAGCGTGTTGTCCATGTCCCAATCAACTTCCAGGGTAAGTTTTCCGCTTCCATTATATGTATAATCTGATTTTGCGGAGAGTACCCAGGCTGGTGTCGGAAGAGTTAAATCCCAGGTGTATGACAAATCCTGCGTGTTTTTTCCTGCAGTATAGGTATATTCGGTTTTTCCTGCCCTATTCCATAAGGTGGTGCCGGCATTGTAAGAATATGAAATTTCAGAAGTAGGATTGTTGCCTGCATCATAAAAATATTCGACTTTAGAAAAACCTGTAAATGAAACTCCATTCCACATTGAATAAGTATACAGGATTTCGTTTCCACTGGCGTCGTAGGCCATTTCTGTCTTTGATGTGCTTATCCATGAGCCTGCGCTGCGTGAAAAATTCAGAATAAGAGTCGTATTCCCGTTTACATCATAGGTGTATTCTGTTTTTGTACTCAGGTCCCACGCGATGGTGTTTTTATTCCACACTGAAGTTGTAGCCACCTCTGAATTTGTTCCATAGGTGAATTCTGTTTTTGTGTTGTTTTCCCACACGCTCGTTACAAGCCAGTTTTCGGTCAAACTGTTAGCAAGCCTTAGAGCCGGAGTTGCAATCGTCGCTGATTTGGCTGTGTTTTGTTTGATAATACCGGAAGAAGCTGATTTCCTGAGATTCTGCTGGCCTGTCAGGGAAAAGGCCACAAAGATCAACGCAAAAAAGAGTAGAGTTTTTTTCATACCAGTTAGTTTTAAATGTTAATAATCACAGAACGTAAAAGGGGTGTATTTATTTAGGGAGCTGATTAACAGTTGTATATTCTTTAGTAATAATCCTTGCTGTTTTGTCATGAGCTGTTTCTGCATCATGAATTTACATTTACTAAATATACAGATTTAATTAATTATTGACAAGTTTTTTATGTTCTTGTTTAATCCGCTTCGGGGTTAAAAATCTTTAGGTCTTCGCCCTGTGCCCCACGCCCTGTGCCCTTCGCCTTTACCCCATAAACGGATACCTAAAATCGGTTGCCGGCATAAGGGTTTCTTTTATGGTCCTTGGACTTACCCAGCGAAGGAGGTTAAGATAGCTTCCTGCCTTGTCGTTGGTTCCCGAAGCCCTTGCTCCGCCAAATGGCTGCTGGCCAACCATAGCACCGGTAGGCTTATCGTTTATATAGAAGTTGCCGGCAGAATAGCGCAAAGCACGGCAGGCTGTTATCATAGCATATTTGTCGCTGCTGAATATAGCGCCGGTGAGTGCATAAGGCGATGTTTCATCACACAATTTAAGTGTATCTTCATAATTCTCGTCCTTGTAAACATATATGGTCATGACCGGTCCAAAGATCTCCTCTTCCATTGTGAGAAAATGAGGATCTAAGGTAACTATCACTGTCGGCTCCACAAAATATCCCTTTGATTTATCACCTTTTCCACCGGTAATTATTGAAGCATCGCCTGAATCGCGAGCCTTTTCAATGTACGACATGATCCGGTCGAATGCAGGTTCATCAATAACCGCATTAACAAAATTCCTGAAGTCACGGACATCACCTGTTAATATTTGGGAGATCATTTCAAGCAGGTGCTGCCTGGTGTCGTTCCATATCGATTCGGGAATATATGCCCTCGATGCCGCTGAACATTTCTGTCCCTGGTACTCGAAAGAGCCTCTTACAATTGCTGTGGCAAGATCAATAGTATTGGCCGAATTGTGCGCAAAAATGAAATCTTTTCCGCCAGTTTCACCTACAATCTTGGGATACGACCTGTAAGTCACAAGGTTATCAGTAACCTGCCGCCACAAGGTGTTAAAAGTACTGTTTGAGCCTGTAAAGTGGATGCCAGCCAGATCTTTATGCTTTATTGCCGTGTTGCTTATGAGGGCTCCTGATCCGGGAAGGAAGTTAATAACACCTGCCGGTAACCCTGCTTCCTGAAATATCTTCATCAGATAGTAGTTCGAAAGGAGTGAAGTTGATGCTGGTTTCCATATTGTGGTATTACCCATCACAACCACACTTGTATTAAGGTTTGAGGCGATAGCAGTGAAATTGAAAGGGGTTACAGTATAGATAAAACCCTCGAGAGGCCTGTATTCAAGGCGATTAATGGTTCCGTTTTCCGAAGCCGGCTGCTCCATATAGATCATGGAGGCGAAATAATTATTGAACCGGAGATAATCAATTATCTCACATGCTGAATCAATCTCTGCCTGCATTACGTTTTTTCCCTGTCCGAGCATTGTTGCAGCATTAAGGACATACCTGTATTTTTTTGAGATCAGTTCTGCAGCCTTTGCCATTACCGAAGCCCTCTCCATCCAGGAAAGGTTCATCCATTCGGATTTTGCTTCAAGGGCTGCATTAATCGCCATCGCAACTTCCTTTTCGGTAGCCATGTGATAGGTTGCCAGTACATGCCCGTGATCGGTTGGCATAATCACCTTTCCGGTTTTCCCGGTTCTTATTTCCTTCCCACCTATTATGAGCGGAATGTCTATTACTTTGTTATACTGAAGATTAAGCTCTTCTTCAAGCAGTTTGCGTTCTTCTGATCCCGGAGCATAGGTCAGGACAGATTCATTTTTTGGTTCCCTGAAATTATAGATTGCGTTATTCATCGGTTATTTTTTTACAATTATAGGAATGTATATAATCCTAAACCATGACATTAATCTTCTATCAACCGGAAGAAAATGCATGGCGATTCCACACGGAAATAACATTCCGGCTATGGATTTAGTTCAAATTGTTCATGAATGATCTATCTTGGTTTCTTCATCCACACAACGGTTTGTTCTGGTGTGTGTGCCTGACCGATGATATCACTGTAAAGATCAGGTCTGCGTGCATTTAAGTACCTGTGACCTCCTGCCAGGGTGAGTTTTTCGGGTGTCAGGGTGGCGGTTACAATACTGTCGTCGAATGACCGGCATTCGGCAATTATATCTCCAAAGGGGTCGATTATCATGGAGCAACCGTTTTTCAGCTGATCGCCATCCATACCGATAGGATTCGAAAAGACAGAATAGACTGCATTATCGTAAGATCTGGATGGGAGCCACTTCATCAGCCATTCGCGGCCTTTTAACCCGTCGAATTCAAGCCTCAGGGAGGTCGGATCGGCTTCCCGGTTCTCCCAAAGCTTTGGATCGACAAAACCTGCACCCGGTCGTGACGACGGTGTGCACATTGTAACATGAGGCATAAAAATAATCTGTGCGCCCAATAGTGTCGTAGCCCTCACGTTTTCAATAATGTTATTGTCGTAACATATCAGGATTCCGCATTTCCAACCCTCAATTTCAAAAACACAGTAAGAGTTTCCTGGTATAATAACGGGATTTATAAAGGGATGAAGTTTCCTGTGTTTTGCAATAAGGCCATTTTTACCGACACAGACATAGGCCTTGAAAATGTTGTCGTCCCTGTCTTTTTCAAAAAGGCCTGCCATAATTGTTATTTTATTTTTTCCGGCAATTTTTATGAGTCTCTGAATACTAACACCATCAGGGATCAATTCAGAGAGGTCGAGCATCTGAGCTTTTGAAAGATGACGGGCAAATGAATAACCGGTTAATGAACATTCATGAAAAGCAATCACCTGCGATCCCTCATCAGCCGCTTTTTTCGACAACCTGTCGATTACTTCGAGGTTATAAGTTTTATCATTGCTCCTGTTCCCGAACTGAGCCGTTGAAACTTTCAGATTTTTCATAATCATTTATTTTGACTGGTTTTATCTTCTTTGTGGCCGTTTTTATTGAAGCAATAATCAGCTTAAACGCAAATATCGTGAACTTTTGACATATTTTTGTTTTTCAGAGATACTTCTATCCTGCATTATTCATGCAGAAGATAAAAGATAAAAGTAAAAAGATAAATGTCAGGCATTTGCAACCTGTTTTCGATATTTTATTTATAAATTCATTTTTATTACTATTTTTCATATTATTTTGAACCTTTTTGTCTTTAGCCTTGACTGCTGAGCTTGTCGAAGCATGTCTTTTGTCTTTTTTGAAGTTTGTGAATTAATCAGACTATAAATTAAAAAATATTATCATGGAATTTACAGAACTTATCAGGACCCGTGAAAGTGTACGTAGTTTCGATCCTCTCAGGCCATTGCCGAAGGATGTTATTGAGAGGATACTTGATGCAGGGCGACTTGCTCCTTCCGCATGCAATTACCAGCCATGGAAATTTCTTGTAATATCTTCTCCTGCCATGCTTGAAAAGGTGAAGTCCTCTTATAAACGTGAATGGTTTAAAGATGCTCCTCAAATCATTGTCGTTGTTGGATTGAAGGAGATGGCCTGGGTTCGCAGTTTCGACGGGTACAACTCCATTGAAACCGATATCGCAATAGCCATGACCCACCTGATTCTGGCTGCCGAAAATGAGGGGATTGGGGCCTGCTGGGTAGCAGCTTATGATCCGGCTATCCTTAATGAAGTCCTGAACCTGGAGGTGAATCAGATTGTTTTCAGCATCATGCCACTGGGTTATTCAAAGCCCGGTTTTAAAAAGAATTCTCTGAAAAGGAGAAAGCCTTTATCAGATATCGTCGGATATCTTTAAAATATCCTTCGTGGGTTATTATTATCCTTCTGAAAATTTGAGGTTTAGCATCAATTTAATAAACACAAAGTTCACAAAGAATTATATTTTTAACACTTCAATTTCTTTAGAAAATTCAGCGTAATCCTCATTATTACAGAGAATTTTTTTAAGACGGATAAATGTTTTCTTTCCATCCTTTTCAACCCAGAGGCTCTTATACGACCCTTGGTACCTGAAGTAGATTAAAAACATCCCGGGTTTCAACTTCTGGTACATCCTTTTTGACACAGGAGTTAACTAACGCAGAAGTGAGAATTACCTGAATTATAAAATATATTCCAATGGCGTTTAGTTAAGGAATATTATTACCAAACATGAAAAGAATATTTTACCACAAGGACCACTCTACTATTCTTGTGTTTTTACCCCCCACCCCCCCAAGGGGGGTGTTCTTAAATCCCCCCTTGGGGGGCAGGGGGGTAAGAATATGGGAGTGAGAAACTGATTACCCGGGCTTAACTAAACGACATTGAAATACATTCTGAAAGCC
>CAIMVD010000298.1 GCA_903844815.1 uncultured Bacteroidota bacterium | reverse complement strand
TAGTTATCAACTCAAATAATTATATTTGTTGATATGTGTTCGTTTTTAAAAAATTACACAATTATGAAAATTAAAAATGTTAATTACGCCACGCAAATTGTTAATAACACCTCATTTTTTAACTTTATTCACTTTTAACTTTAGCTCACTTTAAGTACTGATTAGTTACGATAATTTTACTGAGGGTGAAATTCGAATGCTGCTTTCTGAAACATTAATAAAATTGGAAGATAAAGCAAAATTTAAATATTCTACTTATGGAACACTGACTACATCTTTCATTATGTGTAAGGTCCTAGAAAACAAAAATTATGGCGAATTTAAAGCTCTGATCACAAGAAATAATTCCTATTTAATTTTTTCAAAGACGGTTATGTTGAGTGATTTGAATATGATTGATGAATTAAAATCATTAGTTAAGAATTATCTTAGTGTCTAATGCTATGTATATACCTTTAAGAATAAGTGGTGCCCTCCTTATATTTGCTATCTTTCTGTCTAATTGTTGCAAAAATGAGGATAAAAAATGCTGCAGTTGTCTTGAGGCAAGTGGAATCTCAGATCAGTATATTTTTCCTATTCAGCCGGGAATGGAAGAATGGGCGAACTTTAATTCCCATCAAGAAATGGTAGATGCTTGTCAGATTCCAGATTTCATTTTACATGATATTTGTACATCAGGGATCGTTGATACCTATTTGAAATATCCACTACTATTTACAATTTTTGCTTTCAATAATATAAATGAAGGTTTGGATCAAGTCTATTCTGACTTTAATGGTTTCCGAGAATTTTTATTAAGAAATGATTGTTCCTCAAAGTTTATAACAAAATACGAAAATATTAGTCCTTCAGATTTAGACAGCACCTGGACAACACTAGAAAGAGGTAAGTTTAAGCAGTTACTCCAATTTATGGAGATAACTTTAGGTTATGGACCAATCTCTCAAAAATTGAATTCAGATGAAAGGAAACGACTTATTCGATTAGGATTAGAAAAACTTACATTGAAAGAAAATAACAATTACAGTTGGCCATCCAGAGTAACCAATTTATATGTAATTGCAACAACTTTAATACAAGAGGATTACAAACCCTTTTCAGATTTTATCGCCTCAAGATCTGATCTGCAACTATTTTTAAATGGTTATCTCGGTGAGTTAGTTTTTGTTTCAGATGTTGAAACAATAAAGAATTTTGCAATCTCATATTTAGAACAACTTTAAAATTAAAGCAATGAAAAAGACATATTTAATAATCATTTTTTTTACTTTTTGTTCAATCACTAAAAGTCAATATGATCAGACTATAGTTACTACTCCAACAGGTTATAGTGTCGATGCTCTCCTCTTTACTGGAATTGATTTTGATGATGATGAAATTGTGACACAGAATTATAATTGGACTGTAGGCTATAATTGTGTGATATTGGCGAATTCTACAAACTATTATAATTGTCATTGATATGCTTGGCATAACATAGAAGGAAACATGAATCAAGTTGATCAAAGATGGATTAACGATAGGACTGGGATTCAACATAATTTTAATGTAGATAAGTACTATACTGGAACAAATCCTTCATATATAGAAGTTTACTCAAATTATCGTGCAGGTCTAAAAATATCGTATGACCCACGTGATCATTCAGCTGTTACATCTTCAGTTTCTGGCAATTTTGTCTCCAAATGGGCTTGGGGCCCTTTGGTTAGACACTTACCAGAACAATGTCCGTTTTATCCGAACGCTACTATAAAATATTATGAATTTAATCCGAGCATAAGCGGAAGTAATAGTCTTCTTTGCTATAATGTAGAGAGAGTATTTAGTACTAATATTACCAGTATGGAACATGCCACACTGACATGGACGCCAGGTTCTTACATAACACAAATAGGTGATGCTGATGAACCTC
Source organism: uncultured Bacteroidota bacterium (assembly GCA_903844815.1). Lineage (GTDB taxonomy): Bacteria > Bacteroidota > Bacteroidia > Bacteroidales > VadinHA17 > LD21. The sequence continues at coordinate 2,786 of CAIMVD010000298.1, read as the reverse complement.
AGTATAAAGTTAAAGGTTCAGGTAATGGGGGTAGTAATGTGAATTTCCATTTTAGTACTCCTTCTGGTTATACTTGGTCAAGCGTCAAAAGTTTTTGGGCTGGGACACCATTAATAACAAACCAAAAGGTGGATGGAAGTAGTTACTATATTGGTAAACAAATTTGTCCTGGTAATCATTGGCTAAGTGTAACACCTATTGGTGATGGGGCTGGTAATGCTACTTGGGTAGTGCCATCAGGTATTCCATATTATGTTGGTTATAATACATTAGACTTTACATTTCCAACAAGCTTAAATAATATTTCAATATCTGCTAGATCGACAAACTCATGTGGAATAAGTTCAAATACAACTTTTTATTTAACCAAAAAAACTTATGGATGCCCACAATCATTAGTAATGGCTTTATATCCAAATCCCGCATCAGATAATGTAAGTATTACAATTAATGAAAACCCATCCTCAGTTGAAGTTGCTGATTCAGGTCAAGTTAATTTAGCTATAATTAATGATGTGATTGAGGAATCGATAACTTTTACTATCCGAATTTATAATAGCCAAAGTATGTTAGTATCTACTTTTACTAGAGGGGGAAAGAGCTTTAATATACCTTTAATCAACTTACGTGATGGTACCTATATAATTGAAGTAAGTGATGGTAAAAACAGCTATCAACAGCAATTGATTTTGAAGCATAATTGAAGTCATTTTGTTTCCCTATCAAGGAGGTAATCCTAGATAGGGAATTTAAAAATATCCTTTCGACTTTTAACACCGTTTATAAACACAACCACCAAACAGAACATTTTGATACCACTCTTCTGAGTTGTTGATTTGTTCTATTGTTCCGAGGCTTGTTTTTTGGTTTATTCCGGCGAGGATTTTCATGTTCGATTTTCTGTTTAAAACAAGCTGCTTTTCCGGAGCATGCTGACCCCCTTTGGGTTTTTCTTGCTCAAAACGGACAGTGATTCCTGCGCAAAACGGACATTTTCATTTTTTGTTATAAAAAAAGACGCTAATATGTTTAGCGCCTTCTCATTATAATCGTTCGGAGGGTCTGTTTTAAGCTGTTTCTGCATCATCTTTTTTCTTTTCACCATATTGCTTCTGCAAGAGTTCCCCCTGGTATTTACGATAGCTGGGACCATTTATCTTTACAATGACCGAGTGGTGGAAGATACGATCAAGGATCGCGCTTGTTGAGATGGGATCACCCAGGAACTCGGGCCAGTCCTGCTCTGCGATGTTGGTTGTAAAGATCAGTGGCTTGTTTTCCTTATAACGCTGATCTATTACTTTGAACAGAAGATGTGCTTCTTTGATCACTTGTAATTCAAGCCGGTCATGCCCCATCTCATCGATAAGCAGCAGCTCAGGATTGATATATTTGCGCATTCTCTTTTCCAGGGTCTTCTCATACACTCCACTGTTGAGATCAATGATGAGCTCGCTGCAGGTTGTATAATGGGTTTTGTATTCACTCTGACAAGCCATAAGGGCAAGACTCTGAGCCAGATGGCTCTTCCCAGTTCCGTTTTCACCGATAAACAGGATCGATTCGCCTTTTTCAATAAACCGCAGCGAAGCCAGGTCCATGATCAGTTTACGGTTAAGGTTGGGCTGGAAGTCAAAATCAAAGTCCGCGAGTAGCTTGCATGGCTGGGGCAGTCTGCTGCCACGGACCAGGTTTTCAATATGTCTCTGCTGTCTGTCCACGGCTTCAGCCTGTACTATACCACTGATAAACTCATAGTATCCAAGTGTATTCTCATTTGCACTGGCAACCATCTGCTGGTACTCTTCAGCCAGGAGTTTTAACCCCAGGTAGCGGCAGTTGCCGGTAAACTGATCATGCTGCTCTCGTGCGTTGCTAGTTTTTTTACCTCTCATGCTCGTCTTTATTATTGCGTTTAAAGGATAATTTGATACTGTATCGTGGCTCTGAGTTGTTGGCAAGGAACCTTTCGATGGTGCCCGATTCAAAGACCTTGTACATCTGTGCCCGGCGGACAGCTATCAGGATATCTTCCACACGGTAGTTTACCTTCATGGCAAGCAGGCTCCTGAGGTGATGACGCCATGATCCTGGCTTATGACGCCTGACCTGATCGATATACTCGCTCATTTCCGGGGCAAAGGCCTCAAGGCGCGAGATAACATCAGCTATGTCCAGATCAGGCTTTTTGCCGGTTTTATGGTGAACTCCAACGTATCGCTCCTTGCGGCCTGGTTCAGCCAAAGGGCAGGTAATCAGTTGCTCTCCCATGGGAGAATAAACCACCAGATGATCCTCCGTTATACGTACTGAGCATACCTCATACATGTATTTATCAGGCACCACGTAAAGGTACCCCTTCCACTGTACACACGACTCCTGGTTTACCACAAGGTTGACCACCTCTGATGTATCAAAGTGATTCGCCGGCAGTACCTGCAGGAAGGGATGTTCCTGGATGTACAGATCAATCGGCTTCTTCCTTGTCGTGGCATGTACACGTACATCATTTACATCGGTGAGCCACTTCTGCAGCTGTATTTTAAGATCATCAACATCCCTGAACTCACGGCCATTTAAGAAGCTTCTTTCAAGGTAATAAAACGGCCGCTCTACCTTCACGTTTTTATGTAAATATTTACATAATAAGGCATATGTAAAGTTTATTGTTATGTAAAGACGACCTTGTAGACGACTGATTTGCAAGGCCGTCTTATAAAATCCGTTTACATAATTTTATTCTTTCCAATGTTCATTAACCATTCTTTCAGAGAAGCGTTAACCTC
>CAIMVD010000297.1 GCA_903844815.1 uncultured Bacteroidota bacterium | reverse complement strand
CCGAACAGTGTGTCAGGCGTTCTTCAACCAGAACGGCAAATTGTGTTGCAAGGCTCTTTCATCCTTGTAGGTATTTATTTATATTTACGCACGCCTCGTGGCGCACCAAAGACACGAAGACGCTAAGGTTCACAAAGTGCATAATATTAATGAATTACCTTGGCGTGTCTTCGTGCCTTTGCGCCTTGGTGGCAAAAAAAGACTTTTCGGAGCAGGCTCATACTTAGATGTTATAAGCAAAGGTCTTGTGTGTCAGTCCATAAGCAATAGCATATAAACCCAGAAACAATAATCCAGAACCTGTCATTGTCATTGTATCTCCATTTTGAGAGTCCATACTGTCGAAATATAATTACTGATCGGGCCGAATGGCAGCTTAAAAATGGGTTATGATTAGCTGTTATGAGTCCAGGCAGCATCAGTCACGTATGTCGTTGACGTTTAAGCATAACGGTTGGCATTATGGACAGTAGGGGATTGCGGGTGATTTCCTGTCAAGTTACACGAAAGATTGAAGCGAGCTATAAACCTTCGCACACCGTTTACACCCTTATTGCTGCTACACTTTATTACCCAACGTAATTAGTCCAATCAATAGAATTTTTCCGCAAATTTTAAAGATTTCATACAAATTTCAAACAATTATTATACACTTGCTTCCCTCTAATAGCGCAATGTGTCTTCCGCCATTTTTGTTACAACTTCATTTTCAAAATTATAAAGTTTTACCAAAGTTTGAGAAGAAGCATCAGCGCTCTGTGGGGTGATGACTACAAAATTCATAGTGGTTTTACCCGGATTGCGATCAATCCATGTTCCTGAATTTGCATAGATACATTTCTTATTGTCAAAACTTTCAGAGTCAACAATTTTAGGTTCATGCGTATGACCAAATACAACAATTCTTTTGTCTGAGGCAGGGTTCAGAAAGTACTGTAATTTTGCCTGATAGTCGGTATAGGTAGCTGAATTAACAGAGTCGATTGCTACAGAAGTTGCAATATGAATTGGAAGATTATTGAGGGTTTGCCGGGCCTCCCAATTATCCTGAATTCCTTTATAGAGATTCACATCTATTATTCCGCCTGCAGATAATTGATAAGGAACAAGATCGTTAACTGAATAATTACCCGTGAATCCACCAACGTTTGTAAGAATGATTTTTTCGTTAAATTTGTTTGTAATAGGGAACATCCTGACTGCCATTTTCCATAACTTCAAATATCGGAATAATAAATCCTGGCTATCACCCCCTGAAATGTTTTGTGTAAAAACGGGTAAGATATCTCCCGCCGATCGACGACCTTGTATCACATAGAGTGCGCCTATTCTGGTAAAAAAATAACCCGGAGGCAATATGGTGCCAGGGGCCATAACCTGATTTGAAATCGGGTCAGGTGCACAGAAGAAATTGTAGCGGTGACCATGCTCAATAGCTATTGCTGGATAGTCAACCGGGGAATAAGTACCTAAGCCGGGTACTTCATCCCGTGCCTGGTTTATTCCCGGAAGAACACTTTCAATATTTGTTGCCGTAATTGTTAAGTCATGATTTCCGGGCACATAGGTAACCAGAATATTTCCTGCTTGAATAATACCGTTTATTGCATCAAATACGCCCTTGTTGGCAGTAGCAATACGCCGTACAAAATCAGCCTGATCTTTTCCCTGATACGTATCGGTTGTAGCTGGCACAAACCATTCATCAATCATGTCTCCCGCGATAACAAGCTCTTTCACATCAGGAGCTGCTTTTATCCGTTTAAGCAATTTTTCAAGAGATAGAAGGTTATTCTTGCATTCGGCATAATTAAGGTCTGCGCCGAGATGCAAATCGCTGATAATTACTATCATATTCCTCTCATTCCGGCCATTGATAAATGGGTTTACTTCAGGATCTATAGGATCTGACTTGTCCCGTGATGCAAATCCACTTAATAATAGCATCACAAAAAATGCAATTAATAATCTCTTAATAGTTTTCATAGTACACATGTTTTTAATTTTTTCCACCTCGTAAAGCTTTTCGGAATCCGCTTGTTTTTATAATTAATTGTTGATCTTCAAATTTTTATGATTCATAATAGTTCTATTTATTGTCTTAGGCGATTACCGGGGCATCAACTGTACAGGAAAGGTTGGGACTCCCTGCCTTTCCCAGTTTTCGCCAACATCGGCCGAATAAAGAATCATGCCGTAGCCAGTGCTTTCAACACTGCCGGCAACCCCGGCGCATTTTTTCCACTCAGAACCGAATCGTCCTCTTTTTTACAACTATTGAATACAATTGCCATCATTATCATGATGACCGAAAATAAAAATCCAAAGCGTTTCATGTTATACAAATGCTGATATTTTGTTGTTTTGCATAGTTTTTATTTTGGAGACGGTGGTGGTGGAATTTGAGCCTGAGATGTTTCCGAAAATTCTTGTCCCCTTAATGCCAGAATCATTTCATCTGCTCTATTAACCACTTTTTGTATTACCCCATTTCTGTCAATAATAAGATGTGTTGGGTACATACTTACATTTAATTCTTTTCTTATAAATTTCTCCTGATCAGCAACAACCGGATAGCTGAATTTTTTGTAAGATAGGAATTGATTTAATTTTTCTTTCGAATCTAAGGCTAAACTAATAAAGACAATATCTTTCCGATTCCGATAATTATCCACAAGTTTATTCAAGTCTGGAAATTCTGCAACACAGGCATGGCAGCCAATAAACCAGCATTTAATAATAACAATTTTACCCTTTGTATTATCATTATTGTATACTATTCCATTTAAATCAATAAATTGAAATTCAGGAAAAATTTTACCTTCAGCCTTAAAATGAATATAATCAGTAGTTGAACTACTTTTAATTTGCTTTCCAATTTCACTATTTGAGCTTTTACTCAATTTGAAAAGTTTATAATAAGTCAGGCTATCTTTTGAGTTAAGTTTTAATGGTATATAATCTCCTGAAGTCAATTTTCCGAGAAAACCTTCTTTACTTATTCGGTCCGACAATTCATCGATGCCAATAAAATTGGAGGATAATATGATATTATTATTGTGATACGTCCACCAGGAAATAAAATCTTTTTCCAGATTTTTGAAATTAACATTAGGCTGGCCATAGTCAGTTTTTTTTGAACAAGCAATTATTGATATAATTGTAATAGCAATGGTTATTATAATGATTTTTTTCATAATTAATTTGGGGTGTCGTTTATTATGGTATTGTTTAGCGTTTTCTGATTCATACCGCTTACAACTTCCTGGTTTTCTTCATTTCCAATTTCATGATTTTTATTCAATCTTATTTTACCAAAAAACTTGCAATTTAGTTGAATAGTGAACTCGCTGAGTCTTTTCAAAATTATGCACTACGGTATTAGGCTAAGTATAGTACGGTTGTGCGGCAGATGGAATGGAAAGATTGTCTGGGCTCTCGTGGCAACAACAAACAACGAAAGTGCTATGAATGCCAGGATTGATTTAATGTTCATAACAAGTTTATTAATATTTCTCTGTTAAATAAAGTCATCATATAGAAGCTGTTATTTTAAATCATAAAAATTGTCTGGCTTTATTAGAAATTTGTTAAGATATTTCTAATTCTTTACACAACGAACATTCAGTCCATATGTTTGGCCTAACATTGACGATCTGTGAATCCATGATCTATTACAGGGAACCCAGTGTGACCATGAGTAAGGATTTGAACTAACCGTAGCTGACCACCAGCCAGCCCCCTGGCCCTCACCAAAATAACCGCCTTCACTTCCGCGGGCAGAGCCGGGAAGTGCCGTAAACCCGCTTTCGTTGGTTGCCTCAGAGCTTTCTTCTACCCAGTGGTATGTTCCGGTATCTTTGATTTTACCAGCTACCGTCCCCTGAAACCCTTCCATTGCGGCTTGCTCAGGAGTCATTCCCAGTGCTATTTTAAGTGACTTCCAATCTTCTTCATTGGGCACATGCCAACCTGCAGGGCATAATTTCCCGGTATTAACTGCATACCAATTATAATTAGCACCATAAAAGCATGATTATGTCAAGGTAAGGAGTCCCGAATCAAAGGCAGGATTTGTCTTGGCAGAGATATTTTTACAGCATCTGCAAGATTCCAAACCACTGAATAATTCTAATATCTATTCCCATATGTTTCTGATGGCATAGACCTTTGAATAACAGCCAAATCAGTTTTAGTCAATTCCACTGTAAATGCACCTAAATTCTCCTCGAGTCGGTGTGCTTTTCTGGTTCCCGGAATAGACACAATTTCATCGTTTTGACTAAGCACCCAAGCCAAGGCAATTTGTGCTTTGGAAACTTTTTTGCTTTGTGCTATTTTATCAATAACCTCAACAAACTTTAGATTCTCGCTTATAGCTTCATCTGTAAAGCGAGGAAGTGTAAGACGCCAACCCATACACCCAAGCCCAATTCTATTAACTTTTATATTACTGTGACCTAATATTGTTGTTTGTTTCATATTTACCGGTATTTAATATTGATAAAGCTAATTTAAAGGATTTGTTCCAGAATGATAAAATTGTCAATCTGTTAGTGTTTTATTTACTATTTAGCTCTCATTTTATTTCCTTTTGAATCATGAGTCAGATCAGCTAGTCCAAGTTTTTCCATTAAGGGAGGAACATACATACCGAATCGTCCACGAAGACCTTTTTTAAGACCATACCATCCGCCAACAGGATTTTTCTCAGAGCGACCCCAAGCTTCAACAGTCCCATCTTTAGCAGGTTTTTGTTCATCAGCGCTACCAAGCTCTATCCAGTCACCATTCTTTTTAAGCATTGCATGGAGATCAGCGATACATCGGTAATCATAGTACAAAACTGTTTTACCAACAGTACATACCAAGACTTCTTTGTTGTCCTTTACTTCTTTGTGCATAGTGAAGTCAGATGAAAGTGAAGGAGTTTTAAGTGTCCATGGATTCTCTTTTGTTCCTTTTTCTGTTATCATTGATTTAGATTTTAAAGTTAAAGACGTTATTATCGAACAGAGTTCAAATCGGAATTGTTCAAAGTCTTTATGGTATTCTGAATTCTCCTAAAATTATTAAACCCCTGCCTTTTCAGTTAGCATTTTAGCAACCTGTCATGGTTACGTAATTGTCACACTATAAGTAAATTGTCACCCAAGTGGGCGCAGCCGCATAAATGCTAACGGCCCGCTGGCAGATTTAGTTGCCGTCCGTGTCAGGGTAGGTAAAACCCGGAAATGGCCTGGTCACGGAAGTCTGTAACAAAGTCAGGTTAAAAGGGTTATTAACAGGCTATTTCAAAACTTGTATCCCAATAATACTCCGAAGTATGTAGAGCTATCTCCATCTTCGCCAGTAAGAGAAATTATAGCACCTACTCGTATTTTGTCAGGTAGTGTATAATCGTATCTGAGTTTAATTGGATCCCACCAAGAATCTTCATATTCCTTTTCAAAACCAAGATAATCAGTATATCGTTTGTATCTTCCATTAGTCAATCCTGTTCCAAGCATAAACCGATGGTTGTTTTGGTTTATGAGAATGTATGAAATGGTGGAAGAAATACCAGAGAATGTAACGTCATTCCCAATATCTCTGGTTGCTTTTGCAAATCTATAATTAATTGAGAGGTCTAACCGTTTGAAAAACTCAGCCTCTACTCCAAATTCAGTATTTAAGCCATCGCGACCTAAATGATTTATGTATCCTGATGAAACATAAGGAGTAATGTGTATTTGTGAATGCAGAGTGAGAGGAGAAATAATTAGTAATAGCAGTAAGAGTTTTTTCATTTTCATAAGGCTTTATGGATTGTTAATTTATTCACAGCAAAAATCAAGCAAGTCAATTATGAAAAAAGTCCAATTGTTCAGTCCCGGCAGATGTGCAGATTTTTAATTGTCAAGATAGTGTTGTCCAAATTACCAGTCCCGGCGGTGAAGCAGGATTTGTCAAGGTATTTGAAGCTGGCATTTTCCCCACCAGTGCTTCTCATTTTTTCAAAGCTTTTTGAGTTAGTTTAATCATTGTCTTAAAGGAAATGTCAGGGTGTGCTATTTGATTTACAGTTCCAACAACATATAAGTTTTCTTTTGGGCTGTAATATGCTAACGCACCCGAAAGTCCTGAATGACCTATAAAGTATGGAACTGCACCTGTCGGATTAAAAATCCAGGGAAGTTTGAATAAGTGAATGCCAGTGCCAGAACGCAAAGGAAAAAAGATTTTATTCCATTCCTGCAATTCAGCAATGTAAGAGGATTGGAACAGTTTACCTGTAAAAAATGCTTCAATAAAAAAAAGCAGATCGGTTGATGTTGAAACTATGCCCCCGTCTGCTCCAAAAGATGTCATTGCTTTGGGTATATTCAGTTCGTTACTTTTGTAATATAGCACTTTAGGTGTTCTATCTGTTGTGTCTTGATAGAGATAAGTTTTTGTCAAACCAAGTGGCTGAATGATTAAATCTTTACAGTTTTCTGAATAAGATTTATTAGTTATGATTTCAATTATCTTCCCTAACAACTGAAAATTAGCATCTGAATAATGTGCTTTTCCTTTTGTTCCTGGGGCAAAAAGAGGTTTCATCCTTTTTGTCATTTCAATTACCAGTTCAAAAGTCCAGTATTGGTCATTACCACTTACTAACCCGGATTCAAGACTTTTGCCATTTGAGCCGTTGTCTTGAAAATAGTCAGGCAAACCTGTTGTATGAGCCAATAGGTCTTTAATGGTTAATTCTTGTGAATACTCCTTGCCTTTATAAATGTGTAATCCTTTCAAAATGGTCTGGTCTAAATACTTACCAATTCTATCGTCAAGGCTTAATTTACCGTCTTCTCTTAGTTTGAGAATGATAGCGGTCGTAAATAATTTCGTTGTGCTTGCAATGAAGTAAGGTTGGTCTATTGCTAAATTACCTGAGACACCTTGCCAAACTATACTATCTTTTTTAATGGCGAATGAAGTTCCGAATACTTTTTTACCGTCAACTGTTTTGTCCAATACGGCTTGAATTGATTTTTCTTTTTCAGTCATAGTCTTGTCGGTGTTAACTTGTCAAAATATTGTTTGCATGATTACTAAACAAACGATAAATGAATGTATTCCCGTCATCGTCTTTTTGGCATTAGTGGTAACGGCCAAAGTTATCCATAGTGCGGGTTGGGGTAGATGGAACAGTCGAGGTACCTGAAAAGGTAATGCGATTGATGAACCTTCGGTTGCTATGAATCCCGCATTATGCTTAGCAGTTGTTGAACTAAACCCATCCTCCGCAGGATAGCTTTTAAAATTACCTGATTCTTTCTATAATACAGAATTATTCATCACTAAAATTACTGTGTATGAGAATCCCGAGTACTCGGGACTGGGTGCTGCGCATCGCTCATATTCCTATTTATTGTAGCAGCAGGCAATTGTTAATCAGTCAGTTTCGCAAGTATTATTCGAATTTTTTCTTTTGTTGAGTGGTCAATTTGGCCCATTTTTACTTCAACTAAATCTTTTTCAAGAGTGGCTAATTTATGGACTCTTATCACTGATGGTAATCTTAGCCCTGATTTTTGCCAATCATTGATATTCACGTCATTTGGGGTTTCGTAAATTTGGCTGGTAATCCGGCAGACTATTATATCTCCATCATCATAGTCATTGATTACTAGAGCAGGTCTCCTTTTATAACTTTTTTCGTCTGTAAATGGGAATTTCAACAGAACGATATCTCCGAAATTCAACTTATCCATTATGATTAATTGTCATATATAGAGTCAGAATCAGCATAACCCGTTAAAAACTGGCTTTGCGTTGCTCGCTGGAATATCAAGTCGTCGGCAGTTTCTGAATCATCAATAAGAACAATTACTCTAACATCCTTATCCTGTTTGGATTTTAACTCAGATTGCAGCTTTAATGGAATCGAAATCTGGTTATTCCTTATTTTTGATTTAAATTCTATCGCTCTCATAACCTGAATCTTTATACAAAGATAGTCAATTTATTTGTCAAGTCTTTTTGTGTATAAGTTTTGTTTTGCTTGCTGCTAACGGTATGAGGCTAAATACATTGCGGGTCTGCGTAAGATCTAACTGTCGAACTGCCAGAAAATATGATGCGATGCACAAATGTTCGAATCGCTCTGATCCCCGCATTATATTTAGCCTTTGTTGAACTAAATCCCGCCTCCGCGGGATAGCTTTTATAAGAACCTGATTCTTTCTATAATGCAGAATTATTGATCACTAAAATTACTGTATATGAGAATCCCGAGTACTCTGGACTGGGTGCTGCGCACCGCTCATATTCCTATTTATTAGGTGCAGGGGTTACTTAAAGGTCAAATTGTCAGGATCTTGTCGAGTGTCATAAATCCGAAGTATTTCAACCTGAAATTTACTGTCCCGATAAAACAGGGTATTGTGTCTTGTCAGGACGCACTTTCTGATTTTTTCCTTTTTGTGAATAACTGGAAATTGTTTTGGATTAAAAGAAATCTGTTCAATAATCTCATCCGTCAGGTCAATAAAATGATTTGTCACCTTTTCGTCCCAGTTTTCATTGATGTAGGCCAGAATATTTGCGAAGTCATTTTCAGCTAAAGGCGACCATACAATCTCTTTACGCATGCGAGTATTTCTTACGAAACTTATCCAGGACTACTTCATTCTGAATCCCTTTTCCTTCCGCAATTTCCTCAACAGCTTTCAGAATACCATGTCTCTGGTTGTCTGATAATTTATCCCAGTCAGAAATATCTTTCTGCCCATTTAAATAATTAGTCACGACACCGTAAACCTCCTCAAGCTTATTCTTTTCAAGATTATCAATCTGCCGGAAAAGTCGAAGTTTTAATTCAGAAGTTGTCATGGTAAATATTTTACTCAAAGATAATAAAAAGTCAGTCTGGTTATCCCTGGGTTTGTTTGTTAAAACTTGCACCTAACAGCCAGCGGGTATGGGCAGTAAGCGTTGGTGGTGCAGTCACGCCGGCCACCAATACTGGTGCTTTAGCCAGAAAATTGTCCCGGCGCGCAAGCTTATTGCCTATATCAGCGTTGTTATAGTTAGTTGCAATTTTAAAACTGTCACGGTACAACGAATTTGTCATGATATACCAAAGTTGTCAAGGAGCCAATCCCGGCAAAAAGATGGAGTTGTCTCGATAGGGTATTATTGTCTATTTTTGGGACAAATCTTTTATTTTTAATTTAATATCTATCGCAACTTTTATAAATCCCATGAAGAATTGGTCATTACCAAAACAAATATTTAGTGGTGTTATTTCATATGCTAATCTGCTTTTTGGTTGATTAACCCTGATCCCCCAAGCCAAGTGGCCACCATAATATAATTTAAAAAGATAATCTGAAGTGTTATTTCCAGCCTCTGGCCAACCTCCCGTTCCAAGAAGTCCACGAGTATAATTTACCAGTCCGCCCGCTACTACAAATAAAGAAAATGGTTTATACTTGATCACGTCAAAATACCCATCGACTCCAAGAGATGTAATTCTGTAATATTGGTCTCTGGTATCAGTTATTCCAAAAGGGAAGAATCCTCCTGTCATGAAGTTTGGGTTAATTCTAAGTCTGTCATTAAGAATTGATTTCTGGTATCCAAATGAAACTAGAGTCCCCATACCCATTTCTCTGAGACCTTCATTCATCCCGACGCCAAGTCCAACTTTAAGGCTGTTATTAGAATAAACTTGACTCATCAAATCTGAGTTAATCGTTATTAAAGCAATAGTCAATATAAGCAGGTATTTATTCATTTTAAGTATCACAGTTTTCTTGATTTGTAAAGTTTGTAAATGCAACTTATTCCGCTGGAAGGGAATGAGCTGTCAAGTCATAAGATATTTGTCCAGTTACAAAGTCCTTATAGATGGATGCAAATTGTCCGTCCAGATGAAATTGTCCAAGTTACCTGTCCCGGTGATGAAGTAGGATTTGTCAAGGTTTTTTAAGCTGGCCATTTCTTTTATTGTTAGTTGCGCAAATCTGTCTAACGTGCAGAAAATGAACAATTAACTATAACGGCCAGCTGGTAGATTTAGTTACCGTCCGTGTCAGGGTTGGCATGTGTTTTTGCATAGTCCCGATGCAGAGGATTTGTCACGGTAAGTGAAATTTGTCAAGGTTTTCAGTCCATAATTACCTCAGGATTTGTCGTGGTGTTGTTATTTTGTTAACAGCAATTGCGCGTCTGGTTTCTCCCGGTTGGTTCACCTTTTAGAAAGCAGAAACTACACTGGAAAGACCGTGAAGAGCTCTTTAACTTTATTGTCCGTGTTAGGCGTTTTGATGTTTATATTCTTTTGTCGATAACTTCTCAATCATATAGTCCCAAAGAATTTTTCTGGAGTTGTCATCCATTACTATCTTGGGAAATTGCTTGATTTTGATTTTTTTGTTGACATACAATCCCGATTTACCCGTTACATCTGCTGAAGTTGCCAGATAGATACTTGATTTGCTTGCCTTTTTTGCGGACTTTCCATTGTCAGGTCTTACAGCCAGTTTGAATATTGGATAAATAGGTCTCATAAATTTAGGCAACATTTCCTTTGTAACATTTTGGGTCATAGATGTACGAGCCTGTCCAGGATAACAGATATTGCAGGTAATATTGGTGTCTCTTAGTTTTTTCGAAAGATCATACATTATGCACATCATTGCCACTTTACTTTGAGAATAACTATTCAGTCCATCAAAGTATCTTTCATTTTGAAGATTACTCAAATCAATACTTTGTGGCAAATCTCCACCAGCAAGGGTAATAATCCGGGGCTCCGGACTTAATTTGAGATTATCTAATAATAGAGTTGATAAAAGATAAGGTGCAATTACATTGACAGCAAAATTCAGTTCGAATCCATCAGGAGTTATGGTTAATGATTTTGAAGCGGAACCTGCATTATTTATTAAGCAGTCAAGGTTTGAATAACTTGATTTAAATTCAGCATTAATTTTTATAATTCCGGCAATCGTTGAAATGTCAGCAAGAATAAGTCCAATCTTTTGATTATTGGTTAATTGTTTGATTTCAGAGACTACTTTTTCGCCAGATTCTTTATTTCGTCCAGTAATTATAACCTGATAACCTTTTTCTGCAAGTGATATTGCAGTCTGTTTACCAATTCCAGCAGTAGAACCCGTAATTAGAATTGTCTTGTCTTTCATATATTATTTATTGATGTGCAGAATGTCAACGCATTATGCCTAACTCGTTTTTAGAATTTGCTTATAATCAAATTTACATAATATTTTGAATCCTGGAAATTAGAAGGAATCTTGCTTTTTAAGTTATCGAATCCTCGGCTTTTTTGTTAGCGTAAAACTGTCCAGATGCAGAGAATTTGTCAAGGTTTTCAGTCCTGGCTAAAGGGCAGGATTTGTCACAATATAGAGAGATTCTAGTTTGTTGAACTAAATCCCGCCTCCGCGGGATAGCTTTTAAAATTACCTGATTCTTTCTATAATGCAGAATTATTCATCACTAAAATTACTGTATATGAGAATCCCGAGTACTCGGGACTGGGTGCTGCGCACCGCTCATATTCCTATTTATTGCTGATCGTATTCTTAATAAATAAAACTTCCGGTAAGCTAAAATGTAAGCCTGGCATTTACCGGCTTGTTACCGCCTGGGCTTCATTTTCATAGCGGACATCTTTACAGGATCTTGACGTGTATCAAAAACATCAGAAATCAATATCCCTTCGGGTACTTTCCTGTATATGATTTTATAATTGCCTTCAACAAGGTAGCGATGATTTTCGCCTAGTGGTTTAAGATTTGGTTCTATTTGTCCGGATTCAGGATAGCGTTTTAATTGTCAGGTAGCAGAAAATATTCTTGACTTTATTCTTTGGGCAACATTTTTACCTGCTGCTGCTTAATAATATTTAAAAATATCATATAGAGAAATAGCAGCAAAGTCTGACCAAATAATCTTATTATCTTACCAGTTTTCTGATTCCTTTTCTATCGATTCCTGCGTCTTGAATTTACCTGTGAGATATTCTTTATTCGATTTTTCAGCTCTGCTTAACAATTGTTTTTGCGTTAATGGCCTGAGTTTTCTTCCATTACGAACTTTGCTTTCAAGTATAGCCAATTCGATATTGTTGAAAGCGTTTTCATCCTCTAAACCTGCTATATATTCAATGGCATTAAGTTTTCTTGTTGTTAAGTCCATTTCTTGATGTTTTTACAAAGATACACTATTTAAAATATCTTCTGCTTTTGTCAGCCTTGCCGGTAACTGTATGAGGTATAGTGCGGGTCTGCGTAAGATTTAACTGTCAAGGTACTGGAAAATTTGATGCGTTGCAATAATTCCTGAATTGCTCTGAACCCCGCATGATATTTAGCCTTTGTTATGCCTCTGTGCTTAATCTTTCTTAAAGTTCCAAACTTAATTTAAGATGACCACCAAGTCCTTCACGGATAATTCTCATTAGTGTTGAGAGCCGGATATCGCTGGCATCGTTCTCAATTCGTGAAATATAGTTTTTGGTTGTTCCACATTTTACTGCAAGCTCTTGCTGTGTCAGGTTTTGTTGTTTCCTGGCTTCTTGAATAAGTACACCTATTTTGAAATTTTCAAATCCGTCCTCGTACTTATCTCTTGTCGGAGTACCTATCTTGCCATATTTCTTGTCCAAATGGTCGTCCCATGAAACAAGCTTATTTTTTTGATTTGTCTTCATAATATTTTTGTTTTAAACGTTCTGCCTTTTCAATTTCATGACTTGGAGTCTTGGAGGTCTTTTTCTGAAATCCATTCAGAAGGATAACTAAATTTCCTTCATCGAAGAAGCAGAATATCCGAAATATGTCGCTCCCTAACTTAACCCTGATTTCGAAAAGTCCTTCAGTCCCTTCAATATGTTTGAAAAAATTCGCTGGAACCATTCGTAATGTTCGGACCAAACCTATTACCCAGTCAATTTTGTCTTGAACTTCAGATTTTTGAGAGTAATAAAAGTCCCAAAACTCGGTTCCATAAACATAAGTTGTCCGCATAAATTTTCAATTTCGGAGTAAAGTTACCTTTTTAGGCAACTAATTCCAAATTTTTCAAATTTTCTCTTGTCTATTATTTTTTTTTTAGAATGAGGCATAACGGCCAGCTCGTATAAGCAGAAAGCGTTGGTGACGAAGCCCGCCGATTCGAGTCTTGGTACTTTAGCCAGAAAGCTGTCCCGGCGGGCAAGCCACCATCCCGAGGGATCGGGACAGGTGCCGCAATTTTTGCAAGTCCCGGCGAACGATATAGATGTCCCTGATGCAGTATTTGTCCAGAGCCGGAAAAGAATTGGCAGATGAGTGATAAGTTAATCGTCATGGTGAAATTGTCATGGTT
>CAIMVD010000296.1 GCA_903844815.1 uncultured Bacteroidota bacterium | reverse complement strand
CCGGCAGTAAAATATGGTAAGCGGGAAGAAAAACCGGTTACCAAACAGGAAGAAGCTTACGCAAGACTGGGAAAACAAGCTGCAAAAGAGGAAAAACAATTTTCCCGACAGGAAAAAACTGTACCTGGCAGGGAAAGAACATCTGCAGGCAGGGAAAGAACATCTGCAGGTAGAGAAAGAACATCTGCAGGTGGAGAAAGAACATCTGCAGGAAGAGAAAGAACGTCTGCAAGTGGAGAAAGAACAACAGCAGGAAAAGGAAAACCTGCAGCCACAAAGGGAAAACCAGCTACAAAGGGCCAGAAGAATATTGTCACCGAGATCCGGCTAAACAGGTTTATTGCAAACAGCGGAGTCTGCTCAAGACGCGACGCGGATGAACACATTCAAAACGGACTTATCTCAGTTAACGGAAAGATCGTCACTGACTTAGGAACAAAGGTAACTTATGATGATGATATAAGATACAAGAATAAGAAACTTTCTGCTGAAAAGAAAGTATATATCCTGATGAATAAGCCAAAGGACTTTGTAACTACGGTTGAGGATCCTCATGCTGAGCATACAGTTCTTGATCTTATCGGAGAAGGATGTACAGAAAGGGTCTACCCGGTAGGAAGGCTTGACAGGGCTACTACAGGAGTGCTCCTTCTCACTAACGACGGAGATCTGGCCGGGAAGCTCACCCACCCAAAATACAAAAGGAAGAAAATATATCATGTGTGGCTCGACAAGGATGTTATTAAAAATGATCTCTTCAAAATAACCGAAGGCATTGACCTCGACGGGACAACCGTAGCAGCCGATGCAGTATCCTATGCCGACGCCGATGACAAGAGCCAGATAGGAATTGAACTGCATTCCGGACAAAACCGGGTAATCAGGAAGATGTTTGAAAGCCTCGGCTATAAAGTTAAGAAACTCGACAGAGTCTACTTTGCCGGACTGACTAAAAAGAATGTCGCCCGCGGGAAGTGGCGTTTCCTTACTGACAAGGAAGTAAGTATGCTTAAACGTGGTATCTTTTAATCGGGAGATATGAATCACAAATCAGGTTTTGTAAACATTCTCGGCAATCCAAATGTCGGGAAATCGACAATTATGAATGCTCTTGTCGGGGAGAAGCTGTCAATAATCACTTCCAAAGCACAGACAACCCGCCACAGGATAATGGGTATTGTCAATGGTGAGGATTTTCAGATCGTCTATTCCGATACGCCCGGCATTCTTAAGCCGAAATACAAGCTTCAGGAAACCATGATGAGCTTTGTAAACTCAGCCCTTTCTGATGCCGACATGATAATTTATGTAACCGATGTAACTGAACGTAATGCTTTTGAAGGAGAGTACATCGACAGGATAAAGGAGGCAGGTATACCTGTTATTATTGCAATTAACAAAATCGACATAACAAACCAGGAAGAGCTTGAAAAGAAGGTTGAACCATGGGTCAAGGCCTTTCCGGGATCACCTGTAATTCCCGTCTCAGCTATATTGAAATTTAACCTGGAGGCATTACTTAATGCCATTCTCCAGAGGCTGCCTGAAAGTCCGCCATTTTTTCCTAAAGACCAGCTGACAGATAAATACGAACGTTTTTTTGCTTCGGAGATAATCCGTGAAAAGATCCTGCTGAACTATAAAAAAGAGATTCCATACTCAGTTGAAGTGGAGATAGAAAGCTTTAAGGATGAAAAAAAGCTTATCAGCATCAGAGCCCTTATTCACGTTGTACGTGATAGCCAAAAGGGCATAATTATAGGTCATAAGGGATCGATGCTAAAAAAAGTTGGCACTGAGGCAAGGCATGATATGGAAGATTTCTTTGGCAAAAGCGTTTTCCTTGAACTTTACGTGAAGGTGTCAAAGGACTGGAGAGACAAACCACTTTCGCTTAAAAGATTTGGTTATCAATAATCTGAAATTTAATTATGAGTAGAATAGTTGCTATAGTAGGCAGGCCAAATGTAGGCAAGTCAACCCTCTTTAACAGGTTAACAGATTCGCGTGAAGCAATTGTGGATGAAGAGAGTGGCGTTACGCGCGACAGGAATTATGGAATGTCGAACTGGAATGGGATGGAGTTCTCAGTCATCGATACCGGTGGCTATGTAGAGAACTCCGATGACATTTTCGAAGAAGAGATAAACAAACAGGTACTTCTGGCAATTGAGGAATCCGACCTTATCCTGTTTCTCGTTGATGTAACCTGTGGCATTCACGACCTTGACCTTTCGGTATCGCATATGCTCAGAAAGGTCGACAAGAAAGTTTTGCTGGTTGTAAATAAAGTCGATAACGGAGAAAGACTTATTGATGCAAATGAATTCTACAACCTGG
>CAIMVD010000295.1 GCA_903844815.1 uncultured Bacteroidota bacterium | reverse complement strand
GTATCGCTTGGGAAAATTGGTAGTAATAGTTGTCCCATGCCTCCAAAAGTAACGATTTTTAGTTTACGCCCAACAGCATCTTATTGGCTGATAATCAGGGAGAGGTCTTGGAGGTCTGATTTTAATAAATTTCGAAAGATGTTGATCCCTGCACTGCTGTTTTTTTTGTTGGCAGGATTAAACGTTTACGGGATTGTTAAGGATGCATACGGAAATTCAAACAGTTGCATTCAGTCTGTTGAGGTTAATAACAGAACCGTTAACCTAACCGATCCTCCGGGTGAAGTGGGAGGCCCGGTACCAAAAACAGCAATGGTACAGTGTCTGCCAAATGTAACAACGCCAATGTTGCCAGTAGTGAAGGATGCTGCCGGAGCTATTCTGCAACCGATAGGTCCAATCATTAGTGAAACCGGTGACGAGTGCGAAGGCACTGTAACCTATTCGTACCAATATGTGGATTTGGAAGGGCAGAGGTATGTTTGGACATTCACCTATTTTGTCAAGGATAATATTCCACCTTCCTTTGCAGTGCCTGAGGACATAGACATTCCTTCGAGGAATGGCATCTACTATGCGGATCCTGAGATAACGGGATGGCCGTCAGGGATTATCGATAATTGTTCGACAGTATTCACCATGAGCTATTCAGATGAATTCTATACAATTCCTGTTCAGGGGATTGCTTTGATCAAACGCCGGTGGATTGTTGCTGATGAGTGCGGGAACACAAATTTTTCAACACAGTATATTACTATTACTGACTTCCAGCCAATTGTCGCTAATTGTCAGGATATAACGGTACAATTAGATAATGAAGGTATTGTAACTATTGCGGAAGATGCCGTTAACAACGGCTCGACCGATGCGTCAGGAAGTCTGACATTTGATACCGACAAGACAACTTTTACCTGTCCCAATATTGGTGTTAATACCGTATTGCTTACTGTCACCAGCATAAATGGCAATACGGCGACATGTTCTTCCTCCGTAACAGTTTTGGATAATACACCTCCGGAGATCTTCTGTGTTGGAAATCAAACAGTAATAATGACTGAAGGTAGCTTAACCTACAGCAGAAACGACAACGAATGGAATGCCACTGCCTCCGACAACTGCGGCGTTGCAAGCTTATTTTATTCAATGACCGGCGCAACTATTGGTACAGGGACAACTTTAAACGGGAAATCCTTTAATAAAGGAGTGACAACAATCGCATGGATTGCTTCAGATGGAAGCGGAAATTCCGCCACCTGTACGCAGAGTGTTACAGTTAAACCTGCTTATGATTTATATTGTACACTCAACATGGGATTCTATGGAAATTCACGAGGATTGTACTGCAATGAGACAAAAACCCTCGATTTGATAAATAAATTACTTAAAACTTCCGATCTTAAAGTTGGATATGGTTCCAATACTTATACAATTCAGACTGGCCAGGGGCAATGTGTAATTGATATTCTGCCTGGCTCAGGGAAACCTTTGGCTCTTAACGGAACTTTTACTTGTTCGGATCTGATCTCATCAAGGTCAGGAAGATTAAACAATAGCCTTTTAGGGCAGACAATTACCCTGGGCCTGAACCTGCGTCTGGATCCGGAATTGTCCAATTTAACTATTAGTCCTTATTATGATTTGATTGAAAGGAAATACAAATTCTGGACATCTCAGTCATCCGGTTGCAAAAACCTCCAGGGAGAAGCTGAACCGAATGGTGACTGGATCCCATATTTTCTTCCCAAATCGTTATTGACCGGTAAAAAAGTCAATGTAGGTGAGTTGTACGGCATCGCTAATTTGGCTCTTGGCGGTGCAAAAGTGGGGGTTCCTCCTGGCGATCTTGTAAAGACTCTTGAAGCTGTCAACGAAGGTTTCGAGAAATGTGCTTTCCTGAGGACTACACCTCCACCTCTGACAATTGTGGAAGTCCAGGCTGAAGCCAAAGCAGCCGGAATCTCTGATTTCGTTCCTTCCTTTCTTAAGGTTTATTCGGGTAGATTGAATCATGTTATTACCTTCGAATTTGTACCTGAGTGCGGTGGATACGCTGTTCTTGATATTTATAACATTCTGGGTCAGAAAGTTGCGACACTCATAGACAGGACAGTGGAGGAAAGTGTTTTAACCAAGGTGGAATATATGCCCCAGGAACAGGAATCCGGTGTTTTATTCTACCGCCTTATGCTCGGTAAGTCCGTAACTTCCGGGAAAATTATTTACATGAATGATTACCCATCAGGGATTTTTAAATAATTTTTAACATGTTAACAGAAATCACCTTATTCGGGTTTTAAAATCTTCCCGCAATTTGAACACTCATAGAAGAATTGGCAGGAATCGGTTGGCATTGTCTCTGTCTTGCTGAAACCGTACTCAGGACAGGTATAGTTGTTTATTCTTCAAAATCAAGGCTCTCAGCCGGTTTCTCAGGAAACTCCTGAGGGTGTTGTTTTAGTTGTTCGATATACTGTTCGGGAAAGGGCTGATCAAGAAACTGAGCGGTTTTATTTACTGAATCCGGGACAATCTCCAATGACACGTTGTCGACCCAGATCTTTCCGGTGCCTTCAAGTATAAAACCCAGGGCTACAACAGCTTTTTCAGGGACATCAAATACAATTTCACATTTTTGCCAGTCACTATTACCGGTAACAGGACGGTCCATCAAGTTATCGAAATCGGCAGATATTTGATTACCGAAATCATTTACCCTTATCCACATGGCACCCTTAACGTCAGATCCCAGCGACCTTAAACTTTGAACTTTGAGCCCCCTCCGAAAAAGATAATAAATGCAATTGCCACGAAGACACGAAGACGCTAAGGCTCACAAAAAGCTTATTATTAATCAATTACCTTGGATCAACTTCGTGCCTTTGCGCCTTCGTAGCAAAAAAAGACTTTTCGGAGCAGGCTCAACTTTTAACTTCGACCCTCAAACTTTGAACTCCGTGAATGTTTTTTAAGATTATTTTAATATTGATAATCAGTGTTTGAAGAAATATGTAAAGGTCAGCGATGGGGTAAATGATTTGACAACCTTCTCATTTTTCGAAGCTGAAAAAAGATCATCACCTGTAAGTGGATTGAGGTTCGCAAAACCTATTGATGAAGACAAAGTTATTGCGAAAGCGGGCATTTTGTATCCCAGAAGCACATAAAGCCCGTAGTCTATCCTGTTTATCTGACGGGTTTCTTCATCAGCCTCCGAATCGGTAAGGAATTTTACAAGCAAGATATCTTTTTCTTCGTTCCGGGTTTCTTCGGTATAGGGTTGATTATCGAGGTAGTATTTTATTGAAAAATCGTACTTCTCCTTTCCAATCAGTCCGTATGCTGCATATGGACCAAACCCGAACTGTACCCTGTTTGGACGGCCTATGTTCCAGGTCAGGGCCATGGGCATCTCAAACCAGTACACTGAAGTCTTAACGCTGCCACTGGCTTCAGCCCTCATAGCGCTGCCGGCTGTCTGCGGAAAATTCCATTGGGCAACATACTTAGTCATATCTATCTTGTCGCCTTTGCCTTTAAGGTATAATCCGATGAGAAAGGAAAATGATCTCCTTGATTCGAAGTCAAAAGTAAGTCCGCCTGCAGGGAGAGGTAAGAATCCTGCGGGAGGTTCACCTCCCGCAGTACCATAATCGCAGATATTTGTTGCCATACTGCCTCCGGCGGCGAATCCAATCAGAGTTTTGCCATGGTCGGGTTTCTCATTATCCTGTGCTGTAAGCTGGAATCCGGCTATTACTAAAATCAGAGAAATGCAGAGACCTTTCATAATAGTGTTTTTTTAAGATTATTTAAAGTCAATAAGTCTTAGATTAATCAATACATTTCCCTGTATGTTACCTTATAATCGAATACAAGCAGGAAATTGTCCCAGACCCATTTATAATCATCCGATTGATTCCCGAGGGTTGGAATTTTAATCTCTACACCTGGTATAAAATATCCGCCAAGCATGCCTTCTGAAGATGTCAGGCTGATTTTGTCCTGATATATTGTGGTGGTCTTGGCGCTGAATTCAAAAAGGGGCGAAAAGGAACTGCTGGCTCCCATCAAAACTGCTTTGCTTGGTTTTGGGGCAGCGTATTTCCATATAAGCCGGGCCTGGGGTAACACTGTAAAAACAGTTCCAGACAGCCTCTTCTCAAGTTTAGCCTGGTAAGAAAGTGTTCTGTCAGTGCACACAAAGAATACTGTTCTGTCGGGAAAGAGAAACCTGAGTATTCCGAAATCACCTTCTTTACGCCACGATTCGAGGTATTTCAGATCATACACCGGCATACCTGTAGATTCCTTTTGTGTTTCACATGGTGCCTCAAGATCGTCACATCCGGTACTCCAGAACAGCATACCCGCACCGGTTACAATCAAAAACACCAGAATGAGAAATGAGAAAATCTTTTTCATATCAGAATGTTTAAAATGAAAGTTTTGAAATATCCGTTCTTAATAGAATAGTTGTTTACAATCCGTATAACCCAATTTCATTTCTTCTGCGAAATCGGTTTAATTAATACTTATTGGCTGCAAGATCAGCAGGCTTACATACTTTCCTGTTATACCAAATTTATGAAAAATAGTGAAATATCAAAGGAAAATCTCAAATAATTTTATCTTAAAACCTGCCTCATTTACAGAAGCATAAATGATAAATGGGACAGGTTCATCTGCAACATGCCTCACTGTTGTTTTTCCGATATCAATCGTGGGATTCCGGCAACATTTAATCCAGGTCGGTTCAGCATTTTAAAGTTAATCCATGATAATAAACAAATTGAATGTTAATACCATAGATTCATAACTTTCAATCTGGCCGGCATGGCAAACAATTCATTGCCTGGATCCGAAAGCTCAGGCATATCTGTTCGGATCGCGGGCCTTTGGGAGCAGGTTTTATTATTTAATTTTTGTAACTTTTTTCATTCTTGATTTCAGTATGGTTGGGCATCCTGAATTGATTGTATATGAATTTGATCATTAATAATAGTTGTTATTATTCTGTATAATTCCCAATCTCCTTGTTCATGGCTCATCAATAGATTTTCATGTTTTTCATTAATCATAAATACTCTGGAAGGTGGAAGAAATGCTTCCGGTAGCATAGGCTTTACCCATGAATTTTTAGTGCTTACAATCGCGTAACTTCTATCCTTTAGAAATACAAGTTTTTCAGGAAGAATCTGAAGTTTCCAATTCGACATATTTTCGACAATGTCGTCGGTTGAAATCCTTAAGGCTTCTGTCAGTTTTACAAACCAGTTTGCCATTGTTTCAGAAGTACAATAATGTGGCACATCTATCAGGATTAATGTAAACCTCGTTGTGAAAGACTGATTTTTATCAATTGTAAGGTTCAATTTAGATAACATCATTGATGAATAGAATCCACCTAAGCAATATGAAATAATAGTGACTGATTTGTATTTTTTTAACAATGCGGATTTAACCAATTCAGCGTATTCTTCTACAATTGTGTTTGTATTACATTTTTCAACTTTTTTAAAATTTATTATTTTTGAAGGATAAGACAGATTGTATATTGATGATGTTTCATAATCAAACCTTAATCTTGAAAAGATGCTCTTTTTATCGTTTACATCCAAAAGGCTCTTCGTTTCAAATCCTTCAAGCCCCAGAACTAAAACAATTGCAGTTGTTGAATGAGGTGGATCATAAAGCTTGTTCAGTTCGACCAATCGATTTTCGATCATTCTTTCTGATGGTTTAATTACGTGTTATCTCTTCCTCTGTATATAAAAAAAATTCAGGAACTCTTCTTCTAAACATTGGATCGTTTTTGAAATTTTGAATGCAGGCATAATGAAAACGGATTCTGTCTTCCGGTAAATTCTCTCTTTTAGAAATGGAGTCTTCCCATCTGGAAATAATTGTTTTACACTCTGGTATTGACAATCTCTTTACGGCGTGATTTCCATAGAAATGGATAAACATAATATCCCTATTATAAAATTTCGGATGAGATTGAAGATTGGAAGTATAAGAAACATGTTCAAACCCATCTTTCCTTTCTTTTAGAATGTCGATTATTGCTTCCTGCTCTCCAAATCCATCCCATAATGCTTCTGAGTAATTTACAGGTCTTTTCTCATATACTTCTTGCAGAAGTTCCATGGACCAAGATGTATTCTGTATGAAAAAAGCGCCTGTATTCAGCGGCATTAATTTGTAACACTGTTCTGATGTTAATGAGAGTTTATCAAAGTAGGTTACAGGACACTGAGATATTATATCATTTTCTGAATTTAAAAAGCTTTCCAGTTTTATGTCTGTATTTACAATCAGGGTATCACTATCAGCCCAAAGAACCCATTTGAAATTATTAAATGCATCGATTATAGCTTTAATCTTCGACCAGCAGGCAGGAATTAAGCTGTCAACCTCTACATTTTGTATATAGTTATACCCATGTTGCTGGCAATAATATTTGTGGTTCTCTAAAGCAATTCTCCCCAGTTTCAGGTACTTAAAACTAGTATTCACATTTGGTATTTTATTGAAACTTAAGAAGGCAATATCACTCCTCATTTTTTTACCACGTAAAAGCTTCATTAAATTGTTTGAGGTCCACATACTTTGTGTTGTAGGTTTCAAACGATTTTTTCAAGGGGTCTGGTATATCACCAACACAAGTAACTCCACTCGTTTCTATATATTGGCTTAGTTCCTCCATAATTGGTCCTGTTTCCTTTAGGGCTGAAGCAAGTAATTCAACAGTTTGGGTTTGCAGTCTGATTAGTAAGACTGTCTTATTGGAATTGAAGTTACTTGTTACCGTTGTATTTGTGATGGTTTTCAGGATTTCATACACCCTTGTTAAGTTTGTTTCTGGTACAACAAATTCTCCCTGAATAATAAAAATTGAATCCATACAAAAATTTTTAATTGTAATTGATTTAGTACTTTCATCCTTTCCTAATGCTATTAAAAACTTGGAGTGCCACCCAACTGAATTGAGCAGTTGAGCGATACCTGATCCAATTTAAAATCTTTTTGATCAGACCATTGAATGGGATCGACAGAATTAAATGTCAACAATGAAACAGACGGGGAATCATCAGTATTTGCAGCACCTATTATGTCTGGAATCTTTGAGGTGACAACTCCAAGTGTCCCCAGGACTATTGCCGCTAATACAAAACCGGCTCCATCAGTTAAAACCCCAACGGCTATAATAGCCACAAACAAAATAATATCTTCAAAAATCTTTATAATTTTTATTCCTTCACCTTCCTCAGTCCAGTGCTCCACAACGGGTGTCCCCACTTGTTCATAGAAAATAGTCTGTTTATTATTTTCGGCGTTATGAAGTATCAAATCAAATGAACTAACAGTGTGTGTAAAGGCTTCAATTCCCGGAGACACAGTTACCCTGGTAGTGGCATCAATTGTAAGTATTTGATTTGTTGTGGATATTTCAAAATTCCGCAAATAAGTTTCATGTGGATTACCATCACCATCCTTCATGGATTGAATAGTTACTTCGCCATTGTTTAGTATTAATCCTGTACTGTCACTTCTAAGTTTGAAATCGTCTTTTGTAACACCCTGATAAACTATTGGCATGGATGGCCAAAGCATTTCGGTTATAAATCGCTCAGGTGAAATTAGAAACCCTGCTCTTGAACCTCCGGGGATAGCGTTTGGGGAAACCTCTTGTACTAATCCTTCAATACTTCTTCCTCCGGTCATACACAGGACACCAAGTATGCTATTGTCTAAAGAATCGCCATCAATGTAGGCATAGCTGACATCTGTTGGTAAGAGCCATTCAAATTGGCCCTTATCGGCTTCCCTGTTTAGATTGACTGTTGCAAAAACGTGTTCAAAGTCATTTAAATTTTCATTAAACCAAATCTGAAGAGCGCTTTCTACATCATCCTGCACAGCCGAAAAAGGGGTATTGCTTCCATCGGTGCTATTACCAAAACCATAAGCATCTATGAAAGTAACAACTTGTTCGCCCGGAGTTTGCCCACTATGTTTTACCATCAGATTATGAAATGTTCCGCTGCCATTTGCAGGTGGATCATTATGTGGAAGAAACTCTAGTTCAACCTGGACTTCAAAGTTCCCTTCATTAAATGAAAATTCTGCCTTTGTGCCATCTGCAAGTATTCCTCTTGCAATTAGCGAGATTACCGGAGTACTCATGTGGATTAGTTTTCCGCTACCGCCGGTGGTAATCTGCCAATCCGAAAAATTGCCGTTTACATCTACTTTATTGTGCGTTTGAGGGTCTGTGGTAGAAGCACTGAAACTTTTGGGAGATGTTTTTTTATTCTTTATAGAAGCATTAACATCATCAATTCTAATAGCAAAGACAGTATCCCACCCATAAGTATCGGCTTTGAGGCCATTAGTTTTTGAAATCATAAGGCTTAATTTTTTAGTGTAGTTGATAGACCAAATTATCTTCAATAAGTATCCTGGAATTTTTGGAGCCAGCCCAATCAGGTATGTTATTTGAATTGTTTATTTGATTTTCTATTATTGATTTATTGATTAAAACTGAGCTTCCTCCTGATGGAATTGCATTTGGAGATACTTGTTGTAAAGTTTCTTCAATATTATTGCTTCCGGCGATCTTACATAATACCGCCAGAATTCCGTCTTCTTCCGATGTATTTATATAAGCATAATTCACTTTAGATGCTTTAAAATCAATAACATCGGAATTATCTGATTCAGAGTAAGTTTTAATAGATATAAAGTTATAGGGAAATGAATCTTGTTTATTTACCCAATTTTGAAATCCTTTTCTGGCATATATTTCGAATGCACCAAAACCTGAATCTGAAAATGCAGCGCTTAAAACTTTAGCATTGCCTTCACCGGTATCAATTTTCAAATGACTGATATTATTGCTATCAGTAACAAATTTTAAATTAGTTTGAATCAGGAAATATCCATCTTTAAACCTGAAAGTTTTGTCACCATTACTAATCTTTATAGATGAACAAGGTACTTTGAAAAATACAAGAGCATCGCTACCTCCTGTAGTTATTTGCCAGGCATTGAGAGAGGCACTAACCTCAACATTATTATCTGCAATGTTAAAAGATTCATCAAAAGAAATGGTATCGCCTGATAAGCCGGGGTTTAAAGCACTGATTTTTGATGCATAAACAACATCCCATCCATACATTTCAATATTGCTCATGATTATACTTTTTTTATTAAGGACATTTGTAAAGCCCCATTAAGTTTAGCAGAGGCCAGTTTATATGTTCCACCCGGCCAGGTTGTATTATCAATTGCTTTGGAAGCAAAATTTGCAAGGGTAGGCATATTCTCCTTGTCCTGATTGGTATATGCCTGAAGGGCTGTAACAACTCCACTTATGCTCCCGCCTATTGTTGCTCCAATTGCGGCTCCTAAAAATTTTAGTGCATTTACTCTAAAGAAACTTGAAAATGATACTGCTGCCTCAGGATTTTGAAGGGCTTGCACTGTTTCGCGTAAATTTGCCAGCTCCCTTGCTATTCGGTCGGCCGGAGTCAATTCATCAAGTATTGTTTGCAGTTCTATTTGAACAGCATCACCTCCGGCCTGAGCTCCTGCTTCCGCAGCAGCTTCTGCAGCAGCTCTTGCAGCAGCTCTCGCAGCCAGGGCAGCATCAGCGATACCGCCCAGTACTGCACCTACTATTGCCACAAGAATACCTAATCCGATACCTTCCCAAATTTCTTTCCATTTTTCGCTGTCAGATTCTGATACAGCAACACTTAAAGTAGGTTTCCCTGTAGGTTTAAGTTGAAGGTGCCCATTTTCGTCAGTCGAAAGCTCATTGACGGATCTATAGTTAACAGTTATAGTATAACCCGTTTTCCAGGTGAATTGGAGACCATTAAATTGAATTACTATTGAACCTGAGCCTATAGAAAAATTGAATCCATCAGAGTCAACCTTTGCTCCCGATATTTTTGTACCATCCTCTAGCACAAATTCATTAAACATGAGTTCTTTCTTATTGTAAATTGACATCCCATCATCAAGGGTGTCGAAATCACCCGCTTGCTCATTAGCGAATATTTCTTCAATGTGGGTAGTAAACATTTTATCAATTACACGTTGAGCCGATATAAGAAATCCAGCGTCAGCATCTTTGGAGATTATCATCGGATCCAGGACAGGTGTTAGATTTTTACCTTTCCTGTTTTCCGTCATGGCAAGTATTCCAAATATATAATCATCCACTGAACTGAATCCTTCAGTATTTATAGCATACCCCAGGTGGGTTGGTTTCAACCAACTGAAGTCGTCGGTATCAACTTCGTCATTTAAGTCAACAGCCGCAAATACATGATTGAATTGATCCATATTGTTTTGCAGCCAATCCTGAAGTGCTCCTTTTATACTATCCACACCAGAATCTGGACCAGACGTCAAAATAACATTTAAAACAGTGACAGATTCAGTTGAATCAACCTTAAGTAATTGTGTATTTGTAACCCCGGGTTTAGGAATAAAATCTAACCTGACTCGTATACTGGCAGATCCTGCAAAATTTTCCGATTTAAGACCTCCTGAAACAGTTCCGGCTATCAAAGGGAGACTCATCTCTAAATAAGATCCGGACCCGCCACTCATTTGCCAGTTTCCAAAATTTGAACTTACAGTATAAATTGTCCCACTAACATTATGTGTTCCATTAAAACTTTTTGGTGAGCTTGACTTCTCAATAATTGCTTTATTTGCATCCTTAAATTTAATGCCAAAAGCAGTATCCCAATTATTTGTAGATAAAGTTGCCATAATTTTTAAGTATTATTTGATTGTTACGTTTAATCCCATTTGTAAAGATTCGTTTAATGATACACTTTCAAGGGTATATCCTGTTTGACCTGGCCAATTTGTAGCAGAAACCGAATAATCAACAAATTCATCGAGAGTAGGCATTTTTTCCAGGTCTTGTTCAGAATAGGCTTCGAGGATATCCGGCAGTTTTGCTACTACTACTCCAACTGCTCCACCAACTGCCATTCCCAGAATTTTTCGCCAGTTTCTTCTGAAGAAGCCTTTAAATTTTGAGGTGTATGAGGAGTTTTCAGAATTCTCCACTTCTTCAGCAGCAGCCTCATCTTCTTCGGAGTTAACATCATCAAGATTAGGTATTTCATCATCAGGAGGGAACTCTCCACTAAACTCCAGGGGATCTGTTGAACCTTCAATTCCTTCTGCAGCTCCTTCACCCGCTGATTCTAATCCTTCCCCTGCCGCTTCGGCAGCCGGGCCGAGGGCACCACCGATTGCTGCTCCGGCAACAGCCAGGGCTATACCTTCTACCAAACCAACAATTATGTTTTTCCATTTCTCAGGAGTTGATTCTGTCACTGTAACCGCCAGGCTGGGTTTTCCAATTGTTTTTGCCTGAAAATGTTTTTTCTCATCCATAAACAATTCTGAAACACCTGAATAATTCATGTGTACAGTGTACCCATTATCATCACCCCATGGAAAATTAAGGTCTGTGAATTGAATTTGTAAAGTCGTTGCGTTAGCTATTAGATTAAAATTGCCTTTATCAACTGTTGCTGATTTAATTATCTTGGTATCTCCTCCATCTTTATTTGAGGTGGTGAAATCATGAAAAGTCAGAGGATTTGCGTTATTTATTGTTGAGCCATCACCAACTGTTTGGAAGTCTTCATCTTTAGCATTAAGAAACATTAATTTTATCCCTGGTTTCATAATTTTTGTCATGAACCTTTCCTGAGATATCAAAAATCCTGAATTACAATTTGGAGGTATAATATTAGGTGAAACCTGATGGCCTAAATTTTCTCCTTCTCTGTTTTCAGTCATTGCCATTACTGCAAATACATAATCATCAACCTTTGCTCCTTCAGGGTTGCTTATTCCGTACCCAAGCTTTGTAGGCAATAACCATTTGAATTGATCTTTATCTGCAACAGCACCAAGATCGATTGCAGCAAATGTGTGATTAAAGCTTTCCAGATTTTTTAATAACCATGCTTCAAGAACATCCTGTACAGCATCTTTGGCATCATTAGCTTCAGGATTTAAATTTAAGGTCTTAATTGAAATAACAGGATTTTTTTCAGGATCGCTTGTTTGCAAATTAGGTTTCAAATTATTGGTTATTCCTTTTGAAATATTCTTATTCTCTCTTGATTCCGAGGAAGGAAGGAATTGCAGCTCAATTGAAATTACGGCTGAACCATCAAATTTTATAGAAATGGGGCTATTACCCTCTGTAGTTGCGGTCCCATTTATTGGCAAAGTAAGTTCTGCTATCGAGCCACTACCACCGCTTAATTGCCAGTCGCCAAATGTGCCTTTTATATCGATTGAAGGCCCGCTGAATCCTCCCCCGGCCTTAGTTCCTGAGAATAATGGGGGTGAACTTTTTTGACTTTTAATTGCCTTGTTTGCATTTAAAAAATTAATTGCAAAGGCTGTATCCCAGTTGTTTGTGGAAGCTCTGCCTGTTCCATCCTCAGTTATAAATAATCTACCTGTGTTTGTCATAAGTGCTTTTATTTAAATTAATAGTAATGGTTTATTAGACTAAATCGGCTTGCATAATGAAACAGTCATTTAGTGCACCAGCCTTTACAGTTATTTTACCTCCCCAATCAATTGATTTAGCGGTAGCTGAAGATAAGTTACCTGCCAAATTGGAATTTGCGAGACTATCTCCCAGTCCCGATTCAACAGCAGCTAAAACAATTGCCGTAATTGATGCTCCAATTGGTCCAAGTGTAAGAATATAATCATACCAGGGTACGTGTGAATCACTAGTGGTAATCGGCTTTGGATCTTTTTGAAATGTTATCGTTTGATTACCTGGATTGAAATTAAGAACATTTTTTGTAATCGCTGAAAAAGATAGATATGCATTAGGCAAATCTAAATATACTGTTCCGGAGGTTTCGTTTTTTAGTGCATTTGAATCAATAGAGATTTTCATTGAAGTTACCTGAGGATTATAAAATATTGCCCCCGATTGTACCGCTGTTAAGTAAAATTCACTGGCAAGATTTATAGATCCGTTTGAAAAGGAAAAGTTTTTCAAAGTTGAATGCTCAAATGTACCAGGCAAAGCAGGCAGGATAATGTGCTCCAGAAATAGGTCGCCCGAAATCGAAAAGGATAGTGAACTGCCATTTGGAATTAAACCAGGATCGATATTGGCATTTAGATTTGTAATATCTTTATTCGAGGTGACGCTTAAAATAGATAAGTAAGCCTCTGATTTACCAGAAGGTGTCTGGTAACTGTATATTGATTTGACTGGAACCAGCCACGATGGCAATCCAGATTCAAGAACACCCGTTTGTGCAAAAATAAAAGTAATTTTGTCCTTATTATCAATAAGATCCTGGGCAATACCCTTCCCTAATTCTTCTCCAAATCCAGTATTTTTTGGATCTTCAAACGACATCAGATAAATTCCACCAGATTGCCTTGTATTACCTTTTGGAGTATATTGTTTTAAGTCAAACTGGAGTTTTTTCCCCTCATCAGATACAGTTGAAGGAATCCAACTTAAGTTTACTTCAAATGAGAAAGACATCCCGGTTATATCAACCTGCTTCTGATCGCTTGCCGATGTTACAGTACCTGTCTTCATAGGAATTTTAATATAAATATCTGTTCCTGAGCCTCCAACTATAGACCAGACTCCAAATTGACCACTGGCAGAATATTTTCCGGAAAATCCATCAACCCAATTAGTACTGAAATCCATTATTAGACTGCTCAAATTGTCTTTTAGCTTTTTATTGACATCTTCAATACTTAGTATAGAAATTGTGTCCCAACCATTTGTATTCATACTTATATATTTTACTAAATTTTAATCATTTCGAATTTGCAATAACTACTTGACCATTACAATTGAGTATATGTATAGTGAGGCTTTGAACATACTCTCAATCAATTAACTAAGACTTTCTTGGCCATATTACCACATACACTTTTCAAGCGGTATGGAAACTTTGCCGTATGAAAACTTTAGACATTTTTATTAGATATTCTCAGATAATTATTGAGTATAAACGCAAATTTCCAAAAATTGTTCATAAACATCCGACGAACTACGTATTTTAAATTGTCCTTCCGATGTTTAGATTTTAGGTTTACCTGGATGGTAAATTGTGGCAAATTTGAGAGAGTCTATAGTCATTTCTTGTGGATTCCTTGAGGCTGAACTTACCTTTAAAGTATATTGTGCAACCATCAGATTGTCAAAAAAAATTCTACTCTCCATTGTAAGTATTAGAGCAACAACAAGTTGACAAAGATAACCAAGTCAGTTACTTTTCCTGATTTTGAAATTCTCATCGCAATTTTCAAGGTTCTTTGAAATCCTTTGGAAAAAATTGTAATAGATCAGGTTTTTATAGGAATTTCTAATTATAAACCAAAAATAAACATAAACAAAACGTATTTTATTCAACCCATCATTTATAAACCCGGGAAATATAATCTTTAAACTCATCCTTTATCGTTAGCCTCTTTGGCGTGGGCTCAACTGCACTTCCCCAGTACAAGCCAGAGAATTACAAAAATTACAATTGTGCTGAAACATCCGCCACCTAATTTCAATGCTCCATATCCTGACAATAGTCCTCTGAAGAGATTATTCATGATTATTCTTTTTGAATGGTTAAATTATTCATTAAAGCTAAATATAATTTACTCATTTAATCTGATCTTTGTGGGGAATGATTATATCGTCCTAAAAATGAGAGGGAAAAAACACATAAATCCCGGGATCTTTGTAGTTTTAGGAAATAATATTTAGGCAATATTATCATGGAAGAAAAAACTCATTTTGCTTCTGCAGCAAGATCAACTGACGAGGAAATTCTAAAAGAGAAAGAACATATTGGTTCTCAGGCACTTTTTAACGAAATCTTCGGAGCAATGGGGGGGATGAACGCTGTTATAGACAACAACCGTCAGGTTGTTTATGCAAATAATGAGTTCCTTGCTCTGCTCGGTTTAAAAACAGTGGAACCCATTTTGGGTAAAAGACCCGGGGAAGTTATATCATGTATACATTCCGGAGAGCTACCTGCCGGCTGTGGAACCTCTTTAGCCTGTACTTATTGCGGTGCAGTAAATGCGATTATGGAGAGTCAGATTACCGGGATGAAAACAATAAAAGAGTCTCATATATCGACAATTGCAGATGAGAAACTTAAGAGCTGGGATTTAAAAATCACCTCCTCCCCGGTTAAATTGGGAGGGAATATCTATTATATTTTTACTGTTCAGGACATTAGTGATGAGAAGAGAAGAAAGGCTCTTGAAGGGATATTTTTTCACGACTTGCTGAATAGTGCAGGAGGCCTTAACGGATTACTGTCGATTTTAAAGGAAGGGACAAAACCTGAAGAAACTCCTGCGCTTATAAGTCTTTCTGAAGAAACAAGCAGGGATATCCTTGAGGAAATAATGATGCACAGACAGATCCGCGCGGCTGAAGATGGAGATCTGCTTGTAAAAATTGAAGCGATTAATTCAATTGAATTGCTTGAATCTGCAATCAGTAAAATCAGATCTCATAAAGTGGGGCAAAATAAAAAGGTTATTATTGACAACCACTCTGTTAATGTTGATTTTGAAACAGACAGAATTTTAATCAGGAGAGTAATTACAAATCTTATTAAGAATGCCCTTGAGGCAACAGTTCAAAACGGATCTGTTGTAGCAGGAGCGAGACTTGAAGCGGGTAAAATAATTCTTTGGGTCAGAAATGAAGGTGTTATGCGCAGTGATGTTCAGTTGCAGTTGTTCCAAAGATCCTTCAGCACCAAGGGTAAAAACAGAGGAATAGGGACTTACAGCATAAAATTGCTTACCGAAAACTATTTGAATGGGAAAGTAAGCTTTGTTAGTAATGAAGAAGAGGGAACAATTTTTTCTGTTGAATTAAATCTATTCTTTCCCCAAATCTGACCATAATAATTTACAAATGCCTGAGTACATCTTGTAAATTTTAGTCCTGCTTTATGGGTTTGCCGAAACCAGAACTCTTTATTCCGGTATGGAAAGAGTGTCCTCTTTCAGCATGAATCGTTGTCCGTTTTGCCCGGGAATTGCTGTCCGTTTTCAGCAAAAAATTACAATTGATTTGAGCTTGAGTCAGGGAGATTGATAGAAGAAGCAGGAATTAAGATTGATGAAGCGTTTTCCCCTGACAATCGCGCCCCTTCAGGGCTAAAGGTTTGTGGGTGGGTCCTACCCCCGGCTGGCGCCGGGGGTTATTCACATATCACTCCTTCGGAGTGGTTTGGTGAACACATACCCGAATCCGAAGGAATCACATATCACTTCTATGGAGTGTTTTGGTAAACAGCATCTCCATCCTGTAAGCATATTCAGGTTTCTGGACAGAATGGACATGGATCCCAACT
>CAIMVD010000294.1 GCA_903844815.1 uncultured Bacteroidota bacterium | reverse complement strand
TGGAAAGTGACAGATTTTCCATCATCTCAATGTTTCCAAAATGCTTCCAATTATAAAAGAAAAAACCCGTAAAATATTCATTTACAGGTTTATGCGCTTTCGCTTTGTAGACAAGAGGTTTGAAATATCTAACCTTGATTTAATAAAAGACCTTTATAAAATTATTAAGCTGTTGAGGTTTTATAAGAGTGACTGAATGAAGTACGGCTAATTTATGGGCTGATTAGCAGCCTATTAATATTAAGTAAGTTCCCGTCCCAAAGAAAATATCGACTTTGTCTGTATCGCATAAATACAAATAATGAATATTTGTATCTGATTTCAGAAAAACCACCCCAAATAGGCGGATTCATTTCAGGAGAAAACAAAAAAAAGAGGGACAGCCTGAAAGGTCATCCCACTCCGAAAATGATTATTTTTCTACTTTTGATGTATTAATTTCCCGATGAAAATCTTATCACCGATTATAATACGGTAAAAAATAAACTGAGTAAAATCAAATGAGTGATGGTAGCTAACCATATTGAGAACGCCACCTGTAATCTTTTCATCAAAAATAACACCCATACTTGAACCCAGAACATTAAAGATTTCAAGTTTGGCATTGGTATCAAAGCTGGATGAGAATTCAAATTTAATTTCATCATTAAAAGGATTTGGATATGCTTTCACAAAAGCAGGAAGAACATCATTCTTTATCTCATCTTTTGTACGATCAGGTATTTCTTTCACAGCAGTAGAATGTGAATCATCTCCAGTTACCCGGATTTGAGCAGATTTAGTTTCAGGATCACATGATTGCATAAATTGAGAAACTTCTTTATATTCTGCCAGGCCCTGGTATGATTCTGCCCATTTCCCGGCAGGTAATATCCTCAACGTGAGGTCGTATCCACCCGCATAAGTACCATCGCTGCTGGAGATGAAAACATTGACTGTTTTTTCAGTCTGACCGGGCTCAAAATGTACAGGACTCTGTATATCGGCAAGCCCATAACTTAGATCAGGTGTACCTGCAGGGACTATAAAATGAATCTCAAGATCAAAGGTTCCTTCTGAAGAGCAAACGTGCCTGTTTATTGTAACCGGGTATTCAATTCTCCATGGTGAACCCTGACAAATAATCCCTTGCTGAGCACCCATTTGTACATCGCCGATGTTTTTCCCTTTTACTTCGAAACTCAACAGACATGTTGATCCATCGCTTGTGGTATAATTAATAGTATGAGAACCAATTCCAAACGGACCGGATTTATCAGAACGGCTTATGAGATCAGTAACTGGTGTGCAGAACTGATTGGATGCAGCTACATCAGCCAGAGTCACTTCACAATTATCGTTGGATGTAAACACAGTTCTGATAACAGGGCAATCTGGAGGATTAGGGTAACCGGTGGTAAATGTTAATAAATCTTCCGCAAAATCCCCAGATTCTGAGTTTGGATGTCCAAGTGCCGGATCGTAAGCACGAATCATGAGCTCATGGGTTCCATCAAAATAGACTGGTTTTTTCTGGATAACTACAGTAACCGTTTGTGAGTTATCTGTTTCGGTAAAATGGAGCAGGTCACTTGTATATATTCCATCCTTTTCATACCAGAAGTCGTAAATTCCTTCCAGATGTCCTCCATTAAAACCTGTTACCCCAAGTCGGACATCGAAAGCGCCCACTGAACCGACCTCCCGGGTAACTGTAAGTTCATAAGTTACCCTGACCGAAAGCAACGGGCAAACATGACCTTGTTGAGGCCCAACTTTAACACTACCTATATTATATTTACTTACTGTTAATGTTGCAACCATTGTAGTTTTATCACCGCATTCACTTGTTGCAGTGAAAGTAACAGGGTAATTTCCGAGGCCACCGGCACCATAAACTTCGTTAAAATTATTCGACCATTCCACATTTCCACAGGACCAGCTTACTTCTCCACCACCATTGGAGGCGAGCCAGCCATTCAGGGCGGTCTGGTCAATTTCACCATTACGCATTTCCACTGTTAATCCTTCAGCCCATTTTACCACTTCTGGTGTAAATGAGTAAATGGTCCAGTTGCTATGTACTTCCCAGCTGTTTCCGGCATCATCTGTAAAAGTGAAAGTGATAGTAATTGTACCCGTGGTTCCACAACCCGCAGATAAATTATTAATGTTATAATCATTTGTAACCGTAAAGTTTTCGCAGTTATCCGAAATACGAGGAGTTAGATCCAGAGTAACTGCCTGAACCCAATCTGAAAGATAGAAATCCAGTGCTTCAATAGTAGGCTTACAACCAGTGCTCATTATTTCAAAATTTTCAATTTCAGAAACTCTGGAAATATCAGGCGGAGTAATGTCGGTTAATATTACCTTTTGTGTTTGGGTAGTTTTATTTCCTGCCCAGTCGGTATAAGCCCAGTAAACAGTATAAGTACGATCTCCATTGTTTTCATGTTTTTCAATACCTGCCCAAAGCATTTCACCGTCGCAATTATCCGAGGCAGTTGGTGTTTCATGGTTGTTCCAGAAATCATTAAAACATTCTACGGATATGTCGGGTAGTTGAGCAACATGAGGAATTGGAGCTTCGCTGTCGCTTAGTGTTATAATATGCGGGCCTTGATCTAGTTCATAGCCCCGTCCGTCACTAAAGAACCATGTTACACGGTAAACCCCGGGGGATAATTCTTCGTGGAATCGAATCATTCCGGTTAATAAGTTATTGCCATGGCATACATCGTGTGCAATTGGCGCTGCATCGTAAAGGCATTCAACTGTAACATCTTCCAGAGTTTCTTTTTCGGGAACAATGTTGTTCGCGAAACTTCCCGTTGTAATCGGCACAGGTGCCTCTGCATAGTCGCCATAATCCGCATTGGGATGACCGATTGCCGGGTCAAAAGCCCTGAGAGTAATTTCATGATTTTGCAGAGATGGTGCGTTTTCAGAATAACTCCATATTTGCATAGTTGCATGAATTTCTTCATCATCTGGTCCAAATTCATAAACCCAGGGATACTCAACTGTAAAAGCATAGGCAATTCCATCTGGCATTCCACCATTTTCAGAAGTAACACCCAACTGAACCTGAAAGCTTTCTGCTGAACAAGCATCGCGGGTAACTACTACATCATAAATAACATTACTACCATTAATGCCTTCGCACAATGTTCCTTGTTGAGGACCAACAACCACACTGTTTATATTATTTTGCCAGATTGTGAGTAATCCATCACTGGAAATAGTTTGTCCACATTCGGTAGTCGCCGTGAAATATATTGTATAAGTGCCTGGGCCAGAGTCGTTATAAATATCATCGAAGTTGTTTGACCATTCCACATTCCCACAAGGCCAGCTTACTTCTGCTCCACCGTGAGAGTTAAGCCAGTCATTCAATTCAGTCTGGTCAAATTCGCCATTACACACCTCAATTGATTTATTTTGAGCAGGTGTTATTACAGTGGGTTGTTCAGACAAGAAATTCCATTGTACAGGGTATTCAACATAATTTCCACAATCATCTTCAATTTTAAATGTAATTATAAGGTAGCCTTCTGCCTGACCACAGGTGTATTGGATATCGTTAAAATCATAATCATTGGTAATTGTTATGCGACCACAATTATCAGATACCCAGTCTTTCATCCATTCCTGAACTGGTCCAAGCCAATCTAAAATAGTCTGATTTCTGGATTCAGCATTCATACATCCATTGTCCAAATTGTCAATATGTAATTGAGAAATATCAGGAGGGGTATTATCAATAATATTAACCACCTGATCCTGAAAATAGATATTCCCTGATGCATCTTCATAATACCATGAAATGGTATAAGTTCCGCATTGAAGGCCGGTAATCTTATCTTCTGTCATTCCTGCTATTGGTCCCTGGCAGGCATCAGTTGCTGTTGGAACCGGGATTTCTTCATTACAGGATAAATCCAGGCCGGGAAGATTTTTTACATCCGGTACAGGCGAATTGTTGTCAGAGATTATAAAAGATGCCTGGACTGTTGCTGGAGGATTACCGCAATCATCGGTTACTGTAAATGATACAGTTGTTATTCCATCCGGGTCTAAAGCCGAAATGTCATATGTCCATGAAACAGCTCCGCAACTGCTTTTTGCTGTTGCTCCGGCATTTGAACTTAACCAGTTGTTAAACTCGGTTTCGTTAACAGAACCGTCACATTCAACAATTAAATCGGTAGCCGGTTTTGTAATAACGATCCCTGCATTTTCATCTACAGTAATGGTTTGGGTAAAAACATAACTCGTATTACCGGCTGCATCAGCTGCGATCCATGTGTTGACATAGGTACCGGAACATGAGACATCGCCTGCCGGAATAAATGTTCCAGATGTTTTTGTTGACGTTAGTCCGGTAAGGCAATTGTCACTTGCTTCCGGCGCCATTGACTGTGCAGTTGACAATGCTTTTGAATTATTACAGGGAATGGTAACATCTAACGTTCCATTTACAGTTATCCATACAGGGCTAACAGCATCCAGACCTAATTCTGCATCATTTGAGGAAGTTGTTCCGCAGGAGTTGGTTACATCAACGCGATATATGCCTGTCATACTTGCAGTTACCTTTCCAACTGAATAAGTGGATTTAGTTGCCCCGGTTATTTTAGAGCCATTTCGAAACCATTGATAACTTAATGTTCCGGTTCCGGTGGCTGTTACAGAAAAACTTTTGGAAGTACCCGGGCAGATATTTAATGAACTTAATGGCTGTGAGGTAATTAAAGGTAATTTATTAACGGTTACTGTCAGACTGGATGAATTTCCATTGAAAGTTCCATCAGTTCCGTAAACTGATATATTACCGCTTATAGCACTCTCTGAAAAGTTAACTGTGATTTCACTTGAATTATGTCCGGATACTATTGAACAACCGGGTTGTAAAGTCCATATATAATTGGTTGCACCGGGTATAGGGGTTATTGAATAGGTAACTAGGTCTTGCCTCTGGCAAACCACAGATGATCCTGTTATGGTTCCTGCAGGACCGATGGGAGTAATGCTGAATGGCTTTACATTACTGATAACAAGCGGAAGAGTTGATACTATTCGAATACTGTAACCAGTGCCGGACGGAAGTGTTCCGGGTATAATACAGTTAATAGTTCTACTTTTATTCGTAGTCTGACCAATTGTTGTTGTTGGTGGGTTAAATGCACCTGATGCATCGCTTAATTCTGCTTTAAATATATTCTGTTTATTAAAACCTCCTCCAACGGTAAATGTAAGTGTGACATTTTGAGGAGTTCCAACTAGACTCTTGTCTGGAACAACGGAATTTAAAGTAATGGTTTGTGCTTGTAAAAAGAATGTAAAGAAAATCAGAAAGAAAGAATTGGTTAAAAATACTATTTTAAAGGTTGAAAAGCGAAAATCATCCTTGATGACTTTAATAGAGTTGCTTTTCGTTAAGCTCGTCAGGGAAGTCAGGAGTTCCATAGGTTAAGGTTTTTAGTATATTAACTTGTTCCGGAGTTCAAATTGATGTTAAGTTCACTAATAATCTTAAAATAAGAAAGTTATCTGTTATTTTCTATTTTCTTGAGTTTAAACAAGTCCGTACTTTATCAAGATTTCCTATGGGAGTAGAATTATATTGACTCTATGATTACTTATAACTATCGTGTAAAAAGGAATTCTGCATAGCTCAATCACTTCTAATGTACAAAAAAATTTCTAAAAAGCAATCAATCCAAAGTGAGATCTTCGGATTTGGCAACTTAAATTTGATGAATGGATGAATTTATTTGACGAACGGAAAGGAGTGAAGTCAAAAGGCATGGAATCAGGAGATTGGAGCGGGGCAGGAAGATGTATGGTTGCAGGGTTGGATGTAGGAGGGCAGGGGGTGAGTTCATGTGAGGAGGAAGATTGCTCGCTTCGCCCTCCTGCGCCAGAGGCTTCGGCGGGCAAAGCTCGCTATCCGTTTCGGGTAACAGCCCAAAGAAAAAAAACCCGGCGCTTTTGCGCCAGGGTTTTTTTCTTTGTAGACAAGAGATTTGAAATATCTAACCTTGATTTGGTGAAGGGTTTGATGGAAGTGGTCGAGTCGCTGGTAGTTCTGAGCCTCCCTTCTTTTTAAAGTTGCTTTCCCGTAAGCAGTTTTAAAATATTCCCCAACATCTTTCGTTTGCTTA
>CAIMVD010000293.1 GCA_903844815.1 uncultured Bacteroidota bacterium | reverse complement strand
GGGTGGTTATTGGGCAAAGGATTAGCGGTTTTGCTATTCAGTAAAATTAAAAGACTTTCAGTTGAATATTTTATTTTGCCTGCTATAATATCACACGCTAGTAAACAGAATAATGAATCTGCATTAATTTCGTTGGTCACAATTAATGGATGGAAATTTTCCAGATAACCCCAATCAACTATTAAGTTCAATAAATCTCGATCTGCTTTTGTGGACTCTGAAGGTAACAATGTACCTAATGAAATTTGATATAGGAGTACTATTAATATTATAATTGTCTTCATTTTCCTATTATGTTAAAGTTCGACCAATACGTTGGATATGAATAGTTAACATCTGTTATGAATTCTCTTTTGGTTTTACAAAGTGATTTTTTTATGTCCTTTGAAGCCAGTAAGTTTTTATAAAATTTAGTTGTAAATTTGCAGGAAAATTTGTCATCTAATCGAAAAAGGGAAGAAATGATAAACGATGCACCTTTTATTGAGAATGCACGTCCGATGTTCTGAATACCTTCCCCTTCTAGAAGTTTGCCTGAATTCGAAGAACAAGATGCTAAAACAATGAGGTGAGGACTCGATTGCAGATTTAGTATATCATAATAAGTAATCACATTGTTTAACCCTTTGCTTGTGGGATTTACAAGGAGTCCAGAATCAAATGATTTACTGTTCACGGATGAATGAGTCGCAACATGTAATATGTTAGTTTTTTCAGCATAATTATAAAAATTCTCAAAATTTGCATCTGAACCGGTAAGAGCCATAGAATTAAGATTGGTTTTAATGAATAGGTTGGAGATTTGCAATACTTCATCTTTAGAACCGCTGAGTGACTCAACCAGGTTCCCTGGATTGCCAACAAAATCTGTAGGTGCAAAACCAATAAACTCAAAATTGCTTTTTCTTGATATTGTGGAAGCGTTACGAAATAGAAGAGCAACGGAATATGAATAAGAAATATCGTATTTTTTTATTAAGTAAAAGTTGTCTTGAAAATTTGGTCGAGGTTTGGATAAAATGAGAATGTCAAATGGAATAGCTAAAAAACTCTCATCTTTGATTACTACAATTTTGTTTATTCCTGTTGAGATATTCTTCAACGGTGCAAGGAGTATATTTGAAAGGTCGTACAACTTGTTGAAATCTAAAGAGAACTGCCTTAAGCCTTTCCTGCAGTCAATTATTTGGTTTTCTAATTCTTGAGTTTTTTCAATTTTTGTTATTTTAATATTATTATTTGTTATTGATAAACAGAAAAGATAATCTTTTATCGTTGTATATTCAAGAATTATCATTTGATCGTTTATTAATTTCCTGAACATTGTGGATGTAATTTCTTCATTTAAAAGGTTAATTTGCTTTTTCGAATTTTGTCGATAATTATCTTTTTTTCTCTCAAGTTCTTTGATTTTAGAAAAGAGGTTTTTGCTTAATTCGCGAATATTCAAAAGGTTAGATGACCTGTCACTTTCAAAAGATTCTATGGTACTATATATCTCATCGAGAGTTTTAGTATCGCTATTAACATGGTAATTGACCGAGTTTTGAAGTTCTACACCCGTACTTAGCAATTTGTTTAACAAAATATAGTTATGGCACTGGTCAAATAAGGATAAAACCTTAATCGTGTCCGTAATTGTATATTGCCCAACAGAATCCTCAAAAAGGTAGCATTTTAAATAGCTTTCAAGTATCTTTTTGTTCGAAAGATTTACGAGGATCTTTGAAGATTCGATTGGTGTTGAATTTATTAGTGAATCGTTGGTGATTATCGCTCTTTCGTAATACATTTTCGCACTATCTAAGGATGCACCGTTGCGATATTGATCATATGAATCATAAAATATATCACCTAGAAAATTGCAGGAAATAATATAATCGTTTGGTGAGGATAATCCGCTTTTAAAAGAAAATGTTT
Organism: uncultured Bacteroidota bacterium; assembly: GCA_903844815.1. Classification (GTDB taxonomy): domain Bacteria; phylum Bacteroidota; class Bacteroidia; order Bacteroidales; family VadinHA17; genus LD21. The sequence goes on along the minus strand of CAIMVD010000293.1, from coordinate 1,216 downwards.
TGGCAATCTCGAAGTTTTTTTTAACTGATTTTGTCAATAATTGAATAGCCAATGTTGTATTCCCTAATTTTGATTGTGTTTGCCCGAGATTATATAAACTATATATTATATCAATGCCATCATAATTTTTTATTTCTTGTTTAATATTGAAAGATTTTTGGTAAAATACAAAAGCAGAATCGTACTTTTCTAATTTGAAATAGTGATTGCCAAGGTTGTTGTATTGGAAAGCAACTTCTCTGGAATCATTCCCATATTTCATTTTACATATTTCTAAAGACTTGTAATATAGTGAATTCGCGGAGTCCATTTTCCCAATGGTGCTAAAATAATTTGCCAGATTGTTGTAGATTACGGTCAAATATTCGAAATTATTTGGGATTCCTTGACGTATAAATAAGGACTCGCTAAAATAGTAATATGATATTGAATATTTTTTTAAGTGAAGATAGTTATTGCCAAGTATATTATATAAAACAGCTCTTTGTAAATTCGAAACGCTTGGGTTAGTTAAAGTGCTTTGCAAAACGATGTTGGACAGCTGGTATTCCTTTATTTCATGATAAAAGCTTCCGAGATCAGTATTGAATTCAGTTTGTTCAGCAGGATTTAGGTTCTGACTTAAAAGTTTATAATGTGATTTCAATTGCTCCAGGGGAATAGCTAGCTTTTCTGTAATATATATTCTGGTTTTTAATAGGAGGATCCGGCTACCTTCTGTTAATTTTGCCTTAAGTGAGTCAATAATGTAATCGATATACGTTAGCTTGGCTTGATAATAGGGCATGCTATTATAATTTCTGACGAAATTATTAATTATAGCTGTTGTTAATACGGTATCGCAGACATTGCTTTTGTCATAGTCTTTTAGCAAAAAAAAGATGCTGTCTATCAATCCAACCTCATCTCCGGTTTTGCTTAAGCAGTTTGCTGCTTTATTTTTATAGTCAAAATACATTCGCCGGTTCCCTCCAGCAGAATAGTAATTGGCTATGAAATTAAAAACCTGATAAACTTCCTGGTATTTCTTACTGGATAAAAGTGTTTCCGATTTCCTTTTTAAATATTGTATGGTATCCTGGCTAATGACCGTCGAGTTAATTTTTTTGCTTTGAGCAACCGCTGAAAATTCGCACGATGTAAAAAGGGAAAAAAACAGAGCAATAAGAAAAGGCATAACCAAATATTACTCTAAAGTTAACAAATTAACGATAGG
>CAIMVD010000292.1 GCA_903844815.1 uncultured Bacteroidota bacterium | reverse complement strand
ATTTGCCCTTTGAATATAACCGTTGCTTATTGCCTCCCTTATCTTCGTGGAGCTTACGGTTTCATGCTGTACCTCCTGTTCAGGTATTTCCTCTGCCTCAAAATTATAATCCGACTGCCAGGCCCAAAGCTGACGGTAATCTCCTTCTTTATTGAACCCAAAATGATGGTTAAAACCTGCAACAACAACCCTTGCCCGAAGCAGGTTATGGAGGAAGTCGCGGACAAACTGTTCGCTTGTAATTTTCGAGAACTCCCTTGTGAATTCTACTATTATAATGTTATCGAGGCCGGCCTTTTCAAGCAGGAAAAGTTTTTCTTCCTGTGAGTTGATTAATTTAAGATCCTTGCCTGCCGTTTCGGGATAGAGTACTTTTCGGGGGTGAGGGTCGAAGGTTATCAGGACGGATTCGCCATTGTGCTTTTCTGCCAGCATCTTCAGACGGTTTATAATAACCTTGTGCCCTATGTGGACCCCGTCGAACGAACCTGTTGTAACAACAGGATTTAATATGACACCTGCCTCCTCAAAATTTCTGAAAATCCTCATTACCGGGAAAGGCTAAATATGGTTCTCCTTCACAAAATATGCGACCTTTTCAATTGAGGTTATCATATCATACTCCTCAAGGTAAACTTCCGATGGCACATTAAGAGGAATAGTTGTAAAGTTAAGAACTCCTTTTATTCCGAAGCGTACAAGCTCTTCAGTTATCTCCCGTGCATAATCGGGCGGCACAGTAAGTATTGAAATCCTGATATCCAGTTCCTTAATCATTTTTTCGATATCGGAATAGGGATAGCATTTTACACCCGAAATTACCTTATTCACCTTCTGAGCATCATTGTCGAACGAGGCTACCAGGTTCAGTTTCGACCTTTTTCCTTTGAAATAACCGGCAACTGCCCTTCCTAGGTTTCCAATCCCTATAATGGCAACGTTCATGGTCTGATCCGAATCTATAATCTTGCCGATAGTGTCGATGAGCTCCTTCACATCATATCCCTTCCTTAGTACACTGGAATAACCTATAAGCATCAGGTCGCGTCTTACCTGTACCGCTGTTATATGAAGACGTGCAGCCAGTTCGTGAGAGAATATGAAGTTTCTTTTTTCAGTAAGACATTCCAGAAGAGTTCTTCTGTATTCACTCAACCTTTCAACAGTTTTTCCCGGTAATTTCATCATGTTTTTAATTGTTTTTAATGTTATCAAGTGACCTGCCTGCGGCAAACAGTAACTGGCAGGCAATGCTTTTCAGATATTATTCGTTTGTTTTTTGGGTAATCTTATTGTAAATACTGTTCCAACGTCGGGTGTGCTTTCAACATTTATTGTACCGTGGTACAACTCAACTACCTTTTTTACAATTGAGAGCCCAAGTCCGCTTCCCGAAATATTCCTTGTCTTTTCATTCTTTATCCTGACAAACTCGGCAAACAGATTTTCGGTATCAGTTTTGGTGATTCCAATACCCGTATCAGAAAAAATAAGTATTGCCTCAGTATCGGAGCTATCAATTGTTATTTCAGCTTTTCCTCCTGTTTTATTGTATTTCACAGCATTCGAAATGAGGTTATTAAAAACTATGTCCATATCACCGGGATCAGCCATTATTTTTGCTTCTGACCTCACATCTAGCTCTATGGAAACATCCATCTGGATAGCATATGGCTGAACAGTGACGATAGCTCCCGATGCAACTTCAGCCAGGTCAACCTCCTCGATCTTTTCCTCTTTCCTTTCAAGCCTTATTTTTGTGAAGTCAAGAAGGTCAAGTATAAGGTTTCTCATTCCCTGTATCCTCTGCAATGACCTCTCAATAGGAGTTTCATAATCATCAATCCTGTCGCCTGCCTGCTTCTCCTGCATCATTCGAAGGTAACCCTCAAGGGCATTCAATGGAGCCTTAAGTTCATGCGAAAGGACCGAAAGAAACTGGTATCTTATCTTTTTGCCATCCTGCTTGAGTTTGTGTGTTATCCTTTTCAGATACTGCTGCTTTGTGATATTCTCGATGCTCGATTTAAGTTCCTGTGGTGTGAAAGGCTTTGGAATAAAATCAATGGCTCCGTCGCGGGTTGCCCGGATAGCAACGTCGAGAGATGCATATGAGGTGATCATGGCAACAACAATATCGTAGTTTCTTTTCCGGATATAATCCAGAACATCAACCCCCTGCATCCCGGGTAGTTTGTTGTCGAGCAAAAGTATATCAGGCATGTTGCTTTCGACAATGGCAAT
>CAIMVD010000291.1 GCA_903844815.1 uncultured Bacteroidota bacterium | reverse complement strand
ATGATTACCACCCACTAAGATTACCTTCGGTGAGCTCGTCCCGCTGAAGCGGAACTCGGTTCCTCCCTCATCCGCCTCACGCAACTTTCAATATAATTGTACTTTACATGGCGGCTTCGGTCGGAATGACATGTCTTTTTTATGAGATGGGAGTGGAATAAGCGGCGATTCTCAAATAGAATTTTTCTATTTGAAACAATTTGTCGAAGAGAATCGCCGCTTATTCCCCTCCCTGTTCCCCCAAATAATTTGTCATTCCGAATTAATCCACCTGACTAACATGCCTATATTAAGGGGCTTAGAGTGGATTAATGAGGAATCTTAATGATATGCCTGAATTATTCAGTAAAAAAGGTTAATGGGGAATTTCTTTATGATTGATTCCCGATACTCATTTAAATTTATGTCAAGATAATTTGAAGCACTTAGCTTTATTTTGCTGGAAATTAGGGGTACCTTTGAATTAGCGGGAAGCTTTGGATGCTGCAATTCTTTGTGTAGAACTTTCGAAATCATATTTGAACAAAAATTTAGGAAGATGCGTAACCACGACTAAATTCAAAATTTAATTAATCAAATATCTACCATATCCCAACAATTTGAAAAGATTGCAGAGTTAACCGGAGAAAACTTTAATGTTTTTAGGGTGCTTGGTCTTTCAACCAATGAAGTCCGTACTCATTCAGCTTTTCTATGTGAATTACTTAATCCAAAAGGGAAACACGGTTATAAAGATGTTTTTCTAAAATTATTTTTGGAACTACAAAAAGAAAAATATAAAGAGAATGAAGAATTTATAAATAGGTTTAGTGATCTTGATACCTCTTACAGTACTGTTTCCCCAGAAAGCTACATTGGGTTAATAAATGATGATGAAACCGAAGGAGGCAGAATTGATATTCTAATAAAAGATAACAAATACAATACCATAATTATAGAAAATAAAATTTATGCATGGGATCAACCCTACCAATTAGTGAGATATAATAATGCGTATCCAAGAGCGCCTATTTTTTACTTGACATTAAATGTATCAAAACCATCAAGTAATAGCAAAGGGCAACTAGTAGAGGGCAAAGATTATGTCTGTATTTCATATAAAGAAGACATTAAAGACTGGCTTGAAAAGTGTAAAGAAAAAGCTGTTAATCATGCGATATTAAGAGAAACCCTAACGCAGTACATTAATCTAATTAAGTATTTAACCGGTCAAACAATAAATGATAGTATGACAAAAGAAATAGTAGAAAAAATAGCAAAAAGTGCAGAAAACATTGATTCAACTTTTATTGTAGCAGCTTCACTTAATCCCCTTTTATTTCATCTTCTTAGTGTATTTAAAATTCAAATACACGAGATTGCTAAAGATTTAAATTTAGTTGTAGGTGATGATGACATAAGATTTGAAAAGAGAGAAGCCTTTGGAGCTGTCTTTTTACATCCAGAGGGATGGAATAATTTTCGCATTGGATTTTGTTTTGAAAAAGATGGGTCAAATGGTTTTTTTTATGGGATATGTCATAAAGAACTTAAACCAGGAACGCAAGAAGATATCAAAAGAATTCAAACGGCAATGAAAGAAAAGCCAGATGAGGATGTTGATTGTAAATATGAAAAATGGCAATGGTTTAAATTCTTTGAAGATCCTTATAGAAATTGGGAAAATTGGAATAATCCTATACCTTGGCGTGAAATTGCAAATGGGGAGATGAAGAAAAAAATAGAAGAAAGGGTAAAAGATATACTGAATAAAACACAAGGTAAAGATTGGTTTTAATGTCCAAACGCGGCTACATATCCCGCTATCTGCTGATTCTAAAGAAGCTGAAAGCAAAACCTTACTCGTCTTATGATGAGTTGAAAGCATATATTGAAAATCAGTCCAGCTATCTGCAATTGCAGGACGATGCTTTGATCATAGGATTTTCAAAGAGAACTTTTCAACGTGACATCCGTGAAATTCGAAACACTTTCGGGATAGACATCGAATATTCAACAAAAAGCAAAGGTTACTTCATTTGCCAGAACGAAATGGAGAATATGAATTTCCAGAGGATGATTGAGGCGTTTGATATGTTCAATTCATTAAATCTTGCTCAGGACTTTCCCCCTTTTATTCATCTTGAGAAACGAAGGCCGCAGGGGACAGAGAATTTATATGGTTTGCTTCATGCAATAAAAAATAAAGTACAAATCAAATTTTCTTATCAGAAATTCTGGGAGGAAGAGATCAGTCAACGGACAGTTGAACCTTATGGTTTAAAAGAATTCAAAAACCGATGGTATATTTTGGCTAACGACTGCAAAGACAGTAATATCAAGTGCTTTGCACTCGACCGTTTGACAAATCTTGAGATAACAAACAGGCCTTTTAAATTTCCAAAGACCTTCAACATTGAAGGACACTTTCGTTATTGTTTTGGCATAATCAGTCCAAACGATGAAGAACCGCAGGAAATAGTCTTATTATTTGATCCGATTCAGGGGAAATATATTAAGACCCTACCACTTCACGGCACACAACAAGTTTTGATTGACAATAAGGATGAATTGCAAATAAAATTGAAATTGTGTATTACTCATGACTTCATTATGGAATTGCTTTCGTTCGGTGCTAACATGAAAGTTTTGCAACCGGCGTCATTAGCAGACGAAATTAAAGAAGAACATGAGAAGGCATTCAAACAATATTGATTCGGATCGTCAATTACTTATACCCGCTGGCCACATGTGTCTTGAAGAGGCTTTTAAAAACAAAAGAGTCGCATACCGCACAAAAGATTGGAGACTCATAACAAACTTATATATGCCTGTAGAGGTTGGGAGAGCACAGGGCATAGGGCACAGGGCATTATAGAAAGCATAAAGTTTATAAAATAGCATAGAGCGTAGAGGCAAGCAATGTGAACCTGTAAACCCGTAAACCCGTAAACCCATATTGACCTCAATGTTTTGTTGAAGATTTGACTATTTAAGAATGAAAAACTTATTGCAACTTGACCATATATTCATTTGGGTGTATAAAGATGCACCAGAAATTGAATTTTTTAAGAAGGCAGGATTTACGAGTATTATATCAGGAGAGCATAAAGGACAGGGAACAGCAGGGAAATATATTTTCTTTCTTAATTTTTATATCGAATTGTTATACATCTCTGATCAGGCAGAGGCTTTAAATAATCTCGATAATTTTGGCTGCAATTATATTAAACGTTCTCAATGGTGTCAAAACAAATCATCTTTCCTGGGAATAGGTCTTAAAATGTCTCCATTTGATCAGAAGAATATACCATTTACATACAAGGAGTACAAATCAGTTTGGATGCGTGATAAAGCATTGTTAATGGCCACAAATAATCAAAATTTAAATGATCCGCTTGTTTTTGTTTTGTATCCGAATATGGAATTTCCAAATTATAATTCAATCGAAGAGTTGGTTAATGATGATAAGCCTAATGATTTTAAGGAGAACCATATTCATAAAAATGGGATAAAAACTTTAACATCATATAAAATTGTGACAACAAGTACATCGGAAATTGTGGAGAACATTTCTAAAAATGGGATTAATATTGAGAAAGGGGATGTTGAGAAACTGGAATTAACGTTTGACAACAATATAAATAATAGGGAAATTGATTTAAACCCAAATTTTCCTATTGTAATAAAATACTAAAAAATTTACACCCTGTTAATCAGGAAGATAAACGGCTGCATCTCTGATACATTGGGGATAGTAGGGAAGTATAATAAAATATACTAACTTAACCAAACAAACTCACGACTAAATGTCAGACTAATTCTTTATCATATGAAAAGTAATATTCTCTTTCTAATCTCAATAGTTGTATTAATGTTGGGATTGAATAGTTGTAATTATGATAAACCTCTAAAAAGGGAACTATTAAAAATTTGGAATGAGGATCAGGATATAAGACAAGAATGGACTGAAGCCTGGAATAAATTTGGTGATGGAAGTCCAGTTGTTGATAGCATTATTAAAAGAATGCGATACACCGACAGCATCCATTTGGTTTTTATAACTAAAATTCTGGATGAAAAAGGTTGGGTGGGAAAAGACAAAATAGGGGGACTGGCTAACAATACGTTTTTTGTTATTATTCAGCATTCCGATTTAAAAACCCAGCAAAAATACTTACCAATGATGCGCACTGCAGTAAAAGAAGGTAAAACAGAAGCACGCTGGTTGGCTTTGTTGGAAGACCGCGTTGCATTGGGAGAGGGAAGAAAGCAAATCTATGGGAGTCAAATTTATTTTAATAAAAAAACAAATAAAAGTTATGTTGCTCCTCTTGACGATCCGGATAACGTTGATAAAAGACGCAAAGAAGTTGGTTTAGACCCTCTTTCGCACTATTTAAAACAAATGGATCTTATTTGGAATCTTGAAGAATACAAAAAACAACTTCCTGAACTTGAATTGTTGAATAGTGAAAATTAACACCCCTTGAATAGATTATCTGAAATTTATAATGCACAACTTTATATATAAATCTTAAAATTCTGAATTTCATGAAATCAGTTCAAATTATCTGCCTGGCATTTTTCACAGCTGTTTTTATTTCATGCGGACAGGCTCCGCAAACCATAAAGCCGATTGGTCTTCATCCGCAAAATCCCCATTATTTCCTCTATGACGGAAAACCGCTGATTCTGATCGGTTCCACAGAGCATTATGGTGCAGTTATGAACCTGGATTTTGATTATGCGAAATATCTTGATGAGCTTTCGTCCTCAGGACTAAATGTTACCCGTACTTTTTCAGGCATCTATGTTGAGCCGCAGGGCGCCTTCGGAATCCTTAAAAACACTTTGGCTCCGGCACAGGGAAGATATATTTGTCCCTGGGCGAGAAGTCAGGAAGCGGGATACGGCAACGGTGGTAATAAATTCGACCTTTCAAAATGGGATGAGGACTATTTTTCAAGGTTGAAAGATTTTATAACCAAAGCCGGTGAAAGAAATATTATTGTTGAACTTGACCTCTTTTCGAATTTTTATGACACTATTCAATGGAAACTTTCACCACTGTACGTGAAAAACAATGTGAATAATATTGGTAATATTAAGGATCACAGGGAGATACTATCTCTTAGGCATCCTGAAATCCTTGATATTCAGGAAAAAATGGTCAGAAAGATAGTTTCTGAGCTAAAGGATTTCGGAAACCTTTATTATGAGGTCTGCAACGAACCATATTTCGGAGATACTCTGGCCCTGGCGGAGTGGGAAAAACACATGACAGGAGTAGTGGTGGATGCAGAAAAGGGATTTGATCAAAAACATCTGATATCAAATAATATAGCTAATAACTTTCAGGTGGTCCCGAAGATCAGGGAAGGTGTTTCGATTTATAACTTTCATTACGCACGTCCCCCTAAAACAGTGTCGGTGAATTACGGGCTAAACAAACCAATCGGCGACAATGAAACAGGTTTCGATGGAATTGATGATGTGAAATACCGCACCGAAGCCTGGGCTTTTATTCTGGCAGGAGGAGCTCTTTTCAATAACCTCGATTATTCATTTACTACAGATAATGAGGATGGCAGCTTTGTTGTTCAGCCCGGAGAACCCGGTGGGGGAGGCAGAATTCTCAGGAATCAGTTTAAAATCCTGGCTGATTTTATGAAAGGGACTGACTTCATTAATATGGAACCTGTTAAAAAAGAGATTATTGAATTACCCGAAAACAGCAAATCAGAATTTGAGGGCCTCACTAAAGGGAACGAAATATTTGCACTTTATTTTCAAACGAATGATACTTCAGTTACGAAGTCGGAATTTAAAATGCTATTGAAATCGGGTTCTTATAAGCTAACCTGGGTTGACACAAAGACCGGGGCTGAAAAAGCAGAAGATCTTAAGAATCATCAGGAAGGATGGGCTGATATTTCCTCACCTGATTACAAAGAAGATATCGCTCTCAGGTTGGAAAGAGCAAAATATTAAAGTCACCATATCGGTACATTAGCACCCTTTCCGGGCTGCACTTACGTGGTTATAGTTCCACCAAAGGGAAGGTGACCACTTTGACAGACCTGTATCATTATTAAGCAACAACAGGACTCTCGGCTTGGTTTCTGTCGAATTATCTGACACGGATGATTCGGGTTTCGCATCTGTATTACTGCTCTCTGTTTTTCCAGTGTTCCTGTTATTGTTCACTGAAGACAGTCTTGCAGTTTCCACGGATCTGTCGTTCAGCCGGGATATTTTGTAACCTGAAACAATGGCAATAGCCAGTATCAGTGTAAGTGCGAATATTATTTTTTTCATCGGTATGTTTTATGAGTAATTAGTTGGATGAATATTTAAGTTATCCATAAGATGTTATTGTATAAATAACAGCAGGAGTTAATAATAGTTTAGCCAACAGCAAATTTTTAACATAAAATTCACTATTAGAATATCAATGTGAGTTAGGTCCCGATTTTTTCACTCCTTGCCCGCAAAAGGAGTTGTTCTTAAATCCCCTATTGGGTGGCCTGGTCGTCAAGCTAAGGATTCTGAAAATAGATTGCACTTAGGATAAAGTAAGGCGACCAGATTCTTATGGTGAAATTAAAGGTTATAGCTCTCCTCTCCTTTTGAAGCTAATCTTTATTTACATTTTACTGAGTATAGGACTTCTATAATCTGGTTAGAATTGGGCGATCCCTCATTCTTCCGCATGACGGATTTCGGTTAAATAATTAATTTTTTTAAGCGAAAGAATGCGGGATGACATGGGTTTTTGGGAGGACAAGGGGGGAAGGAAGCAGCGGCGATTCACCTGAATACAATATTTTCAATTTTTTGTTTGCATTAAAAGGCTTACAGTAATAGTGATTTGAATTAGTAAAAAATTGATATCTTCATTTTTTTATTTTTCATCTCAGCATTGATTTATTCGGATTAATTAAGGGTTGAAAAACCGAACGTAGTAACCTGAAAACTATTATTCTATGAAGACCGGATCGGGACAAATTCAAAGTAAGATTATCACCTGGTTTCTGACAATTACCAGGATTGCCATAGGCTGGCAATTCCTGTATGAAGGGATCTCAAAGATACTAATTTCAGGATGGAGTTCTTCACCCTACCTTGCTGGATCAAGATGGATCTTTGCCCCTCTCTTTCACTGGATGGCAGGGAGTCAGGGAATTACCGCCTTTGTTGATTTTATAAATATCTGGGGAATGATATTTGTCGGGCTGGGTCTCATTCTGGGTCTGTTTTCACGGCTGGCAGGTGCGGGAGGCGCAATAATGCTTCTGTTTTATTTTATTGCCTATCCGCCAATTCCGGGATATACCTTCGGCGTTCCGGCAGAAGGGAGCTATCTCTGGATAAACCGTAACCTGATTGAGTTTTTTGTACTCGTTACCTTTGCCTTGCTCTCAGCCGAAAGCCAGTTTGGCCTTGACAGGTTGTACAAGAGATTGAAAGAGGAAAAGGTGAGGAAGCCGGTTCCTGATTCTGCACCGGAAAAAGAGGGCATGACCGGCAGGAGGGAGGTTATCAGAAACCTTATCTCTGTTCCGGCATTCGGAGCTTTCGCATATGCACTCTACAGGAAAAGAAAATGGGATAGTTTTGAAGAGAAACTGCTTAAAGTCCAGGGAATAGATGCTAACTCGGGTGCCACTATTCTCAAATTTAATTACAGTACTCTTAAGGATCTTAAAGGCCAGGTTCCAAATGGAGCCATTACCTATACCGATTCCGGTGGCAATCCGGCAAAGTTTGAACTGAGCCGCCTCATAATGGGGGGAAATCTGATAGGAGGATGGGCCCACTCGAGGGATCTGATTTATGTTTCGAAGCTTGTTAAAACATACCATACTGATGAAAAGGTGATGCAGACTCTTGCGCTTGGCGAAAAATGCGGAATGAATGCGCTGATTACTAATCCGCAGATTGGCAGGGTCTTTCAGAAATACAAGCATGAATTCAATGGGAAAATGAAATTTATTTCGGATTGTGGTACCGATCTTGATTTTCAGAAGGGTATCGCAATGTCGCTGGCAGTTGATGCGGATGTTCTTTATTGTCAGGGTGAAATTACAGATCGATGGACTGATCCTCTGTGGGATGACCCCAAAAAGAGAACACTGGAACAGAGAATGGAGCTCATAAAAAAAGGTCTTGAAGAGATAAGGAGACACGGGAAGCCTGCAGGTATTGGTGCTCACAGGATTGAGGCTATCAAAAGATGTGTTGAATTTGGTGTTAAGCCCGATTTCTGGGTAAAGACCTGCCATAATCATAATTACTGGTCAGCACAGCCTGATGCTCCATGGCGTGATAACATGTTTGATTATGATCCTGAAGAGACAATAAGATTCATGGGTACTCTAAGCGAACCATGGATTGCGTTTAAAGTCCTTGCGGCGGGAGCAATAACTCCGGAAGTCGGTCTCAATTATGCATTTACCAACGGTGCTGATTTTGTTTGTCTGGGAATGTATGATTTCCAGATTGTTGAGGATGTGAATATTGCTCTGGATGCTCTTGGTAAGGCCCGTGACCGTCAAAGAGGCTGGATGGCCTGAGGATTTTTTGAAAAGGTAGTCTCTTTATCAATTTACATATCAATGTCGTTAATTAAGCCCGGATAATCAGTTTCTCACTCCCATATTCTTACCCCCCTGCCCCCCAAGGGGGGATTTAAGAACACCCCTCCCTGGGGGGTTGGGGGGTAAAAACACAAGAAAGTAGAGTGGTCTCGGTGCT
>CAIMVD010000290.1 GCA_903844815.1 uncultured Bacteroidota bacterium | reverse complement strand
TCACGATCTGTCTGCAGCAATTTAGCGGAGGCTTTCAGGAAAAGAAGATATCCTAAATCATTTGTTGCGAAATTATCCGATTCGGAAGGTGAAGCAGCCGAAACACAGACCTGGCTCGATTTTGCTCTTAGCTCAGGATATATTTCAGCAATTGAACATAAGGAACTTGATGATTCCTATGAGAATATAATTAGCAAACTGGTCATTATGTCGATACATCCGGAGGAGTGGAGCTGGTGAGGAGGACTGAGGGACTAAGAGACTGAGAGACTGAGAGACTGAGGGACTGAGGGACTGAGGGACTGAGAGACTGAGGGACTGAGAGACGAAGAGACTAAGAGACGGAGGGACGAAGAGACTGAGAGACTGAGGGACTGAGAGACTGAGAGACGAAGAGACTAAGAGACTGAGAGACGGAGTGACTAAGAGACTGAGAGACTGAGAGACGAAGAGACTAAGAGACTGAGAGACTGAGAGACGGAGTGACTAAGAGACGTCTATAAAAGCAAATTATCTAAGGCCCTGTACAATTTCCTTCCCAAGACGTCCCTAAGTCCCTTAGTCTCTAAGCCTCTTAGTCGTAGGTACTTTAGCGACAATCTCCGTCCGTAGACGTCCCTAAGTCCCTTAGTCTCTAAGGCTCTAAGTCTCTTAGTCGTAGGTGCTTTAGCGACAATCTCCGTCCGCAGACGTCCCTAAGTCCCTTAGTCTCTAAGTCTCTTAGTCATAGGTACTTTAGCGACAATCTCCGTCCGTAGACGTCCCTAAGTCCCTTAGTCTCTAAGTCTCTTAGTCGTTGGTACTTTAGCGACAATTTCCGTCCGAAGACGTCCCTAAGTCCCTTAGTCTCTAAGTCTCTTAGTCATAGGTACTTTAGCGACAATTTCCGTCCGTAGACGTCCCTTGCACGACTTCTACACCCTTTCCACCTGAATCTTCAGCTCCGTCCTCTCGCCGGTTGAAACACTGACCTCAGTCTCCCTGGCCTTGTAACCGGGCTTGCTGACCCTTACCTTCCATGTGCCCGGGGCCATGTTCCTTACATTAAACCCTATTCCCGATTGCATTATTTGCCTCCTGAAACAATGAAACCAGCCTTATCCTCATACTGCTCCTCTCTGGAATCCCTGTCCGGGGTGTCACAAGGATCCTGTTAAACTCCTCAATCTTGTCGAGAAAAAGCTTCTGCTCTTCGGCTGTAATACCATATTCAGCAAGAGCCCCCGATGTTACGGCTATCTTGTCGTATAGCATCTTTATACAATCCCTGAATGCAATAAATGTAAGCCTTCCCAGATCGGACGAGGTATACGATGTTTCGTTCAAGAGAGAGATATTCCCCGTTAACTTTGCATAGGCTGCAATCTTTCGCGAACTGTCGGCCGCCAGCCCGGTAAGCTCTTCCCTTAAACTGCTCTTCACAGCCGCAAAACCCGTCTTGTTAACTGTCATCTGCTCACTCAACTCCTGTATCTGCCTTATCGACTCAAGCAGGATATTGAAGTTCTCCGTGTATTTCGGAAGCGTCTTCGTAACAGCTTCATATGTACCATTCAGATCTCTCAGACCAAGGTACATGTTCAGTTTGCTTTCTTCAATTGTCTTCATGATCTTCTGTTTTAACATTTAATAAAAAACACTTGATTTTTATATTGAATACAAAAAAACGGATCGCATTTCACGTTTCATGTTTCAGAAACTATAAACTTGAAACCATAAGCTTAAACCTGATCCTTAAAAAGTCGTTTCTGATGCCTCATGAGTTGCATCTGATAAACAAAGAGTCATTTCTGATGCCTCATGAGTTGCATTTGATTGTCAAAGAGTCGCTTCTGATGCCTCGTGAGTTGCTTATGATAGTCAAAGAGTCGCTTCTGAGAACTCGTGAGTTGCTTATGATAGTCAAAGAGTCGCTTCTGATACCTCATGAGTTGACATTTATTTCAAAAGAGGCACTTCTGATTACCAAAGAGTTGCTTCCGGTCGTCAAAGAGGTGACTCTGATGGTTCATATGACAGGGTTTTTCAGTCAGTCGAAAAGTTTGCTCATTCAAAAACCTGTGCTTTATCTTCTCCTTCTTCTGTTTTCAAAGAACGTTATTATGTTTCGCCTTCAAAATTACGGCTTTAAAAAAGGGCTGTCAATGACGTAAATTCGTCATGCATTTTTTAGACAAAATCCATTGCCATTTCCCGGCTCTTTATTAAATTTATAGTCGGAACTACAGGATACAGTCTTATTATATAAACGAAATACGGATAACGCTGATCTCCAGTACTCGGGATCAGCGTTCTTATTCTTAGCGCCTTGGCGCCTTTGCGCGAAAAAAGGAATATGTTCATTTCCGCAATTTTCATATTGTAATACCATTTGGTTTCTCGCAAAGTCGCAAAGTCGCGAAGTCGCAAAGCCGCACTTGCACAGATCTTCGCCGGCAGAGTGGTTTTTATAAACACAGCCCGAAGGTTTGTTATAGAAAGGGATTCACCATAGATTCAATCCGTGTTCTTAATCCGTGTTAATCCGTCCCGAGGCCTCGGGATCGTGGTAAAAAAGAAAGCAGATTAACCACAGATTACACAGATTTTCACAGATTGTGAACAGATTCTCAGTGTTCTTAATCCGTGTTAATCCGCGTAATCCGTGGTAAAAAAGGAGTAAGGATTAACCACAGATTACACAGATTTTCACAGATTGTTCACAGATTCTCCGTGTTCTTAATCTGTGTTAATCCGTCCCGAGGCCTCGGGATCGTGGTAAAAAAAGGTAAAGGATTCACCACAGATCCCGTAGATCCAGAGGAATCGATAATCGATAAACCCGTAACGGAAACCTGCAACTTCATATATTTGGACCTATAACCATAAATATCTGGAATAATTGACTTATATTTGTGGTTATAACCATAAAAAATATGATACCAAGAAAGGATTACATGCAGCAATTAGGGTTGTTCATTGACAAACCTTTGGTGAAAATCCTGACGGGAATACGACGCAGCGGCAAATCATCAATACTGATGCTGCTGAAAGAGGAATTGTTGAACAGAGGTATTGATCCGGAAAAGATTATATATATAAATCTTGAGAGTTTTTCTTCCAGGGAATTACTCGAATCTACACAACTTTACGAATATGTTTCAAAGCTGACGGTTCAGTCAAAAAGATCTTACCTGCTTCTTGATGAGATTCAGGAAGTTAAGGACTGGGAGCGCTGTATTAATTCTTTTATGGTTGATATGGATGTTGACATTTATATCACCGGCTCAAATTCACATTTACTCTCTTCGGAACTCTCAACATTCCTGGCCGGACGATATATTGAAATTGCCGTACACACCCTTTCATTTGAGGAATTTATTGAATTTCATTCAGTTGATCCGGGAAATGATAAGAAACTTAGAAGGGAATTATTCTTATCCTATCTTCGAACAGGCGGGTTTCCTGTTATTCATACTGCTGATTATGATGAGGATACATGTTACAAAATTGTATTTGACATTTATTCCTCCGTTATCCTGAGAGATACAATTCAACGGAACAACATCCGCGATGTGGAACTCCTTGAACGGGTTTTGTATTTTGTGTTTGACAACATTGGAAATACATTTTCGGGTAAGAACATAGCTGACTATTTTAAAAGTCAGCAACGGAAAATTGATATAAATACTGTTTACAATTATTTGAAAGCTCTTGAAAGTGCATTTATTTTGTATCGTGCCCGTCGATATGATATTAAGGGTAAGGAAATTCTGAAAACACAGGAGAAATTTTACCTGAGCGATGTTTCGCTGCTGTATGCAACTATTGGTTATAAAGACAGACTGATATCCGGCATTCTGGAAAACATTGTTTATCTTGAATTACGAAGGAGAAACTATAAGGTTTTTGTTGGGAAGACCGATAACAGGGAGATAGATTTTGTTGCTGAGAAGCAGGGGAAAAGGGTATATGTTCAGGTTGCATATAAAATTGACAGCCGGGAAACGGCAGAACGTGAGTTTTCAGAATTGCTGAATATCAGGGATCAGTATCCTAAATTTGTAGTAACAATGGATGATTTCTGGAAAGAATCCATCGAAGGGGTACAACATTTTCATATCGCAGATTTCCTGTTAAGCAGGGTATTTTAATATAGTCAACGCTTATTCAATTGTGAGACTGGGGAGACGGGGAGCGCCGGAGAAGGGGAGATGGGGAGAAGGGGAGATGGGGAGACTAAGAGACGGAGAGACTAAGAGACGGAGAGACTAAGGGACGTCTATGGAAGTTGATTTTCCGAACGAAACCTGAAACCCGAAACGATAAACGATAAACGAAAAACGAAAAACTGGAATTGTCATGGATCACAGATCCGCGCCAGCGCCAAACGAGGAAAATGAAACACGGAACTTTAGTGTGCGACATGATTCTCTCCATTTTCGCCACCTTTAAATTCAACGGATTAATGATTATCTTTGCGGGAAAGAACAGAATTATGACAACACAGGAGAAGATAATTCGAGGAATTAGTAATTTACCGGATTCTGTAACAATTGATGTTATTCTTGACCAGATAATGCTGATTGAAAAGGTTGAGAAAGGTATTGAACAGTCTGACAAAAATCAGGTGGTCTCGGAAGACGATCTTGATAAACGCCTTGGTAAATGGCTTATTTAAACTGGACCGATCAATTGGTTGAAGACCTGATAACCATTGGGGAATTCATCTCAAAAAACTCCTTAAAATACTCTGTTATTCAGGTAAAACGTCTTAGAGAAAGGTCTAAAATTCTTAAAGTTCAACCTTTGCTGGGAAGAGTGGTTCCTGAAAAAAATGATGACTTGCATGACCCGTTAACCCGTTAACCCGTAAACCAAATGGAACGCGGGTTTTACTATCAGCGCTAATCAGCGTTGCACAGCATCCGCGTCATCAGCGTTCCAATTCTTAGCAACTTGCTCGTCAGAGCCACATTTTCCGGGGCATATAATGATATCTTCATTATTTCATTGGACTTCCAGGAAGGATCATTATCTTTGAACTTTAAAATATCATGATAACAGAAAGTACAACATTACTATATCATGTATAATAGGAAACAGATATTTGAAGGCCTCGGAGAGGAAAGCTCATTCTTATGGGGTGCACGTCAGACAGGAAAAAGCACTCTGCTGAAAAAATTGTATCCTGATGTTTTATATTTTGATCTTTTATTATCTTCTGATTATGATCGTTTTCTGAGAAATCCGTCGGCTTTGAGGGAAATCCTTGAAATGAAGGTCACTTCGCAGCCTGTAATTATTGATGAGATTCAGAGAATCCCATCCTTATTAAATGAAATTCAATGGTTAATCGTTAACCGGGGCATTCAATTTATTCTGAGTGGATCAAGCCCCAGAAATATATTGCGTTCAGGGGGAAACCTGTTGGGAGGCAGAGCGTTGAGATATGAATTATATCCCCTGGTTTCAGCTGAGATTCCCGGATTTGACCTTTTAAAGGCACTTAACAACGGATTGTTACCCAGGCATTATATGGCAAATAATGCGGATAAGCTTTTATCGGCTTATATTGGAAGCTACCTTCGAGATGAAATTATTACTGAGGCAAAAATCAGGAATATCACCTCTTTTTCGAAGTTCCTTGAGGCAGCAGCATTCTCAAACGGGGAGATGGTAAATTTCTCAAACATCGCATCCGATTGTGGTATAAGCTCGCCAACTGTAAAGGAGTATTTTCAGATTCTTGAAGACACAATGACCGGGCGTTTTTTGCATTCATTTCAGAAGAAGCCTAAACGCAGGGTAATCACTGCGCCTAAATTTTACTATTTTGACGTCGGAGTAGCAGGGTATTTATTAAAACGGGGGAAGATACAATTTGGAAGTGAGGCATTCGGGAAAGCCTTTGAGCATTTCATTTATAATGAAATCTATGCTCACAGCCACTATTCGGATCTTAATTATCCGGTTTATTACTGGCGTACAGCTTCCCAGCTTGAGGTCGATTTTATTTTAGGAGACAATGAGGTTGCAGTAGAGGTAAAATCGTCCAGTATGGTTAATTCACGTCATCTTAAAGGATTAAAGAGTTTTGCTGAGGAGTATAAGGTTAAAAAAATGCTCGTAGTAAGCACTGATCCTTATCCGAGGCAGATTGATGAAATTACGGTGCTTCCGTGGCAGTTATTCCTTCAGCAATTGTGGGAAGGTCAGATTATTTCCTGATAAGCATACGTATCCGCCAGCTGCCGGGATGGCTGTCTATTCTTACCGCCTTCGAGCCATTGCGCGAAAACAGAAATATTTTCATTACCAAAATTTTTCTAATTGTAATACCATTTTGTTTCACGCGAAGTTGCAGAGTCGCAAAGCCGCACTTGCACAGATCTTCGCCGGCAGAGTGGTTTTTATAAACACAGCCCGAAGGTTTGTTATAGAGTAAGGGATTCACCACAGATTCAATCCGTGGTAAAAAAGAAAGCAGGTTCACCACAAATCCCGAGACCTCGGGACAGATTTTCACAGATTGAACACAGATTCTCAACGGTCTTGCCAGTCCTAAGAAAAGCATATTACTGAAAAGACTTGCATGACTTGCATGATGTCTTTTTGTTTAACCAAAACTTTATAATAAAAGCCATTATTCATCGTTAATTATACAATAAATACAAGATTCTTACGAATCAGGATGGTGCTACTCGTCCTTGCAAATACAGGATAAAAAAATCAAAATGTCAGAACCTGAAATTTTTAAACCGCATAACTCATTCGGCTTATACATCTTTAAGCCCAAAACTATTCCCAAATGGTTCTCTCTGTTTATGATTTTTCTGATTATTACTTCGACCCTCCAGGCACAGCACAGGGGAAGAGTATTCTACACAAAAAATGCAGCATTTGCAGAGTTTTCATTTCTGAGATACCAGGGAATTGCTTCGTTGAATTATGAACGGACTTTCTATTATTCAAGAGGAGTCAGGTTTACAGGAACAACGGGCATCGGGGCCTTTTATACTTCTGCAAATACCGGAGAGTATAATGGCTTCTCACTCCCGTTAAGCTTTAATCTCATTCTCGGCAACAGCAATAACCATTTTGAGGCAAGCCTGGGGGCAGGGTACAGGTTCGGCAGCAACATAAATAATGACATTTCCCCCTTTTCTCCTCTCATTAACATAGGATACCGGTATCAGCAACTCAGGGGAAAAAGATTAATCTACAGGGTGTTCGTGGGAACGAATGGTATCGGGGTTGGAGTCGGGAAGGGATTTTAATTGACGTGCAGGTTTCGCTCTCCGGAGAGGAGGGAAGTAGGGTCATGCGGGTCTTGCGGCCCAAAACCGCGCCAGCTACAACCGCAAAAGTCCCTAAGTCTCTCATCGCATCCCTTTCCGCGTAGCGGATAATGTCTTGTGTTGAAATTCAATATTATACATGCTTTTCTTTTACAGGTTCAATAATTGTTACTTTTTCATCAATGTTTGTGAAATCAATAATATTACTTGTCAGTAATATTGCATTCAGTTTTCTGGCTGTTGCCAGAATAATTGCATCCGGTATTTTTATCTTCCTTATTTTTCTGTAACTAACTGTCAGATCCGCAATTTCAATATCAGGGTTTATAATCTCAAACAATCCTAATATTTTTGTGGTTAATAATTTTTCATTTTCATCCTTGAAATTATAGCCAAGCACTTCAATATAAGTAATCAAGGATACATATATAAACTTAAATTGAAAAATTGATTTTTCAATATCTATAAGTTTGCGAACGGCATCTATAATCACATTACTATCAAGTATTGCTTTATTCCCAATCATTGCGCTGTTGTTTTTGCCAATTTACTGAATCATTAATTTCGTTAAATAAGCCTGTTTTATTAGCCATGTCAAACATTTTTAAAAGCAATACCCTATCGTAATTTTCAGTTCCGCCACTTTCATCAACCATTATAATCACTTTAGCCTGAATGTTTCTCATATTTTTGTAGGATGAAGGAATATGAATCAGCCCTCGTCGTATAATAGTCTCAAATTCAATAACTTTCATAAACGCATTTTTATTAAATTTTTAATATGGTACAAAAATATGAAATATTAATTATAATGCAATGTCGTTTAGTTAAGCCCGGGTAATCAGTTTCTTACTCCCCCATTTTACCCCCCTGCCCCCCAGGGGGGGTGTTCTTAAATCCCCCCTTGGGGGGTTGGGGGGTAAAAACACAAGAATAGTAG
>CAIMVD010000289.1 GCA_903844815.1 uncultured Bacteroidota bacterium | reverse complement strand
TTTTTTGCCACGAAGGCGCAAAGGCACGAAGTTGATCCAAGGTAATTGATTAATAATATGTTATTTGTGAGACTTAGCGTCTTCGTGTCTTCGTGGCAATTGCATTTATTATCTTTTTCGGAGGGGGCTCAAATTTCATGTGAAGAAATCCATGTATGCTACTGTAAAACTACGGATCCAGGGCTTTTATTGCAAGTGACATTTTGTTCTGCCATAATTAAAATTGCTTTTTGCTGTTTTTAATTATATTTTTATAGAATCTAAAAAAAGAAAAATGGAAGATAACGAAAAATCAAACTGGGAATCCTTTAAAGTTACCGGAGAAGAGCTTCTTGAAAAAGTAAAGGAGATTGTAAAGGAAGGCAATGCCCGACGGATAATAATCAAGAATGAGGAAGACGAAGTTGTTGTTGAATTCCCTATGACCGTAGGCGCTATTGGCATTGTATTAGCTCCCCTCTTTGCTGCAGTAGGTGCATTGGCTGCGCTGGTATCAAATTGCACTATTGAGGTCGAGAAGAAAGGAGAAGAGTAACTTCCTGATTTCTCTGAAATAATTCCTGATTTTGGGACTATCTTTAGTTATTTAGCTCATAAATGATCTGATAACAGGCTAATTGTATGGAAACAACCAAGTCAATCATCAAAAACCAACCTGAAAAGAAGGTGGAAAACGAGGTAAAGATTTATCTCGACGAGATTTCATCCATGGTTAAATATGCCAGCGAACAGGGCAAGAATCTGGCCAAAGACGGATTTTCGGCAAGAATTGAGAACTGCTTACTGGCTAGGGAAAGAATTCTGAAGGAAGGCAAAAATCCACCCAACGGGGAACTAAGTATCAGGGAGATAATTGAGGTCCACTGTCAGCTTTCAAAAATTATAAGGCCGGTAACCTTTGCATCTCTCGACGCCACAAAGCCGGGATTTCTGAACATTAACCAAACCATGAAGCTGATGATAGTCTCTACGTCTATCAGCCTGGTTCTTCTTATTTTTACCCTGTTCATTAATGAAAGCATTGCAAATTCAAACTACTTTTTTAATCTGATCAAATACCTAAAGATATTTCTCTCAGCATGGCTTGGTGCCGGGGTCTATTGTCTGTGGACAGCCCGGAGATACCTGATCGACAGGACATATGATACAAGGTACAATCCGACTTATCTTATGAGGCTGATTCTTGGAATAGCTCTTGGTACCATCCTGGGACTTTTCGGCGACCAGTTTCTGAAACAGGATCCTGAGATTGGAAGACTTAGTCAGACTGTTCTGGCTATTATAGGCGGTTTTTCGTCAGATGCAGTTGCAGCTTTTCTGGCAAGGCTTGCTGAAACCCTGCGTGCTTTTGTTGTGGGATCAAACAAGGATGAGGTAAAAACCGAAGTGGAAATTGCAAAAAACAAAGAGAAAAACAACGCCGCCACCTTACTTCTCGAAGTAAAAAGCAAGATCTCGGAAAGCCTCTTAACCGCGGAGCAAAAGAAATCTCTCCTGAGCAACATTGATGATTATCTGAACGAATAATCCTGTCCTTTAAAAAATTAAGCCGGGGAGATGAATACTGTCTTTCTGCAGAACAATCTGTATATTTCCGTGTTATGAATATATAATATATTCGGGAATCATGAAAACAGCGGATAGCTTTAAATCGTATATCCTGAGTACGACAAATGATAGTAAGATAATATTCATCAGGCTGGTTGTTAGTTTAATCTTTATTTCTGAAGGAATACAAAAATACCTGTTTCTTGAGATTCTCGGTCCGGGCCATTTTCAGGAAATCGGGTTTAGCCATGCTTTCTTCTGGGCTTATTTCACCGGGGCTTGCGAAATGATTTTCGGCCTCATGGTGCTTTTAGGCCTCCTGACACGTCTGGCCTCTGTCCCTTTGCTGATAATTATGGCGACAGCCTTTATTACAACTAAAATCCCCTTGTTTGTCACTAAGGGTTTCTGGACATTCCTGCATGAATACAGCACAGATTTCTCAATTACGGTCCTTTTGGTCATTCTTTTTATCTACGGAGGGGGCAAATGGTCGGCCGATTTGAAAATTCTGACACGTTAAATGCTCCGTTTGTCAAAATCCTCTTTATTTATTTATACTGAAAAAATACTTGGTTTTACTACCTATCTCTCTGTTTATCTTAATATTACATGAGGACATATTTATCTGTATCCACATTCCCCCATTTTATTCGTAAAAACCGACCTGCTTTTGACGAATAGCTGTTTTCGGGATGTCAACTGCTGACTTTTGCTTTCATACATCATTCTTTCAGCGACGAGCAGCATAAAATCACCACCCGTTTTCCCGCGAACCCGGATTCAGACCCTTGACCCATATATATTTAAGGTCTACATTTACAATGATTTTTATCACCAATTAGAATGATGAAAATGATGGTAGCAAAAATGAGAGAAGAAAAATTATTAAAGAGAATAAAAATTATGAAAACGAAAATTATTGCTTCCCTGGGTTTGGCTTCAATCCTGCTTTGGAATTGCAGCAATCAGTCAGTAAATACTAGCAAAATGGTTGCAGATGAGTTAACCATGCAGCAGGAAGACGGTACAATTTCGCTCCGGCTTTCGAATGCGGGACATTACAATGACGTTGTCAACCCGTCGAACAACACCGCAGAGTGGAATGTTGTATTCTCAAAAGCAGGCGGTTACAAAGTATGGTTAACAAGCGCCACAAAGGATACCGTTAACCTGAAGTATACTACAAGTGTTAAAGTGAACCTTCCCGACAGCCAGCTTGCAGCCATTCCTGAATGCGATAAAATAATACACAATTCTTCTGATGTAAATTATCCGTATTTCAGGGCAGATTCATTTATGGGTTCCATTTATATCACTGAACCCGGAGAATACAATATTCAGGTCATCAGCGATATAGTATTGCCAGTGGATTCGGAAAACCAGACAGTTACTGCTTCAGACGATTCACGATTAGTAGCACTTCTTATCTCACCCGACACCAAATAGAAATTACAGTCGTTTGATCTCCTGATTCTGAAAAATAAGATAAGGGGCAGAAACTTTATTGTTGCAATTTTTATCTCGGAAATATTAAATTCGCAATGGTGAGTACCTGCCTCTTGATCGTTTTATAAACTGAACAGAGGCAGTGTAAATTTAAATTTACTGCCTCTTCCCTTTTCGCTTTCAACCCAAATCAATCCGCCATGCTTTTCGACAAATTCCTTGCAGAGCAAAAGCCCTAAAGTTGTACCCTTCTCTTCTGCTTCACCCAAAGAAGTATGAATCTGTGAAATATCAAACATTTTTTTAACATACCCGGGGGCAAACCCGGTTCCACTATCCAGAACTGAGATTGTAACCTCAGAGGCGGTTTGCTGGGCGGAAATAGTTATATGCCCGTCATTGGGACTGTTCTTTATTGCGTTTGCAACAAGATTACGAAATATCGTCTTCAACATAAAGATATCTGCTTCAGCATCAATATCGTCAGCAATCAGATGATTTACGGTAATATTCTTTTCTTCGGTAACAGGTTTTAGTATTGAAACCGAATCGTGACTGATTTTATTCAGATTTGCCTTTTGAGGTTTGAAAGTAATCTTTCCCTGATTAACCCGTGTGAACTGAAGCATGTTATCGAGAAGACTGTAAAGATTGGTTGCCGATTTGCTCATTGTAACAACCATCTTCTGAATTTCCCTTATCGATAAAGTATCGAGTTCTTCTGCCATCATTTTTGTAAAATTATGAAACAGGTTAAAGGGGTTATATAAGTATTGGGCAATAACAGAATAAAACTTGTCCTTGTCTTCACTTATCCGTAACAGTTCTTTTTCATATCTCTTGATCTCGGTAGTATCCCTGATAAGGGTGCAAAACAGATGGTATCCATGAAATTTTATAGGAAATACTGTACTCTGAATGTTTTTCTTCTGTCCGGTTGCGGAAACAATAATCTCACTGTCGATGATCTGATTTAAACGATCGGGGGTCTGCATGGTTAAGATCCCATTTATCGCCTTTTCAATCAAAACTTTGTCATTATTTGGCGGGGGCGTCAACTGATATTGAATATCAATAATATTCTTGTATAGGATCTCATTATCGTTTAATCCGGTGAGTTGCTCGGCACCATTATTCCAGATTACAATCTTCCCCTTTCCGTCAAAAACAATAATTGCATCGTTGATCTGATTGATTATTTCCCGGAACTTCGTTTCACTTTCCCTGAGATCCTCCTCTGCCTTTACCCTTTCAGTAATATTCATAGCTAAACAGGTGCAGCCAATTATCTCTTTCTCGTCATTCACTATCGGATTGAAAAAAACTTCATAATACGAAACATTTACATCACCAAAAGTCCTGATGATTGTGCCGGATACCCCCTTAAAAGAATTATCGATGTTTTCCTTTAAAAATCTGCCGTCATCGTCCCTGGAGACAAATTTCAGAAAATTCATTCCGGTATCAATATCTGAATTATAGGCAAATTTCATCTCATCCGCATGTGCCCTGTTGAAATACAGATAATTATAATCTCTATCGATTGAAAATATAATTGCATGTTTCTGACTCTCTATGCTTGACATTAGCAGAAGCTGTGACTTTTTCAGCGCTTCCTCAATACGCTTTCGCTCAGTTATCTCGAAAACATTTGCAAGCCAGTATTTTTTCCCTTCACCATCCTCAAATTGTGTGATAACCACGTTCACCGGTATCAATTTCCCTGACTTGTGACAAAAGAGAAGGTCGAATCCTTCTTTAGGTGCCTTGTTCTGAATAGTCAGCTGAAATGCATTGTTGATGTTGTCCATATCCTCCTTTGCCCAATATGAATAGGGTGGCTGCTTTTCGAGAAGCTCATATTCCTCCCTTCCAACAAGTTCACAGAAAGAACGGTTGGTATATACCTGCTTCCCCTTTGCATCGACCACTGCAACACCGCTTGGAATCGCCTTTTCAATAGCTTGCCTGAATGAGAACTCCTTATATACTGATGATCCGAGTTCAAGCATAGCAAGGTCGTTCATCTCAAGTTCCAGTTCTTTTAGCCTGGAATCAGGATTATTTTTATTCATTCCTGTAATTTATTTTATTATCCAAATAACTAACCAATTTCATCCCTGATTTAATTGTTTAGACACTGAATTTTCAGTCTGACAGGCTCTGTTTAAGAGACTGACATTCTGTTTTTTGAGAGAGTCTGGCTCTAAGATCAGATTTTTCAGTTATGTTTCCCGCTTTCCTTTAACCTGAGAGTAACCGTCATAGCTTTTTATTTAGAAACAATCTAAATAAGGCTTTGTTCATGTTCCCGTTTCATTCAATTTCCCGGGAATCGACCCGCATAATACTTAATTCAATGAACATTATACCGAATAAGTAGTTTATAAGCTAGTTGTGAAGCAGTAGTCTGGATTTTTGACAGCCCCTAAAAATTTCCCATGTCGTTGGTTACACCTATTTTCAAAAGAATGCTTGGAAAAGATATTGAAAAAGGGCTTGCAAATCTGAAGGCAATTTTGGAAAAGAACTAAATTTAATGTTAAACCATCTCCTTTTTTAACCACGGGTTACACGGACTTGCACGGATTTATTCCGCGTCTTTTCCGTGTCCTCCGTGAGATCCGTGGTTAAATTTTCCCTTTATCAAACCCCTTACTTTAATTAAATATTCATTCCTTTTTTACCACGGGTTACACGGATTTGCACGGATTTATTCCG
>CAIMVD010000288.1 GCA_903844815.1 uncultured Bacteroidota bacterium | reverse complement strand
GAGGCAGACTCTTCATTTAAATAATAATGTCCACAGTTTTCACAGATTTTAGCAGGTACGTCTTTAATGACAATTACAGAATTATCTTTTTCAAGAATTACAGTAGTAATGCCATCAAAGGTATTTCCATTTTTACAGATTACACATTCCATAATTATCTCCTTTTTTTAAAATTATCTGACCATAAATTTATATCAGGGTTGTAAGCAGTAATTATTATGCACTTGTTTTCAGCATAAATATAAGCTGCCACAACATGTAAAGGTAGTTCATTTTCAATACTAAGTAACAATTTGCTGGGATATGGTTTATCATCAGGATAGTCTTTGATTTCATCACCCATTTTCACTGCTCTTTTTACCTGTTCAACAGTTATATTCCTTTTAAACATCTGCTGAAGTGAGTGTTGTGAAAAAATAATATCCATTTACCTTATTTTAAAGCAAAAACATAATCCTATTGTTTGCCTGGATTTTCTATTTTGACTGAAAGCTTCATTTATTAGCGGAGAGAAGAGCGTTGAGCGTAGAGATGAGCGTTGAGCGGAGAGCGTTGAGCGGAGAGGGTTTCCAAAACAATATCCTGTTTTAACTTATCTGAGATCTTGTTGTAAAGATTTTCAAGAGAATGTGATTTAATATTGCCAAGATCATACTCCTCAATAACTGCTTTAAAAGATTTTTCAACTGCCTGCTGAGCATGAAACGAAGCAAGATGAGTCAGATTTTCGTCATACATGATCTGTCTGATGAGCATCAGGTCACTTTCAGCGCTGTCGAACCAGTCTTTAGTAATTTTTTTCATAAAGAACTTTCCCGTTGGCAAGAAGTTCCCTGGCAAAAAGACTGTTATCTTTTATGAACTGACTGTGCATCGCAGAGGTATGAACAATCAGATCTACCGGGAATTCTCTTTTGATATCAGAAATTGTTTTTGAAACCCTTACATAAATAAGACTTCTTTCAGAAAAAGATGAGGGAATTATGTTTTCACCCGTTACTACAAGTATATCCAGATCACTATCATTTGATGGTTTTCCATATGCATACGACCCGAAAAGAATGATTTTATCCGGCTCAATGGATTTAAGCTTCTCAACCAACAATGGAATATAATCCAATCCTGACATCTTTTTTATCTAATTTTTATGATGGAAAAAACAGAGAGTTTAAGGTTTATTGTGTCTATGACCGGAGATTTGGGATGAAGAACGGAAGTTTATCGTTTATCGTTTATGGTTTATCGTGTCGTGGGCCGGGGATTTATGGCTAAAGAACGGCAGTTTCGGGTTTAAGGTTCAAGGTTTGAGGTTTCAAGACAAAAAAAGATCCTGGATTTAAATCTGAAATCGCAAATCATCCGCCCTGCGGGATATGTGATATCAGATTTGTGATATGTGATTTTTGATGTATTATGGAATTGAGCTTTTATTATGAGTATTAGTTTTCTGTTTGTTCTTCAAATCTGAAATCGCAAATCGAATATCGCAAATCTGATATCAGATGTGTGATGTGTGATTTCAGATGTATGTCTGGTACCCGGGGATTGCTGGCTGAAGAATGATTGTTTATCGTTTCGGGTTTCGGGTTTCGAGTTTCGGGTTTAGGGACGCGAAACGCGAAACCATAAACGCGAAACCATAAACGCGAAACCTTAAACTTTGAACTTTGAACGCGAAACGCGAAACCATAAACGCGAAACTTTAAACTTCGAACTTTGAACTTTGTTTGTATTTCGATCCGGGATATCTGTCTGAATCGTAATAGTCGCTGATTACAAGTATGTCATCGACGTTTACATCTTCAATACTAATTTTATTACGAACAAACTCAAACAGGGGAAGCAGATTATGAGTCCTTGGAATGCTTATACCATGGTAAGCATATACCGACTTGAAAGCCTTCTCTAATGTTTGATGAATGTCGATTGCAATAACATCAGTATAATGATTATGGTTAAAAAGCAAAACGGCTGTATCGAGATTTCTTTTAGCCCTGTCGAGCCATTCTTTAGCGTAGGTCTGGTTAGGCATAAATAGTTTTCCCTTTTAACCAGATCTCCTTATAGAACAAATCGCCCATTTCAATCCTTTCCTGAATTCTCTTTTCATTGTCTACTATAATATCAAACGAATAACTCAATTCGCCAAGCTTAAGCCATAATGCCTTTTTCAGGCTAATCCTTAAATCGCGTGTTTCGTTTTCAGGTATATTTTTAATAATCATCAAATCAATATCACTATACTTGTTCTCAGTACCGGAGGCATAGGAGCCAAATAGAATCACCTTTTCAATTCCATACTGTGCAAGTATGTCTGATATTTCAGATACTATGTTAATGGCGTCCATATT
>CAIMVD010000287.1 GCA_903844815.1 uncultured Bacteroidota bacterium | reverse complement strand
CTTGATGATGCCATCTTTCTGGTCGATCCTACAACTCGCTTGATCATAGAATGCAACGACGCTACAACTAGAATTTTCGGGTATTCACACGAGGAACTGATCGGCAAGGAGTCCAAATTACTGCATTACGACGAGATTCATTTCGAGCAGTTTGGCAGGGAGGCTATGGCCGCGTATGAAGATGACCTCTGATGTCAATGGTGGACTCCAATAATATTCATGCTACCTTCCTCCCTGCATAGAATTGCTGTTCATAAACAACAGGGGATAAATATCCAAGCCTTTTCTGACGCCGTTGCCGATTGTAGAATATCTCAATGTATTCAGTGATCTCCCTGATTGCCTGTTCTCTTGTAGAATAATGCTGATGATAGACAAGTTCATTCTTCAGTGTTCCCCAAAAACTCTCCATTGGAGCGTTATCATAACAATTGCCCTTCCTGCTCATGGAAGCTTTTATTCTAAATCGATTAAGGAGTCTCTGGTATTCTAATGAACAGTACTGACTTCCCCGGTCAGAATGACTGATGAGACCTGGGTCAGGCTGTTTTCTTCCCACTGCCATTATTAAAGATTTTATGACAAGGTCTTTGGTAATTCTTGATCCCAGGGCATAGCCTACAATCTCACCATTAAAAAGGTCTTTATGAGCAGCACAGTAAAGCCAACCTTCATCAGTAGGTATATAGGTGATGTCGCTGACCCAGATTTTATCGGGGGCTTCTGCCTTGAATTTCTGCTCCAGCAGATTCTCTGCTACGGGCAATGTGTGTTTTGAGTCCGTGGTGGCTTTGAACTTCTTTATCTGTTTGCAGCGTATTCCGAGCTTTTTCCTGATCCGTCTGATCCTGCAGACACCAACCTTAACACCATGCGCTGCAAGGTCCTCTTGCAGCCTTTCGGGTCCACAGGTACGACGGGTTCTTTCATGAGCAGCCTTTATCTCTATCTCAAGACGTGCCTCCTCTTTTGCCCATTGTGAGGGAAGGCGTGTAAGCCATGTGTGATAGCCGCTTGGTGATATATTCAGCATACAGCACATAAAAGGTATTGTGTAGTGCGGCCGCAGTTTTCTCATGAACGCGTACCTGACTGCGGCTCTTTCGCAAAGTACGCTGCTGCTTTTCTTAAGAAATCACGTTCCATTTTTACCTGGGCAAGTTCGCGCTTGATCCTTGCCAATTCCATTTCTGTTTCTGTAAGAGTTTTCTTTGAGCTACCTACAAGGGAGAGTTTTCCTTTCCTTTTTTCCTTGACCCAATAAGATATGGTTGATTTAGGAATTGATAATCTTCGTCCCACATCAGGTATTGTTAATCCCTGTTCGGTTACAAGCTTCACAGCTTCTTCTCTAAGCTCCTTTGTGTAATATGCGTTGGGAATTCTTTCCATTCCGACACCTCCGTTATGTATTGTACATTAACTTTGGTGTCCACTAAAAGCATCATACATCAAAATGGAGGCAGATCAGATTTTGTTAAAGATTAAAAAATAACTTTAACCCCATACCAGGCCGTATTGACCTGCCCAATCATTATACCACCTCCCCTCTACATATTTGTACGAAAAGCAATAAGTATATTTGTCTAAAATACTTTATCTGATTATCAATTTGTTCCAGAGTCAAATAGCGTATCTTGGATGCACCTTCTTTGTACCTTTCAACCATACCTGCCAGGGGTTTACCT
>CAIMVD010000286.1 GCA_903844815.1 uncultured Bacteroidota bacterium | reverse complement strand
GCCATTGTTCATGTGCACTTCATTGTGGATTTCGGCGCCCAACAACCTGAAAACAGAGTAGATAATGTTCTGGTAGTTCCCCTCCATATTACTGCGGTTGGCATACGGGATGGCTGCGATATGGCTTTTCAGAATGCGCTGAATGGCACCGGTATCGTTGGCAAGCAATGCCATTTGCAATTTAACTATTTCAGTGGAAACATCCTGCAGATTGCGTTCGGTCAACATTCCCAACAAATGATGTTCGAAAGCTGTTTGTATTTCCAGATTCGGAAAGTTGAGTTTATATAAAGTTCTGTCAAACATCGATTTGCTGCTTTCAATGGTCAGGTAGCCCGTCTGGAGCAACAATGGCGCTGCCTGCATATTGGTTACATCGAATGAATCAAGCACAAAATCAGGAATATAATCGTTGAAAGTTTTAAAAAAATCAATGTTTTGCCTCTTCAAAACCTTGAAGATAAAAGATGGACTGCCTGTTGAGAACCAAAAATTACGAAACTCACCTCCTTCGTTTATAAACATGCCCAATGATACCGGGTTGTAAACAGTTGCAGCGTTTTTATGAAAGCGAAACCCATTGTACCAGGATTGAATTTTTTCGCGGTATTCAATTCGGTCGGCTTTGTTTTTATCGGCCAGGTCATCCAGCCTGTCGCCAAAATAGTGTTCTACCTCTTCCTGAGTGTAGCCGTACATGGTCGCAAAAGACTCGCTCATGGAAATATCGCGCAGGTTGTTCAGTTTCGAGAAAACCGACACTTTCGAGAATTTGGTCACGCCCGTCATAAACACAAACCTCAGGTGCTCGTCCGAAGCTTTTATGTTGATGTAGAAGTTTTCCAACACCTGCCGTACTTCTTCAATATGCGGGGCGTATATATTTTCGACCAGAGGTTTATCGTATTCGTCGATCAGGATGACTACTTTGCCTAGGTCTTTGGCTTTGTTGATCAGCTCGCCAAACAAATAGCCTGATTTTGTTTCGGATGAAAGTTCAATTCCC
This sequence comes from uncultured Bacteroidota bacterium, assembly GCA_903844815.1. Lineage (GTDB taxonomy): Bacteria > Bacteroidota > Bacteroidia > Bacteroidales > VadinHA17 > LD21. The sequence goes on along the minus strand of CAIMVD010000286.1, from coordinate 6,725 downwards.
AATTCTTTGGCACTATCATGTAAAATAATACACAATCCCCTGTTAAGTTGTTCGGCTGAGGAGCAATCGGTCTTGGAAATGTTCAGGTTGATAACAGGATACGCCTTCCAATCGTAGGGCATATCATCTATTTTCAACCCTTTAAACAGCTCTTTGTTCCCTTTAAAAATATTTTTCAGGATAGACACCGAAAGCGATTTGCCAAACCGGCGGGGACGGGAAAGGAAGAAAATACCCGAATCGTCGGTAACCAATCGATGAAAGAAATCTGTTTTATCTGCATAAAATACGTTTTTCTCCCTGATATTCTCGAAAGTATATGCACTTGTAGTAATTGGCTGATACATGACAAACCGCTTTATTTGGCTAAAAACCAGAATACAAAGATAAGGGATTGGGTGGGAATCACAATAATTTTCCAAATTCCCGCGCAAAGGGTTTCTCGTCGTAGACGTTTAATGGTGTGTAAAATAAAAGTCTTGTGTCAAAATCGTGAAATTGCAACCAAGTTTGGCTCGAAGCTAACCATAAACGATAAACGAAAAACCATAAACGATAAACGCGATTAAACTACTACATAAACGAATCTTAGCCCTGGCATTTATTCTCTCACTGTGGCTGGGGCAGTTCTGGCGGGATTCCTGGCTGTTAAAAAGAAAAAGGAATAGTCAGGCACAGGGCGCAGGTGTTCGAATGATGGCATTCGAATTTCAAGTACCTGTTTTACATCGCCGTGATCGTAATGTGGATGTTATGGATGAAGATTACTGCTGAATAAGTTCCGGTGAAAGCAGTTCAAATTAAACCCGGGAAACTCTGGCGGTTTGATTAAGCTGTAATCAATTATTCTTGCGAACAGTATATATTTTGTGAATTTCTTTTGCAGGATGGCAAGAGCTATAAATTTCTTATATTTACTCTTCATTCGCATAATATGATATCCTTTACTCTAAACGGGACAAGCAGAAAATATTCAGGCGATTCCCAACAGTCGCTTCTGAATTATTTGAGGCTCGGTTTGAGGATAACTTCAGCCAAAGACGGTTGCTCAGGACAAGGGACCTGCGGCGCCTGCAGTGTCATCATCGATGGCAAGCCGAAACTGGCTTGCACGACGAAGATGGTTGACCTTGAGGGAAAAAATATTCTTACAGTTGAAGGAATACCGGAAAGATTCAGAACAGTTATTGCGAAAAATTTCTCTGAAAAAGGCGCTGTCCAGTGTGGTTTCTGTTCACCCGGAATGGTTATCAGAGCTTACGGATTGTATATTACTGAAAAATATCCTTCCAGAGATAAGATTATCAGCACTATCACCCCTAACCTCTGCCGGTGCACAGGTTACGTAAAGATCATTGATGCAATCGAAGCTGGCTTCAAAGAGTTGAACGGATCGGATGACACAAAAGTACAAATGTCGGCCCGGATTGGGGAACCTTATCCTAAATACGAGTCAGTTTCAAATGCTCTCGGTGAAACAAAGTTCGTCGACGATATGCATTTTGAGGGTTTGGCCCATGGAGCTCTCAAATTCAGCGCTCACCCAAGGGCAAAGATCCTCAGAATCGATATAAGTGAGGCTGAAAAAGCCGAGGGAGTGATAAGAATAATCACTGCGAAAGACATCCCAGGGGACAAGTTCACAGGATTAATCTTCAAAGACTGGCCATTGATGGTTAGCGAAGGAGAAACTACTTCTTACATTGGTGATGTACTCGCCGGAGTAGTAGCTGAAAATGAATTACTTGCAAGAAAAGCAGCAGCACAGATAAAAATTGACTACGAAGTCCTTGAACCGGTAACAGATATTCATGCGGCAGTAAAGCCTGATAGTGTAAGAGTTCATGCCGGCCGTTCAAACGTTCTTGAAACCAGCAGAATCCTGACGTCTGATGTGGATAAAGCTTTTTCAGAAGCTGCATTCACATCCGGAGGAATATATGAAACTCAGCGGATTGAACATGCTTTTCTGGAGACTGAGACTGCTATAGCCATCCCCGAAGGTGATGGAATAAGGCTATTCAGCCAGGGACAGGGGATCTACGTTGACCGCAGGCAGGTAGCACAAATTCTCGGTATCGGGGAAGAAAAGGTTAATGTTGTTCAGGTCCGGAACGGAGGAGGTTTCGGTGGGAAGGAAGATATGACCGTACAGGGCCATGCATCGCTGTTCGCATACCTTCTCAATTGCCCGGTCAGGGTTCATCTTAACCGTGAAGAATCAATAATCATGCACCCGAAACGCCATCCTGTGTGGATGGACATTTCGCTGGCCTGCGACAATAAAGGGAAATTTACTGCCATTAAGCTGAATGCAATTGGCGATACAGGTGCTTATGCTTCAGTTGGCACGAAGGTTATGGAACGCGTTGTCGGCCATGCAACAGGAGGATATACTGTTCCTGCCGTCGATATTAAGGCAGTTACAGTTTATACAAACAATATACCTTCGGGCGCGATGCGTGGTTTTGGAGTACCTCAGGTTGTATTTGCGCTTGAAAGCTGTATCGATGAACTCTGTAAAAAAGGAGGATTCGACAGGTGGCAAATACGCTACGCGAATGCCCTTGAAGACGGCTCTAAGACAGCAACCGGGCAGATTCTTCGCGGGGTTGGATTGAAAAAGACGCTTGTGGCAGTAGAAAAAGCCTTCAGGAATGCAAAATATGCAGGAATTGCCTGCGGACTGAAAAACACCGGTGTAGGTAACGGAATGATCGACGACAGTGAAGTAAAGGTCGAAATAGTTTCTGAAAAGAAAGTTGTTATTCATCATGGCTGGACCGAAATGGGACAGGGAATTCATACAATAGCCATTCAGATATTGCACCAGGAAACCGGAATTGATCCTTCTATCATTGAAGTTAAATCCGAGACAGATTCAAACCTTCCCACGGGGATGACAACCTCTTCGAGAGCCACGGCTCTGGTCGGGAATGCAATTATAAATGCGGCAAAAAGCATTAATGATGATCTCAGTACCGGTACTCTTAGCTCCCTGACTGGCAGGGTCTATTCTGGCAAATATGTTTGCAACTGGACATCCGCTCCGGGCAATGAAAAAACTGATCCTGTCGTTCACTTTGCATACGGATATGCGACGCAGGTTGCGATACTCGATGATGAAGGCAATGTGGCAAAGATTATTGCAGCCCACGATGCCGGGCGGATCATGAACAGGATGCTCTTTGAAGGACAGATTCAGGGTTCGCTGATGATGGGCCTCGGATATGCGCTTACCGAGGACCTTCCAGTGAGGGATGGAAGACCTTTGAGCTCTAGATTAAAGGATACCGGAATCCTCAGGGCCAGGGAAATGCCTGAGATGGAGATAATCGGGGTTGAAGAGAAGGATCCTGTTGGTCCATATGGTGCAAAAGGAATCGGCGAAATCGGAATGGTCCCGACAGCTGCAGCAATAGCCAATGCTTTATGTGTTTTTGATGGAATAAGGAGAACAAAACTACCAATGAGAAGAAAGAAATAGTGACTGAGAGACTGAGAGACTCAGAGACGGAGAGACTGGACATATAGAACTCAGTAATCAAAATGGTTATTGAATTGAATAAAATTAATGATTAACATAATTAGATTAGCCATATGCCTGTTCTGCTTAAAAATGCAACATTTGTTGACTGGAAGACCCTGGAATTCCGAAGTGTAAACATTCTCACCGGACAGAATGAAGGAAGACTTCAGTTTATTGAAGAAAATGAAATTCCGGACGATCAATCTACTTTAGAAGTTCTTGACTGCACGGGGAAGCTTGTTACAAAATCCTTTGCAAACGGACATCATCATGCATATTCGGCTCTGTCGTGCGGCATGGGCGCTCCAAAGAAAGAACCAGCCAATTTTGCAGAAACACTAACCTATATCTGGTGGACGCTCGATAAATGTCTTGATTCAGAAATGATTGAATACAGCGCCCTGGTTACAGCCATTGCCTGTGCCAGGGCCGGATCGACTTTTGTAATTGATCACCACGCTTCACCATCTGCCATTAATGGTTCACTTGAAACTATTGCCAGGGCCTTCGATAAAGTAGGCCTCTCCCATCTTTTGTGCTATGAAATCTCCGACCGCGATGGTTCAGAAAAGGCATTTGAAGGCCTCATGGAAACCGAATCATATATAAAGCACAGGCAGGGACTAATAGGATTGCACGCTTCATTCACTATTGGAAAAGAAACACTTAAGAGAGCAGCCTTACTGATGATAAAGCATGAAACGGGAGCTCATATCCATGTCGCCGAGGATCTTCATGACCAGGACGACTGTATAAGAAAATATGGGAAAAGGGTGGTTGAAAGACTCGAAAGTTACGGAATCCTTGGATCATCAAAAACGATCCTCGCACATTGCCTTCATCTTGATTCAGAAGAGGTAGACCTAATAAGAAACTCTCCCTGCTGGATCGTTCAGAATGCTGAAAGCAACATGAACAACAACGTCGGCCGGTTTAACGGGAAGCAGCTTGGAACAAGGATAATGACTGGCACTGACGGTATGAACAGCGACATGTTTCAGAGCTCCAGGGCGGCATTCCTCTCAGGACGCGGATCTGACCTGATTTCATGCTCTTCTGCTTATGATCGCCTGAGAAATGCAAACAACTACCTTAAGGAGAATAAATTCGCCGGTGACGGAGAAGATAATCTGATAGTACTTGATTATAAACCTCCTACTGAAATTAACAGCAATAATTTTGCAGGCCATTTCATTTTCGGGATGAATTCAACTCATGTGCAACATGTTATTTCAAAAGGAAAACTTATTGTAAGGGACAGAGAAATACTCACTGTAGATGAAGCTGAAATCATGAAAGAAGCAAAGAGATGCGCCTCCCTGCTCTGGAAAAAAATGCAGGCTTAATATAATTTTAACTTTTAAAATTCATAAACCTCTAAAAAGACAAAAGACAAAAGGATAAAGATAAAAGGATAAAGATAAAAGGATAAAGATAAAAGGTTCAGGACATTATGAAAAACCATCGAAAAAATCGACTTTATTAAAAATAATTTAAAATTGACTGACTTTTATCTTTTTACTTTTGTCTTTTATCTTCTACATGAATAATCCTGATTAAAGAAATTTCTGTCCATTTTTTCTTATGTCAATCCGATGCAAATCCTGATTAAAAACGGCACGATAGTAACATCATCCGAAACTTTTAGTTCAGATATATTTATATCAGAAGGAGTTATCAGAAGAATTGAACCCGAAATAGAACCTTCATGTTGCAACAGAATCATTGACGCGACGGGTAATTATATTTTTCCGGGCGGAATAGACCCTCATGTGCATATGCACCTGCCAACGTCTGCCGGATTTTCCTCAGATGATTTTCATACCGGCAGTATTGCGGCCTTGCACGGAGGCACAACAACACTTATCGACTTTGTTACACCGCACAGGGGGCAAAATCTGCCTGAGGCGCTTGAAAACAGGATTGCTGAAGCTGAAAAGTCACTGATTGACTTTTCATTCCATATATCTCCGGTTGAATGGAGTGATTCAACCGCCCATGAAATAAAGGAGTGCATCAGGGAAGGAGTTAATTCATTCAAGGTGTATATGGCTTACAAAAACACTGTAGGCCTGAATGATCATGACATTTTGAATGTTATGACTGCCGTAGGGAATGCAGGAGGGATAGTTACAATCCATTGCGAATCGGGGGATGAAACAGAGATTCTCAGAAATAATCTCTTTAATGACGGCCATACCGGACCATCATTTCATCCTTTATCACGCCCGGCAGGCCTTGAAGCCGATGCTGTAAGAAGGGCAACGGAGATGGCAGCCGGCAGTGACTGTCCTCTGTATATTGTCCATCTGTCGGCAAAGGAATCGCTCCCGTTTATAAAGCAAGCCGTAATCAGGGGACACAGGATTTTTGCCGAAACATGTCCGCAATACCTTCTGCTCGACGATACAGTTTATACTAACGACTTTGACGAAACGGCACCTTTTATAATAAGTCCGCCCCTGCGCAGGAAAAAAGACAGTGATGCATTATGGCTGGCATTAAATGAAGGTATTATAAATACTGTCGGAACCGATCATTGTCCCTTTACTCTTGACCAGAAGAGATCGGGATTGAATGATTTCAGGAAGATCCCAAATGGGAGTGGTGGCGTGGAGCATCGTCTGGCTCTGCTTTTCACTTATGGGGTTCTCACCGGAAGAATCTCATTAAACCGTATGGTTGACCTGTTTTCGACCCGGTCTTCCAGAATTTTCGGTTTATACCCAAAAAAGGGAACAATTCTGCCTGGATCGGATGCCGACCTTGTAATCTGGAACCCCGGGCCGGAAAATACAATATCAGTGAAGACCCATCACCAGAACTGCGATATCAATATTTATGAGGGTATTAAAACCCGGGGATATGCAGAATATGTTCTGGCAAGGGGAAGGATAATAAAAGATAAGGAAGAAATCATTTATCCGGAAACAAAAGGCAGATTTCTGAGAAGAAGAACTTTGCTGTTATAACCGCGTCTTTTAGTTACACGAGGCTGGCGCCGATTTGTAATCGGGGCCAATGTCATAAAAAAGCAATAAAACATTAAAAATATGGCACGGATTACAAATCCGCGCCAGCTATATCAGAGAGGCTGGCGCCGATTTGTAATCGGGGCCAATGTCATAAAAAAGCAATAAAATATTAAAAATATAGCACGGATTGCAAATCCGCGCCAGCTATATCAGAGAGGCTG
>CAIMVD010000285.1 GCA_903844815.1 uncultured Bacteroidota bacterium | reverse complement strand
TCCCTCAATCCATGGTGCATGTTCCCCTCGGCGTTTCATCTAAGTTCCGGGGAAAAAGCAAACAGGGCCTTTATGGTGATGTAATGATGGAAGTCGACTGGTCGATAGGAGAAATAATGAAAACCATTGAGAAAGCAGGTCTGGATAAAAATACCCTTGTAATCTTCACCAGCGATAACGGGCCATGGCTTAGCTTCGGCAACCATGCCGGAACTACAGGCGGACTGCGTGAAGGAAAAGGCACTACCTGGGAAGGAGGACAAAGGGTTCCATGCATTATGAGATGGCCCGGCATCATCCCCCAGGGTGAGATCTGCAGCAAACTCGCGAGCTCTATAGATATACTGCCCACTCTCGCCGCGATAACAGGAGCCCCGCTTCCTGAAAAAAAGATCGATGGAGTAAACATACTTCCGCTGCTTCTTGGGGATAGAGAGGCAGTGCCAAGACATAATTTTCTCTATTACTATCGTGAGAACAGCCTCGAAGCTGTGCAGACCGACTACTGGAAACTGGTGCTTCCTCATGTTTCTAACCAGGTCTACAGGGGCCAGAAGCCAGGTATGGATGGCTGGCGCGGAGGACAGGGATCAGAGACTATCCCCTCAAAGCAGCTTTATGATCTGAGAAGGGATCCCGGAGAATGGTATGATGTATCGGAATACTATCCCGATAAGGTAAAAGAGCTTGAAGCTCTCGCTGAAGAAGCCAGGAAGGATCTGGGTGACGATATTACCGGAAACCCGGGATCTGGTCGCAGAAAAGCAGGTAATGTTGCAAAATAGACTTACGGAAAATTATTAAAGGGGCCATTTTCAACTTTTAACCCAATCCTTACCCCATAGCCGTCAACTTAAGGGGTGCATGTTAAGAATGGAGAATACAAAAATTTCGCCAGTTTCCCCTCCTTTTGAAGGAGGGGTGGCCGGGAGGCTTGATTATCTGATTTGTACAAGTTTCGCTACCCGGCCGGGGTGGTTGATTTATTCTTTATTTTACCTTTACATTTATGAAAAGCAAAAACCTCTTCAGCAGAAAAGGCCTTAAATCTTTCAGATCCTTTCTCAGGAACAGGTCCACTTCGGCTGAGGTAGCATTATGGGAGATATTAAAATCAAGAAAACTTGACGGAAGAAAATTCAGAAGACAATACAGTATTGATAAGTATATTGTTGACTTCTGCTGTCCTTTAGAAAAACTTATAATTGAACTTGATGGAAATCCCCATGGTGAATATCATAGAATTCAGAGAGATGAAAAAAGGGATAAATACATTGAGAGTCTTGGATTCACTGTATTAAGATTTGAAAATAGAATTGTATTTCAGGAACCTGAATTTATAAAATATGAGATAAGGAAATTTATCAATAAAGAAAAAGAACTGATCTGATAAACAAATCAACCACCCCGGCCGGGAAATTAACCATGTAAGCATTAGATAATAAATCGTCCCGGCCACCCCCCGCAAAGCGGGGCAGGCTCTCCTTCAAAAGGAGGGGAGAATGTTAATTAGCGAAATTTATGATTGAAGCACATATGTTTCTACTGATCCTGCATGAAATCCTTTTTTGGAATCCTTAGGTTGACGGCTATGCCCACAAGGG
>CAIMVD010000284.1 GCA_903844815.1 uncultured Bacteroidota bacterium | reverse complement strand
CTTAACTTCAGGAATGAGAAGCAAGTGAAATCATCAGGGTTTAGTATTGATAGTGTCATTTCAGGAGGTATTACGGCGGTCGTTGATGTTATCTCGCGCACCTGGGCATATATCCTTGCGGGAGTTATTATCGGTGCGGCGATTCATGGGTATGTTCCGGAAAACTGGCTGAGCCAGATCCTAAACAGTGATAAATGGTATTCACTGCCTCTCGCAGTCCTGACCGGAATTCCGCTTTATGCCTGTTCCGCGTCGATTGCTCCGGTTGCCTTCACCCTTGTCGATAAAGGAATGCCCCTTGGCACTGCCCTGGCTTTCATAATGGCTGTTGCAGGATTATCACTGCCTGAATTCATAATGCTGAAGAAGGTGCTTTCGACCAGGCTCATAGCTGTTTTCGCAGGAATAGTCTTTACAGGAATCCTGCTGGTAGGGTATTTGTTTAACTGGCTGCTTTAATACAATCTGTTGTAAATACTCTCTTTCATCAGACAGTTTTAGACATTATTTTTTTCGAAAGTATTTTGAAATCCTGATAGGCTCTTAATACTGCCTGATAATGAGCCCCAATAGCGCCGTCGGCAGGTTTAAGGAGAAATATAGGTTTCCTTACTTCCATGGCCATTGGGATTAAACTATGATAATGTTTTAATAAAGCAAGACAGTTCTCGTCATTCTCTACTTTTTTATCAAGAGTCACATCTCTTTTTAAAACATACTCATCAAATACAGCAGGAATTCTATTTGCCCATTTAAGGTAAGATTTCACGGGACGACTCTCTTTTATTCCATGCTGCATAACAATATATCCAAGTGGTTTTATTAATCCATTAGGCAGGGAAAGGTCAGGAGTTCTATTACGACTATATCTGTCCAGCCATTCGGTTTTCCAGGTCTCCAGCCGATTCCCGAGATTTTTTAACCCTTGCAGGGAGAATAAATCTGCAGCCATTGGAACAACTACATAATCTGCTGCGATAAGAACAGCTCTGTTTAAAGCTCCAAAATTTGGTCCTACATCAATAATACAATACTCAGCTTCAATTTTTTTTGCTTCCGAAATAATGATTCGGTAAAAGGAAGAAACTATCCTGAATGCAGCTTCATCACCATCAATACATTTACTCCAGTTAGAACTAAGCTTGTCTTCAAAAAGTGATAATTCCAAATCGCCTGCTAACAGACCAATATTTGAATTTACTTCATGGATTTTTACCGGCACTACATCACCTATACCTCTGTCTAATGGTTTAATCCCTGAAAGTAATGTTTCGCGGTTTGTTTCCTGACTATAAATCCGCTCCAATTCCTCCTCCGATAAAAACATGGAGGTAAGGTTAGCTTGCGGATCGAGATCAACCGCAAGACATTTGTGTCCCAATTCAGCCACCATATGGGTGAAATGGTAAACCAGCGTGGTTTTCCCCACTCCACCTTTATTATTGAAGAAGGTAATAATTTTCATGGTTTCTTAAATATTTTTACTAAGAAAGTTGTTGGTTGATCTTTAATAAATTCCGGTGGAGGGCTACCATTTTTCTGTAATGCAGACATTGCGGCTTTCACTCCGATATTGAAGGCATTCATAAAACCAAGATTTTTTGCGGCTTCAGCCAGAGCAGGATTACGATAATCATTTTCGTCAGGAAAGTTTTCAGGACGCGCCTTCCCAAATAAACCACCTGCATTTGATATTTCTATCCTGTCGGAAAACTCATATAATTTCACAGGTGCGTTTGACTGATAATCTTTGTGGATAACAGCATTAAAAAGTAATTCTCTGATAGCCCTCAAAGGATAGCGCGAAATATAATCCCCGCCTAATTCGGGTAAAACCATTTTTACAATGGTGGATTTTATAAATGATTCCATTTCACCCAGTTGTGTTGTCAAATCACCATCGAAACGATACTCAAAATCAAAGTCACTGGATTCATCGTCTCCTGTAAACCGGACATATTGAACGTAGGCACCCGGAATAAAAAAACGGGGGTTGTTTCCGAACATTATAATACCGGCATAGGTAGGACAGTCTTCTTTCAGATCATAGAATTTGAGCGAAGCTAATTGTTGCTTTATTTCGCGGTTATTCTCTGTTAAGGCATCCGCATCAATAGCCGAAGGTAAATAGCGAATCTTGAATAGTTCTATACTGATATCGTCTAAAGTGCTTCCTTTACAGGGAAAAGCATCAAAGGTTCTTGCAAACGCCGATCTTTTCTCACTTAAGATTCTTTCTTCTGCTTCATTTGCAGTATCTTTTCTTGGACCAACCCTGACGCATACCTTTCCTTTGAATCTTACCGGAGGCAGGAAATGTGGTTGAACTTCGACAACTGCAACCTCTCCATCAGAAAAGGCAAATTTCGCTACAGTCAAAGCCGGTGGAGGTACAATTCTTCCATCAGTTCTAAAGTTTAACAAAGTTTGCAATTGTTGTTCGTCCATTTTCATACCCGCCCTCGTTCCATCATCATTTACCCCCACTATTAAGTAACCGGGAAGTTTATGATTGGAAAGGTCATTTGCAAAAGAACAGATTGCTTCTCCGAACTTTTCAGAGTCATTCCTGGAAATCGTCTTCTCAATACGGTCCTGCTCTAATTGTGTTAAAAGTTTGCTTAATTCTTCTAATGTTATCATGTATTGTTTTATATAGCTCTTTGAAGGCCCTTTTCTCAGCCAAAGATAAATGTTTATCAATAATTTTTCTTAACCATATTTAACCATGTTAACGCCCAATATTTTTTTATCTCCTTGTCTAAATCAGAAAGACATTGTTTCCATAGTAAGCAATTGTTTCCAAAATGGAAATAGTTGCTTACTGTATATCTTCTATCGCCCCACGGGCTGCCGTGATTTGTTCCTGATTTTCTCAAAGGTACAAATATTTGACTGAAGGGATCACAGAATGTCTTGCCAGTCTTCGCCCTCTGAATGGAATCGAAGGAGGGACTTGCCAGGCCTGAAAAAAGTGTAACGGGGAGTTAATTTTCCATTTTTCACCCTGACTATCAATTGAAAAAGTTGCTCTTGATTTGGCAGTAGGTCTGGGATTTTGCTGAACAATTTCCACCTCATTATTAGCCCAGATTGAAAATTGCGGATTGCGGATTTGAGATTGCGGATTGGTACCTGGTTAAATTATTCTTTCCTTGTTTTTTAAAGTTATTTTATTTGTTCCTTTTATCATTATTTTGTGCTTTTCTCGAAACTGCTTCCATTCAGTCGCCTTAATGAAATGGTTGTGAAAATTAGTTTTTTCTTTTCTTGGAAACGAAGCAATAGCATAAACAACTTTATCTTGAGGTATTATTTCTTTATTTCTGAACAAATCAATATTAACAATAAACTTCTCTTTAATTTCTTTGTGATAAACGGAGGCGTTTCGTGGTTTACAGTCTTTAATTTCAATAAAAACAACCCATGATGTTGGTGTATCTGCTGTTAGATACATAACACATTCACACTGTTTCAGTTCTTTCTCTCCATCCATGAAACATTGTGGTTTAAAGATAGTTGTTGTAATATCTAATGGTTTTGGATTATGAACTATTAATGAGTCTATGTCAGTTGGATATGTTTCCAAAACCTCAACAGACCTTGTTGAATATGTTCTTTCAGTATAATCAACCACATAGAACACTGCTTTTCTGGTAGTAAAATGCAATAATTTATCCTCTCCAAATTCATTTACCATTCTATTTTTCATCCTGATAGTAATTTAGAATTTGAAAATACTCGTCTGTCAACTCAGTCATTTTAGTATCGAAATAGTTTTCTGATATGATATTATCTTTATCTTGAATACATCTCAAATGACCATTTTCAATTTCCCAAACAGAAACAAATTCCGGATTAATCCATGATGATTTACTTTGAAAATCACTTTGTTCCTTTTCAGGAATATCTTTTTTTACCAAACCACCTAATAGGCAATTATTTATTGCATATAGAATATAAGGGCTATGAGTAGTTAATATCATCTTGTGGTTTTTTTTTGCATTATTTACTTTACTTAAAAGGAAATAGGTTAATTCCTTTTGCGTTTCAGGAAACAAGTTTTGCTCTGGTTCTTCAATAATTACACTTGAATAATCATAATCCGTTGATATACCAAGTTCATTCCATATTTTTTCTTCAGTTTCTTTAAGTAACTCTTCATTTTTATTATCCTCGAACTTTGGCTCAGTACCTTTCATTTTTATAAGCCAATCATAATCAGCCTTCATGCTTTCAGGTAATAAACTTCTAATGTGTTTTTTCTCTGCTGGAGATGAATTTCTTTTTTGCAAATACAGCGTTGTAAACATAAATTCACACACAACAAGTAACGGAATAATTGATTGCTGACCACTTGACGAACGTTGTAATAAAACTGTCGTATTATTTGTTAATGTAAGAATATCCTCTTTGTTCTTAGTGTTGTATTTATAATTTACGTCTATCGTCTTTAAAGGAATACGATACTGTTTTTCTTTGGTAATTGTCTCTTTAAAGCTAATCCAATCATTTAAAAAGTTTATGATATTGTCGTACCCTCCACTATATTTTTCAAGGTTCGGTATTGTTGATGCAAAATTTCTTTCTGCAGGTATATACTCAATCTTTAGGTTTTTATAACGATTCTCTTTTTGTTTATCCTTATATTCCAACTGCACTTTGCCCTTACCTTTAAAACTAATAACTGTCCAATCGCTTTCATAAATTATTTCAGATTTATCAGAAAAATATCCTTCATCCATTCTATGAAAATCAAGCAACCCACTATAAAAGTCGTATTCTCCACCTGTTAATAGATGGTTCTTTTCATACCAGCTACATTGACTACAAATTTTTGCAATGGTACTTTTACCACTGCTTTGAGGCCCTATAAAAACGTTGATTTTATTCAAATTAAAATCAGCTTTCTTTACTGGTCCTATATTTCTAATTTGTATACTTGCCATATTCGTGTATTTTAGATAATGTTTTTTTTATTTTTACTACGTCTTATTGTTTTTATTATCATAAGAGTTAAGCCTCAAAAATAATATATTAATTTGTTTCAAATCGTGTTTTTTTGTTAGTAGGAAGCAAACTAAATCTCTTTAATTTCATTTTTCATTCTCAAACCATTTTCTCTGTCGATACAATGTCGCTGTGTCTTTCAACTCTTTGTTGGTAACAAATTTGTAAAAGCTTATAAAATCATGGCTTCCGCAGTGCGCAGGTAAGGGGCATGGGGCAAAGGGAAAACAACGTTTAGCGTATAGCGGGGAGCGGTGAGATTCTCATGAAGATGGCTCGCGAAACAACACCATCGAAATATAAGGCATTTATACAGCCTGAAATTTTAAAATAAGTGGATCTTTGTAAAAGCCGATTAGAAGAACCTGAAAAGATAAGGTAGGAATTAAGTAAGAACTTAAGCTATGCAGTTATTTCATTTTATCCTTTCAATCTCTTCTTCCGTCAATCCGGTCAGGTCGATGATATCTTTTACCGAAAGCCCCTTTTTTAAAGCCTTAGATGCTATTTCAATCTTACCTTCAATCTTACCTTCTTCCCTGGCCGTATCCAGAGAATTCTTCAGGTCGCGGTAATATTTAAGGCTATCCTCGTAGGAACGAACCTGATCCTGAGTAAAACGAGCAATCTCTGCCGCCTCAAATAACTTATCGAAGATCTGTTCCCGCAACTTCTCAGGAACCCTGTCTAGCCTGTTCAGATTACGGATCACGTACAACCACTTGTCAAACCGCGTTTCAAGTTCATCAAGGGTCTTATTGAACTTCGGCATCTCGAGGTAAATGAAGGTCAGTTTGTCATAGAAGACTTTATTTGTT
>CAIMVD010000283.1 GCA_903844815.1 uncultured Bacteroidota bacterium | reverse complement strand
TTCCTTTCTTATACCATTGCCAATGAGCAAATCAATTAAGATGGGCAATACTATATCTGTCCGGGATGGGCGAACAATATCGTCAGTAATGATCAGAACTTTCATTCCAGGTCTGGCCATGACACTGATCCTCTCTGCTCCTACCGGATTTTCGATTCTGTCAACTATTTGTTCAGAGCTGAGGACAGGCGACTCTTTTACCGTGAACATACTGATATCCCAGTTTTCCGGAAAATTGCAGGTAACCAGACTATCTTTATACCATGCAGCATGTTTCAGTTGAAAACTATTCTTCATCCTTTGATTTTTTAAAGTGATCAGGGTCAAAACGACCTAATAAATTCCGATGTGCAGTAAACCTTCGTGTTTGCATTTATTGCATATATCGTAAATATAACCAATATTTTTCAAACCCTGAAGACACTCTCGATTCCTTTGTTTTGTGTTATTACAGGTGAATTGTAACTAAGCGACGGGTAAATAGGGAAAACAAAATTAAATCCCGGGTCCTCCGTGGCAGGTTAAGGATTTCTGCTTTAAAAGTCAAAAAACAGGACCCCGGATGAATTCCACCCATGAGTCCTGTTTATAAAAAGAATCTTAAATATTCAACTAAAAAACGTCTTACTTAAGAATATTCCTGGCATACTGAACGCAGGTCTTAGTCTCCTTAACGGCATTCGACCAGGGTTTGACATCATATTCAAGTTCGATATCGCAATAAATCGGCCATTTGTTCTTTTTAATAAGAAGAAGAATGTCGGCTATCGGAGATTCGCCTTGTCCCCACACCTGATTCTGGTTTGCAGGTTGTGTTTTGGGACCGGTTTTATCTTTCATATGAACACTGAAGATACGATCGTGATACTTTTCAATTATAGTATTTGGATGAAGGCCTGTTGAACCAAAGAAATGGCCTCCGTCGAAGTTCATCATGACTGCCGGAGATACCGCCAGGAAAGGATCGTAGCTGAAGCCGGGAGTAGCAAACTGCATATGGTTATGGAAGATTGCATACATGCCATTTTTTTCGGCAATGGGACCAAGTTTTTCGACTGCTTCTTTGCCTATCTCTTCAGAAACTCCTTTTGCTCCTAATGCTTTGGCAGCTTTAAAGGCATAATCGATTTCCTCATCGGACCATCTTGCAGGAGAGAACTTAACAATATGAATACTAATCCCTGCATTATTGAAAAGTTTCTTTACCTCTTCAAATTTTGACATCGGAAGGGAGAGTCTCCATTTTTTAAGATCTTCGTTGAATTTGGCAACGGCGGCTTTTTGTTCATCAGTCAGTTCGCGGCGCTGTGGAGGGCCGGCAGGAGCTGCGGGTGCTGGAGGAGGTGCGCCGGCTGCTGGTGCGGCAGCAGCAGGACGGGCCGGAGGTGGTCCGAACATCCCTGCCATCGGATTCTTGGGAGCGCCAAGGTAATCTTCAACATCGCCACTCATTAGTTCGATTGAGCTGAGGCCCGACTCCTTACAATATTTTATCACGTTCTCAACTCCGCCCGGCATACTGCGCCAGCTGTATGTAATGGCTCCGATCTGAACGCCACCAAATTTCGAATTTGGCTTATCGTCGGCAACTGCAGGAGCTGTTAAAGCAGCTGCACTTACCAAACTCACCGGC
>CAIMVD010000282.1 GCA_903844815.1 uncultured Bacteroidota bacterium | reverse complement strand
TCATATCTCGGCAGGAGTAAGCGGACTCGTTGCTGCTATATATCTTGGCGCACGGCGGGGCTATCCCTATCAGGTAATCCGGCCGAACAACCTTGTATTAACAATGCTTGGAGCGGGACTGCTTTGGGTAGGATGGTTCGGTTTCAACGCGGGTAGCAGTGTAAGCAGCGGTTTGAGTACTGCACAGGCACTTGTTGCGACCCAGGTAGCAGCGGCATCAGGCGCAATGGCATGGATGATGATTGAAAGCTTTCACGGCGGAAAGGCAACTGCCCTCGGATTTGCATCAGGTATTCTTGCCGGTCTCGTTGCCGTTACCCCCGCAGCAGGGGTAGTTCAGCCTTACGGAGCAATGATACTCGGGATTCTTGCTTCAGTAATTTGTTATATGGCAATTCAGTTCAAAAATAAATTGGGATATGATGACAGCCTTGATGCATTCGGTATTCATGGTGTTGGAGGAATAGTAGGAGCCCTGCTGCTTACATTCTTCATCCGCCCTTCATGGATGCAGGAAGCAGCAGCAGCTAAAGGCAGCTGGACAGTCTGGAACCAGCTTGGAGTTCAGGCTCTTGCAGTCATTATCGCAATAGCCTATGCGGCGGTTGTTACTCTGATACTCCTGTTTCTGGTAAATAAAGTAGTGAAAATTAAATCCTCCGAGGATGATGAAATGGCTGGTCTCGACAGGTCGTACCATGGTGAACGCGGATATGGAATGGTTAATCCCAGCTGATAATATAATAATATCAAAGAAATGAAACTAATAACAGCAATAATCAGGGAAGTTCAGCTCGACAAAGTGCGCGAGGCGCTTATTGAAGCTGACATAAAAAGAATTACAGTGAGTCGTGTTTCAGGTCACGGACAGCAGAGGATTGAAGAAATGTACAGGGGTCAGGTCATTATTCCCGACCTCATTCCGAAGATAAGGATTGAAATAGCCGTTAATGATGCTTTTGTCGACATTACAGTTGATACGATTCTCAAATCTGCAAGGACAAACGGAACAGGTTCTGTGGGAGACGGCAAGATATTCATATCCCCGCTTGAAGAATGCATTCGTATACGCACTGGAGAAAAGGGAGGAACAGCAATTTAAGATTTGTGTTAGGTTGGTTAGTTTTTTGCCCCGGGGTTATCGCCGGGGCTTTTTTTTTAACAATAATTAATAAATAAAAAGGTCAGAATCAATGTCTTTATAATAAGATAATACCTAATTTTATTTTCTAACCAACCAAATAACAATCTGCGATTATGAAGAAAAGAGAGTCAAAAAAGAAAAATCTTAAGGAAAACACCCTGTCCCGACGGAACTTTGTCGGTACGGTTGCTGCAGCTACCGCAGGATTTACAATTATTCCGCGCCATGTTCTTGGCGGTAATGGCTATACCGCACCAAGCGACATGATTAACGTTGCCGGTATTGGTATTGGAAGCCAGGGTGGCGGTGACATACAGCAGATTTGCACCCCTGACGTTCCGATAGTAAGGCCATCGAGAAACTCCAATGGCACTCCTATGACCAAGGAACAAATTGCAGCGCAGGAGGCCAGACGAGCTGAGATGATGAGGCGGAATCCTACCCCTGCCGGAGGTACAAATACAAACGCTACTGTACAGATGGGCGCAGCAGGAAGCGGCAAAACAATTAAACTTGCAAACATTTATGCCCTTTGCGACGTGGATTCTGACTATGCCGGACACATGTTCAAAGGATATCCAAAGGCAAAAGTATACAGCGACTGGCGCGAGATGCTTGAAAAGGAAAAATCAATCGATGCAGTAGTTATTGGCACTCCCGACCATAACCATGCAATAATTGCAGCAGCCTTCATGCGCGCAAAAAAACATGTCTATCTCGAGAAACCAATGGCAAAAACCATAGTTGAAGTACGGAAACTTGCCGAGATTGCAAAAGAAACAGGTGTTGTTACCCAGATGGGAAACCAGGGTCATGCAACAGAAGGCACAAGGAAAACAGTTGAATGGATCCAGGGTGGTGTAATCGGTAACGTGAAAGAGGTACAGTTATCAACAAACCGACCTATGGGCTTCTGGCCTCAGGGTGATATGAAAAGACCTGTTGGTATGGCTGCACCTTCAAATCTGAATTATGATGTATGGCTCGGACCGGCTCCTGAAAAAGCATATCAT
The DNA here is from genome assembly GCA_903844815.1 of uncultured Bacteroidota bacterium. Taxonomy (GTDB): domain Bacteria; phylum Bacteroidota; class Bacteroidia; order Bacteroidales; family VadinHA17; genus LD21. The sequence continues at coordinate 901 of CAIMVD010000282.1, read as the reverse complement.
CCCGATACCGTACATTTCTTCTGGAGAGGTTTGTGGGATTACGGCACAGGAGCAATGGGCGATATGGGAGCACACATCTTTGATGCCGCTATCTGGGCTCTTAATCTTGGAATGCCTACTAAAATTCAGGCAACAAGCTCACCATACAGTACCGATTATATGCCTCTTTGTGAGATGGTAACCTATGAGTTTGCTGCCCGCGGAAATATGCCGGCAGTAAAAGTTACGTGGACCGATGGTGGTTTGAGGCCTCCACGACCTGAGGCACTCGAAGCCGCTCGTGCTATGAAAGATGCAACATATTATGGTGAAAAGGGAATTATAACCCATGCCAGTCACGGCGCTTTACCAGAACTGATACCGGCTGATAAGGATTTCAAGGGACCGGATGCAACAATTCCACGTACCGGTAATATCTTTGAGGACTGGATCGATGCAATAAAAAATGGCAAGAAATCGTGCAACGACTTCTCAATATCATCGAAGCTTACCGAAATCATGCTCCTTACAAATATTGCAGTACTGAATCAGCGTGCAAATATCACACTTGAATATGACGCAGCTAATATGAAGATCACCAATCTTCCTTCGGCCGATAAGCTTTTCCATTATGAATACAGAACCGGCTGGAAATTATAATTACGGGAACATTATTTATTTTTAAAACATAAGTTATGGAAAATAAAAAAATTACAGGAACACAATTATCAAGGCGTAAGTTCCTTGGTAACACCGCTGCAATTGCAGCATTATCGGTTGTGCCGGTGAGTTTGGTAAGTGCAGCTGCTTTAACAGCTCCTGCAGTTGCCGACGATAAGCCAAATTCGAAATTTGGTGGCGTTCAGATCGGAGCCATTACATACAGCTGGCGCAGTATGCCGGGCGGAGTTGAGAACGTGAT
>CAIMVD010000281.1 GCA_903844815.1 uncultured Bacteroidota bacterium | reverse complement strand
TCTTTGGCCCCGATTGCAAATCGGCGCCAGCAATACTATCAGAGATGGCGCGGATTTGTAATCCGTGACCCTACTTCTTTTCCAAATAACTTCTAATTCTTTGGCCCCGATTGCAAATCGGCGCCAGCAATACTATCAGAGATGGCGCGGATTTGTAATCCGTGACCATACTTCTTTTCCAAACAACTCCTAATTCTTTGGCTCCGATTGCAAATCGGCGCCAGCGATGCATGCCTTTCCTTTGTTAAAAATTACTCCCTGCTCATCGAATAAGGATATGAGTCTGTTTTGATACCCCTGCTCTTTTCGGGTGAAGGCCCCATTTTAAATGTCATCCTGCCTCCTTTTGTCAGCTCTCCGTGACTTATATAGTTCCTGTCGAGCCTCTTGCCATTCAGTTTAAGATCCTGAACATAAACATTCTCTTTGCTGTTTCCTGAAGCATCAATAACCATCTTTTTGCCATTCTCAAAATTCAGTGTAACCTTATCGAACAAGGGTGACCCAAATACATACTCATCGGTGCCTGGTGTAACGGGATAAAATCCTGCCGCCGAAAAGACATACCATGCCGATGTCTGCCCGTTATCCTCATCACCACAATAACCATCGGGGGTGTAATTATATAACTTATCAAGTATATTGCGTACCTGGTACTGCGTCTTCCATGGTTCTCCGGCATAATTATAAAGATAGATCATATGCTGAATTGGCTGATTACCATGTGCATAGTTCCCCATTCCTGTAATCTGCATTTCCCTTATTTCATGGATCACCTGTCCATAATATGAATAATCAAATACGGGAGGCACCTCAAATACTGAGTCGAGTTTCGAAACAAATTTTTCTCTTCCTCCCATTAAAGTAACAAGCCCTTCAACATCCTGAAAAACGCTCCAGGTATAATGCCAGCTGTTACCTTCAGTGAATGCATCACCCCATTTATAAGGACTGAAAGGCGACTGGAAAGTGCCATCAAGGTTACGTCCGCGCATAAGCTTCCTTCCGTCGTCGAAGACATTTTTGTAATTCATTGACCGCTTTGCAAAGAGGTCTATCTCTGCCTGGGGCTTATCCAGAGCTTTTGCAAGTTTCGAAATACAAAAATCGGCATAGGCGTATTCAAGTGTTCTGGCAACATTTTCATTAATTCCCACATTGTATGGCACATAGCCAAGATCGTTGTAATAATCAACTCCCTTCCTGCCGACAGATGACATAGGTCCTTCGTTCTTTGAGTTTTTAATAATCGCTTCATATAGAGTCTCAATGTCATAACCTCTGATTCCTTTGAGATAAGAATCGGCTATAAGCGACGCAGAGTTGGAGCCTATCATACAATCGCGGTGACCAGGGCTTGCCCACTCGGGAAGCCAGCCGCTTTCCTTATATGTATTTGCAAGACCTTCCATGATTTTTGCATTCAGGTCGGGATACATAAGCGTTGTAAAGGGGAACAGAGCCCTGAAGGTATCCCAGAAACCATTATCTGTAAACATGTAGCCGGGAAGCACTTCGCCATTGTATGGACTGTAATGGACAACCTCGTTTTTAGCGTTCAGCTCATAAAAACTCCTTGGGAAGAGGATCATCCTGTAAAGGCATGAATAGAAAGTTCTTTGCTGGTCCAGAGTCCCGCCTTCAACCTCAATACGCCCGAGCTGCTTGTTCCATGCATCCTTACCCTCATTTTTTAAAGTCTCGAAATCCTTAGCACCGGTTTCCCTGCTAAGATTCAGCAATGCCTGTTCAGGGCTGATGAATGAAGAGGCCACCTTGACACTGATCTGGTCTCCCCTTTTGGTTTTAAATCCGAGAATGGCACCTGAATGGTTGCCTTCTTCCTCAAGTCCGTTGAGTGTTATTGTATCCCCGTGCCAGGTATGGGTCGATGTAAAATCCCTGTCAAAGACGGCAACGAAATAGTTATGAAAGTTCTCGGGTACGCCTCCGCTGTTGTTCCTGCAGTAACCAATTACTTTTCGTTCATCCGGTATTATTTTAACCATCGATCCCTCATTGAAGGCGTCAAGTAGCACAAAGGAAGAGTCGCTTTCAGGAAAGGTGAAACGGAAAATAGCGGCCCTTTCCGAAGGAGTTATCTCTGCAGTAACATCATAATCGGCCAGGTAAACACTATAATAATACGGTCTTGCCACTTCTGCTTTATGAGAGAACCATGATGCTCTCTGCGATTCAGCCACCTTTATTTTACCAGTTATCGGCATAAATGAAAATGCAGCATAATCATTGATCCAGGGACTTGGCTGATGTGTCTGTTTTATACCGACAATCTTATTATCGTCGTAGGTATATCCCCAGCCATTACCCATATTTCTGGTCTGAGGGCTCCAGAAGTTCATTCCCCAGGGCAGTGCAATTGCCGGGTAGGTATTACCGTTAGATAACTTATAATCCGAATCTGTTCCCATGAGGGGATTTACCAGATCTGCGGGGTTGTTTTCAGCTTTCTTACCACCTTTATTAAGAATTGCCCCAACTATTACAATCACTGTTGCCAGGACCACGAAAATAATTCTTATTTTAGATCTCCCGGATGTAAACCTTCCGTATCCCTTGTTTGTACTTTCTTCGAAATTCATGTGTGAGATATTAATATTTTTTCAGATTCAGATTCTTTCCTGCTAAAGTTTTCTCTATTCTGGATAAAACCATTTCCGGAGTAAGACGATTCATACAGGCAAAGTCGTTCCTTTTGCATTCTCCTTTTCCATAAACAGTGCAGGGCCTGCATGGCAATTCTTCAGACTGAATCCTTACTGAATACATCAAAGGCTGCATCCATGCGCCAAAACCTGTAATGGGATCTGTTCCTCCCCATATCGAGACCACCCTGGTTCCGGCAAGGGCTGCCATGTGCATGTTCGATGAATCCATAGCGATCATCAGGTCGAGCCGGCTCATCTGGGCCAGTTCTTCTTCGAGGGTAAGTTTTCCGGCAAGGTTATGAGAATCCTTAACAACCGACTGAAGTTTTTCAAGCTTTTCAGAATCTTCCAACCCGCCGAATAACCAGAACGTGACACTGTTTTTTGCAGCAATAAGCTCCATGAGCTTTGCCATCTTTTCTTCGGGCCACACTTTAAGAGCATGTTTGGCATAGGGGGCTACACCGATATTCAATTTGCCATGGTTGCTAACCATTGTGGAAACCCTCGCTACCGTGTCCTCTGCCGGAATAATCCAGGGCCCGGCAGACGGTTCTACCTTAAATCCTGCTGCGGCGAAGGTATCGCAGTACCTTTCAACAGAATGCTTAATCTGGGTTCTTATTTTACCGCTTATTACATTTCTCTTTTCTTTTCTGCCCTTATCAATTACAGCTGACTTCACTCCTGAAAGCCTGAATAATGCCCTTATCATCTTTGATCTAAGAACATCGTGCAAATCAACAACATAGTCGATACTGCCCTCTTTCTTTATATCGGAATAAAGACGAAATATCCCAAAAAAGCCCTTATGCCTTTCTCCTAAATCTGGATAGATAAGGGTCACTCCTTCAATCGATTGGAAAAAAGGGGCAAATGCCGGCCTGGTAAGAAGCACCAGTTCGATATCAGGAAACTGTTCTCTCATCCCCTTTATTACAGGAACAGCGAGTGCAACGTCGCCCATGGCTGATGTCCGGATAACCAGAAGCCTCATGTCAGTATTTTTCGTATGATTTTTCCTCGGTAAGACCCGAAGATGTCATGATGTTTATTTCCCTCTTAATTTCCGATCTCTTATCGTTTTTGAAATAAACGGCCCGGGCGGTTGCAATAAAATCCTCGCCAAAGTCCTTTTTTCTTTCGAGGTCGCGGATATGGTCCTCAATGTCCCACAATTCGCAATTAACATCATATAGGTTTTTATATAAAGGATCATCCGTGCCGATAATCGACGGAGCGATGCTGATGAGTTCATCATATTCCTTCTTCAGATTAACAAGCTTTGCAGCATCCTTTATCCTTTCGAGCTTAATCTGGATGATAGTCAGCTTATCCATGATCTCGCCGTTTGAAACTTCTATTTTCATAGTCTATTGTTTATATTCTCAAAAATAACACTTTTTGAGGTGAAATCAATAAGGATCCACATCCACTGCTATTCTCAGCGCACTTGCTCCCTTTTCCCTGCTTACCTTCTCAATAGCCTCTGCTATAAGCTGTTTGGCTCTGGCTGGCGGCTTTTCCCTTTCAATTTTAATTAGAATTGTTTTTATATACCACGACTGGACCTGGGAGATTACCGGCGATTCAGGACCGAGGATCCTCTTTCCGAATATTTCTTTCAGTTCATGACCCAAAATCTCGGAATATTGATTCAGCAGAGTTCTGTCCCTATGCTTTATATTTATTTTTATCATCCTGCAGAAAGGGGGATAATTGAAGGTTGTCCTTTCCTCTGTCTGCAACCTGAAAAGGCTCAGATAATCATGCCGGAGGACCATCCTGATTATTTTATTTGAAGGGTCTGATGTCTGAATGACTACTCTTCCCTGTTTCTGTCTCCTTCCCGCCCTGCCGCTTACCTGTTCCATGAGCTGGAAACTTCGTTCATGAGCCCTGAAATCGGGAAAGTTTAAAAGATTGTCGGCATTCAGGATTCCCACGACTGTAAGATTCTCAAAATCGAGCCCTTTTGAAATCATCTGAGTTCCGATAAGAATATCAATTCTCCGGTCCTCAAAGGCTTTTATTATCTTATTGAAAGAATTTTTATTCCTGGTAGTATCCTGGTCCATTCTTTCTACCCTGGCTGCCGGGAAGACAATTTTAATCTCATCTTCGATCTTCTCGGTACCGAATCCCTTTGTTACCATTCCGGTGGAATCACAGCTTCCGCACTTGCCGGGCATACCGGTTGAATAACCGCAATAGTGGCATACAAGCCTTCCTGCTCCCTTATGGTAGGTGAGATTTACCGCGCACTGGATGCATACCGGGATCCATCCGCATTCTGAACATTCGATATAGGGCGAAAATCCCCTCCTGTTCTGGAAAAGGATTACCTGTTCTTCATTGCCGAGTGCCTCGTCGATTGCATGGAGCAACTCAGGTGTAAAATGCGATACCATGAGCCTCCTTTTATAAGCCTCACGCGTATTGGCAAGAATGATGTCGGGCAGCCTGATGTTGCCAAAACGTTCCTTCAATTCAACAAGGCCATACTTGCCTTTAACCGCGTTATTATAGCTTTCAATGGAAGGCGAAGCAGATCCCAGGATGGTTTTGGCATTATGAAGGGCTGCCAGCATGATTGCAGAGTCGCGGGCGTGATACCGGGGTGCGGGATCCTGTTGTTTGTAAGACCCGTCATGTTCTTCATCGACGATGATGAGCCCGAGATTTCTGAAAGGAAGAAAAAGCGACGACCTTACACCCAGGATGAGCCTGAAGCCGTTTAAGGGATCATCAACTGCCACTTTTTGCCAGATCTCTGCCTTCTCCGGTTCACTGAACCTGGAATGATATACCCCGGTTAATGATCCGAAATGTCTCTTAAGCCTTTCAATTATCTGGGTTGTAAGCGCAATTTCGGGAAGCATATAAAGAACCTGCCTGCCATTTTTAAGCTGTTCTTCAATAAGATGTATATACAGTTCTGTCTTCCCGCTCGAGGTCACTCCGTGCAAAAGGACAATGTCCTTATCGTCAAAAACATTCTTTATTTTATTATAGGCCGACTGCTGAGCCTCGCTTAAGACTTTTACAGGCTCCCTGTTGTCCGCTGATTTCACAAGACGAGTTACCTCAAGCGGTATTTCTGACAGGTACCCTTTCTTCACCAGCACTTCGATTATTCCGGAGGAGGATCGCGTTTCGGCAAGGAGCAGCGATTTTTTTACTGGTGCAACCGGGGAAGATTCTGTATAGCCCGACAGTCTGATCCAGGCTGATAGCATCTCCTGCTGGCGGGGCGCTTTTCCCAAACTGTCAAGGATCTTATTCAACTCTGCTTCAGTGAACGAGGAAGCCAGACAGATGTAGTTCTCAAATCGCGGTCTGAAATTATTCTGACCTATTTCGGAAGGGAGCGCGGCTTTCATCACCTCTCCTTCTGCACATAAATAGTATTCTGATATCCAGTTCCAGAACTTAAGCTGAATGGAATTTATTAAAGGTGTCCCATCAATTACGCTGATCACCGGCCTGGCTTTACCAGCAACCGGTGGTCTGTTATGAACGTCGGAAATAATACCGGTATAGCTCCGGTTTCCTCCGAACTGAACCGTCACTCTCACCCCTGGCATAGCGGCATCCACAAGATCATCGGGGATCATGTAAGTGAACCTCCCCCTTACTGCGAGGGGTAAAATAATATCGGCAAAGGATGGCCCTGTCATTTTTTTAGCTTACTGCAAAGTAAGAATAAATCAGGGAGAAGAAAACAGGATCGGGCAACTAATAATCAGAGCTCGCGGATGCCTTGAAGCCTTTAGTTTTTAATAAAAATTTAACATCTGTGCATAATCTCTTTTCTTTTTCAGATGTTTATTAGTTATTGAGAATATCCGGAATCTTATCTTTAAAGTTGTATTCTCTAAGAAAAAAATGAAAATGTCACACTAAGACAGAATGGAGCACAAAGATCTTATATTTAATAAATTAGCTTCAGCCAATTCTTCGTACCCTGGCGTTAGTGGAATAACAAAAATAAAATGCTTATTTTTTAATAAACCTGTATACCTTTGGCCACGAAGCGGCAAAGGCTCAAGAATGCAGAAAAATAAATTAAATTTTATAAATCTTCGTGTCTTTGCGTCTTAGCGGCAAAAAATAGTTTCAGGAAAGGTACGCAGTATTATAACTATTGATATTTGATAAATAGAGTGATCTTTGATCTACAAAAGGATTTATTTAATCTATTTAATGTGATATGGATAACGAGAAAAAAAAATATACAGGAGGAAAAAAATACAGCAATGATGATATTACTGTTTACTGGAAACCATCAGCTTGCGTTCATGCATCATATTGCTACAGAGAGCTTATAGAAGTTTTCGATCCCGGAAGAAGGCCATGGGTCGACATGGAAGGAGCCTCCACTGAAAAGATAATCGATGTGGTTAACTTATGTCCTACCGAAGCCCTGGCATGGAAATGGAACGACGAATCCAAAAATGAAGCTGTCGATAAAGATCAGCTTAATCATATTAAATTCAGAAGACCGGAACTCACAGACACTCCTGAGCCGGTAAAGGAAGTGCCACCAGTCTCAGCCAAGATTATGATTGACGGCCCTATAGTTGTTAAAGGAACCTTTACCTTTATGTACAACGGCATAACAAAAGAGATAAAGGAAAGTATGGTGTCGCTTTGCAGGTGCGGAGTAAGCGACCATCAGCCTTTTTGCGACGGGCAGCACAGGAAAATAGGGTTTAACGATTAACCAGGCGGAAATGGAAGACCAGAAAGATATCAAATCTCAGGCAATAGTCGTAGTAGAGGATTTCGGTCCAATAAAGATAACAGGCAATTTTCGCGTGAAAGACTTAAGGCGTGACCGCGAAGAATCGCCCACGGAAATATGGCTATGCAGATGCGGGAAGTCGAATAACAAGCCTTATTGCGACGAATCGCACAAGAAATAATTGGTCTTTGTGTCTTTTATCTCTGATTACCTGCAAACTACATGGAAACAACTCTGGTTTTTTTCGTAAGTAGCCCAGCATTTTCGTTCCTTTCGCAGCTGCCAAATTACTTCGGCAAGTGCTTCTTTCATGAATTTAATGTCGCAGGGTGTCAGTTTTAGTTTATGCGCTGAAAATCTAAGGTAGCTTATATCAAAAGCATTTCCATAAAGGTGGGGACTATTTGCCGAAGCATTTGAATTGTTTCGCCTGAGGTCTCTCAGGTCATCTGTTTTACGGGTCAATGATGTTATTATAAACCGTGCTCCGGAGAGTCCCTTCTGTGAAGTTTTTTCCCTGAAACGACGCGCAATCTCATCGAGTAGATCTTTGCTGTCGCCGGTGAGACAGGGGACGCTGTATGATAATCTGTCGATATCGTACTTCCCTGTACTTCTTACCTTAACAAGCTTACCATCGGCAATACGGCTTTTTACATCATTGTCATCACGGCATACCCTGATACCCCTGCTTTTAGCCGCAGCCGAATATGTTATAAGTTTGTCGCTAAGCTTCCGGCTGAAATCCTTCTGGTGGTAATCGATGCACCGGATGCTGAAGTAGGAAGAAATACTTCTCCTTGTCCCTTTGCTAACAATAAGGAGCAACACAAAAACCGAGAGTATAAAAACCGACACTTTCCTCAGGGAAAGCCTCGAGAGGCGCCCCGGCAATCTCATTCACAATGCGATATAGATCCAGGCACCTCAGGAAAATCAGGAAACATAGAAGGCTCTCTTTTCAATTAAGGATCTTATTTACAAGATCAGCAGCATCGCTGAAAGAGGCTGCCGAGTATACCGCAAGACCCGAGTTATCGATAATCTTCCTGGCTTCTTCCGCATTAGTGCCTTGCAGCCTTACAATAACCGGAACCTTGATCTCCCCGATTGACTTATATGCCTCCACTACTCCGTTGGCAACCCTGTCGCACCTGACGATTCCTCCGAAGATATTTATCAGAATGGCTTTAACGGCAGGATCTTTAAGGATGATCCGGAACCCGGCTTCAACCGTCTGAGCATTGGCGCCACCGCCCACATCGAGGAAATTGGCAGGTGATCCGCCCGAAAGTTTTATTATATCCATCGTCGCCATTGCCAGGCCTGCTCCGTTTACCATACAACCCACATTGCCATCGAGCTTAACGAAATTGAGATTATACTTTCCTGCTTCAACTTCTACCGGATCTTCCTCGCTGACATCTCTCATTGCAGCTATTTCAGGATGTTTGAAAAGTGCATTGTCATCAAGAACCAGTTTGCAGTCAACGGCAAGAATCCTGTTGTCGGATGTTTTTAAAACAGGGTTTATTTCGAGAAGCTGGGCATCATAGCTGATATAAGTCTCGCAGATGCCTTCCAGAAACTTCTGCATGTTCTTAAATGCTTTCCCCGATAAGCCAAGGTTAAAAGCAATGTTTCGGGTTTGAAACTGCTGCAATCCGATTGCAGGATCAATTTCCTCGGTAAAGATCCTGTCGGGAGTTTTTTCTGCAACCTCTTCTATCGACATACCGCCCTCGGGTGAGTACATTACAATATTCCTGCCTGTATTTCGGTTAAGAAGAATGCTTACATAAAACTCCCGGATATCGCTTTCTCCCTTATAATATACATCCTGTGCAATGAGGACCCGGTTTACTTTCTTCCCATCAGGACCTGTTTGCGGAGTAATCAGCTGCATGCCAATAATATCCGCGGCAATCCGGCGTACATCGTCAATCGATTTTGCAAGTTTTACGCCTCCGCCTTTTCCTCTTCCTCCTGCATGAATCTGGGCTTTTACTACAAAAAAGTCTGATCCGAATTGTTCATGCAGCTGCTCTGCAGCCATTACGGCCTGATCGGGTGTCTCGGCG
>CAIMVD010000280.1 GCA_903844815.1 uncultured Bacteroidota bacterium | reverse complement strand
GCATGATTATTTCATGGAAGGATACAACAGGGAAAATAATCCATCTCGACGGGGGTGTCGTGATTAATGATAAACTTTTTTGCGCTCATTCGAATTATCCGGGAATTCCAATGAAAAGCTCAATTGAGATATTCTCAACAGGAGATCTTAAACATACCGGCTCTCATAGTTTCGGCATTAAGTACGGTTCCTGTACCTGGGCTGATTTTTATGATAATTCCTGGTGGATCTGCTTTGCACATTATGATCAGTTCAAAAAGGATATTAATAAGGGAACCGAATCGACTATTCTGGTCAGGTTTGACAGTGACTGGCATGAAAAGGAATCATGGACCTTCCCTCAAAGTATTATCTCTGAAGTAAAACCAATGAGCGTTTCAGGGGGATCATGGGGAGCAGATGGCAAACTTTATGTTACGGGTCACGACAGCGCTGAGGTTTATATTCTTAAGTTGCCCCGGTCAGGTCAGGTGCTTGAGTATTTACAGTCAGTAAAAATTGACTCGCACGGACAGGGAATTGCATGGGACAGGAGTGAAAAGGAAAAACTTTACGGGATTATCCGAAAAGATAATTCTGTAGTTGTGTCGGAATTATTGACACGGTAAGATTAAGAATCACTGATGTTTTCGTATCAGATGGTTTCACTAAATTTTATATGAATATCTGACATTAAGCATAAAAAGGTTCCTCATAAAACTAATTAAAGAATAATTTCGGATTCTCCGGAAGATTCCTCATTAATCCACTCTACAGCATTAATAATGAATGTATTAGCATGGTGGATTAATTCGGAATGACACATTTTGTTTGGTTCAGGGAGGGGAAGAAGTGGCGATTCTCTTAGACCAATTTCAAATAGAAAAATTCCACTTGAGAATCGCCACTTCTTCCCCTCCCTCACTATAAAAATGACATGTCATTCCGAACGAAGCCGCCGTAAATAATTATCAATCAACATGAAAATATCAATTTAAGGCGGAGTAGTGAGGAATCTTATCGTGCATTTCGAATCAATCCTAATACTGTTTTCAGGTTAATACATCAGATCTATCAAAGCATTAAGGACAAGGGGAAAAATAATATTTACTGTTCTTTGAAAAATTGCCAGATAAATAACTAAGAAAATAAGTTAAGAATCCCTTTATTATTCTCCCCGATAGTCATAAAATTATAATCATGATAGTATCATTTGATACTATCAAAGGCAGCAATAATGACGTAAACCGAATTGAATAGAGTAAATCCAAATTTATCTTCTTTCCAGGTTACAGGAGGTTTATTACAAATCTGTCTGTCACGGTGATGCCAGTTACTTTTTATCCTTAAAATAGACTACCGAATTGATCTTATTAATGATTGTCTTTCCTGTTTCTGCATCATATTTTAAATCAACAAATGAAATTCTCTCAATCGGATCAATATCTCCAGAATTATATATTTCCAATGTCCCTGTATTGACTTTAATGATATTTTTTTCTTTATCATAAGTAGCAGAATCAGTTTTGATGAGAGTATAGTTAGTTTCAGTTTTGGGGATGCGTATTATTACATTACCACTAATTGTCCAAATATTATTGACTATCGTTACTTCACTTGCACCTTCAAGTTGAAAATTTTGGGTATTCTCAATATTTGATTTCTTTGGACCAACTGTCTTTTGGCCGAATGATACTAAGATACCTACAACAAGAAATATAATGGCTGCAGAAAATTTCCTTAAGTTCAAAAGGTGCAAGGGCTTATTATTTGTCATCATTTCTAATCGGTTTTCAATTTGTGAATATTTAAAATTACTCGCCAGATAACTTGTGTTATTTTGAATTACAAGATTTATTAAAAACTGCTGGTAATCTGCGGAATCACTATTACTCAAAACACTATTATCAGCATAGTACTCATGATTTAACTGGATCGCTTTCCGAAAGAGCCAGATTACAGGATTGAACCAGAAAAAAACATTAATGATTTCCAATATTAGTATGTCTATAGAATGATAATGCAGGCAGTGAGCTTCTTCGTGAAGTAATATTTCTTTTTCTATTTTCCCTTCTTCATAACTTTTGCTGTTGACAAAAATGTATCTGAAGAATGAATACGGAATAATATTCTCCTCAACAAGGACGATTGTTGTAAACTGATTTTCTATTCTTTTACTCTTTATGATCTTGCCTATTAGATTAGTAATATTTAAAACAAAACGAAGAAGCAGAGCACCAGAAATGACTAAAAAGACTGAACCCAAAATACTTTCAACTGTAATATGAGGAGTTAGGCTGACAGTATTTCCTCCCTTCTGAATTATCTGGTTGGTGGTAACGGTAAATGCATTTATACTCGAATTTATCGTAAAACCTGCTTTGACCGGAATAATGATAAACGGAATCACCAGCGAAAATGCCAGAGAAGAAATCAGGAAGATTCTGTTAAAAATCAGCATTTTATACTGGCGAAGAAAAAAATGGTAAAATCCATATAACAATACCAGGCTGATTGTTGATTTGATAATGTATGTTATCATATCATTTTATTTTTTCTGATTTTTAATCTTTTGTTCTACTAATTGTTTTAGCTCTTCCAAATCCGACAGGTTCAAATTGGTTTCATTGGTAACGAAAGAAGCAAACTGAGAGGCTGAATCATTAAAATAGTTCTTAATAACTGCATTCACTTGTTTTGCAAAGTACTCCGTTTTCTTTATCAGGGGGAAATACTCTCTGTTACTTCCATGTTGATTAAAAGCAACAAATCCCTTATCTGTCATCCGTTTTAAAACTGTTACAACCGTTGTTGCTGCCGGTTTTGGATCCGGAAATTCGTCAAGAATATTTTTCAGGTAGGCTTTTTCAAGTTTCCAGAGATATCCCATAATTTGTTCTTCAGATTTTGCAAGCCGCATCTTTCTATATGTGTTAATTGTATTCTACAAATATAGAAGATCAATTTTGAAAACGCAAATTTTTCTACGGCAATTTTGAAAAAGTTAATCCCCCACTTTTAGTCGGACATTTTTGATACTCTTTCAAAAATATTTCCCACTTTTGTGATATGCAACTAACAATTATTGTTGAAACAATCGAAATGCCATGGGTCTTCATCCCCGGGCTATGATAATCCCTTTCCTCAACTTCTTTCCATTTTTTCTATTTTTTCTAACATTCTAATCTCTCATCATGAGCAAAATTATTGTATTGGGTGCCGGCCTTGTAGGCAGCGCTATAGCATTGGATCTGGCCCACGACCACCAGGTAACTCTTTGTGATTTGGACATCAGGGTATTAAACAAAATAAAACAAAAAGATGACTCTTTAAATATTAAGGAGTTAGATGTGACCAAAGAATCCGAATTACAAAGTACAATTAAAGAGTATGATCTTGTAGTTTGTGCCGTCCCGGGGTTTTTAGGGTTTAATACCCTGAAAACAATAATTAATTCGGGAATGAATGTTATCGATATCTCGTTTTCCCCTGAAGACTTTTTACCCCTTAACGCTCTCGCCAAAGAAAAAAATGTAACCGCGATTGTCGACTGTGGAGTGGCCCCGGGACTGGATAATTTAATTCTGGGACGCTATAATGAAAAGATGAAACTAAGTCATTTTGAATGTCTGGTCGGAGGACTCCCAAAAGAAAAGAAATGGCCTTTTTGTTATAAAGCACCCTTCTCTCCAATTGATGTTATCGAGGAATATACCCGGCCAGCCCGGTATGTTGAACATGGGGAGATAGTGATTCGTGAACCTCTGACCGATTGTGAATATACCGATTTTGAAAAGGTTGGTACCCTTGAATCATTTAATTCGGATGGACTCAGGTCTATAATTTTTACAATGAGCCACATACCTAATATGAAGGAAAAAACTCTGCGTTATCCGGGACATGCAGAATATGTGAGAGTATTAAAAGAAGCCGGGTTTTTCAGTATGGAAAATATTGTTGTAAATGGGACAACAGTATCACCCCTGGATTTTACCAGCAGAATCCTGATTAACAACTGGAAATCAGGAGAAGCAGAAAAAGAGTTTACTGTAATGAGAGTTACTGTGAAGGGAGAAAATGCCGGCGGTCAGAATGAGGAAGTTGTGTATGATCTATACGATGAATATAACCCCGAAACAAACACATCATCAATGGCCAGGACAACTGGTTATACAGCCACAGCCGCAGCCAATATGTTTCTTGACGGATTATTTACCGAAAAAGGCGTTTTCCCTCCGGAGCTTGTCGGGAAACATGAAGTCTGTTTTGACTATATACTGAAATACCTGGGAGACAGAAATATTCATTTCAATAAAAACACAAGAACTCTGTCATAACTCAGATATAGTAGACTCTGGGGTTGTCTAATAAACCTGAAATTCAACTTTACCTTTCTCTGTGTATCTCTGTGCCTTCTCTGTGTATCTCTGTGTAACAAGTTGTTAAGAACTTTCACAGAGGACCACAGAGGTGCCACAGAGGACCACGGAGAACTTTTTTATACAGCCCCCAAACTTAAAAAATCTCCACATTTCCAATTCAAACCTTAGCTTGACGTCTATGCCAGCCAGCTGCGATGGAACTGCACATTTTTTACTTCGACAATCCAGCTTCAACTGAATGCATTAATCATGCAGACTTACCCCATAATTTAATCTCGTTTTAATGTAGCCGGTTATTTATGTTCCTACTTTTCCGAATAATTTTTTTAAGGGGTTGGAAAAAGAACTATCATTCCTTATGATACGGTACTTACTGTCATCCGGCAATATCGAAAGAACAGTTCCAAAATCTGGCCAGAGGTTCCAATCCTTAATGAAAAGTTGTGAATTACAGCAAGTTAGTTTGGAATAATTATTTTAGTAATGTTAGATAAATACTTATTAATCCTTCCCCAAACCGTGGGAGTCTTTGAGGAGGAGTGGAAACAATGCCTGGGAAAACTGAGGGTCGGCATTCCTGATGGTTACAGCCTTGTTAAAATAAATGTTTTCATTGAAGCGCCTGATTTCACTAGTTATGTTGAAATGCACCAACAGATGATGAATGACATCGCATTAACGTTCCATGATAAAATACCGGTCTGCAGTATTACTCTCCATCCGCCTGAAAGGCCCTGGAAGGTTTCGCTCGAAGCCGGCCTCATTAAACACGAATCCTTTGATCTGCAATACAGGAATTTTTCGGGTACCAGCTATGTAACATGTTCAAAGGGGGAGGTAAAATTTCTCTGGGGTGGCGGAACCGGGTCAACATTATTCCCCGATGACACCACAAAAGCTGCCGGTGAAGCTTTCGACCTGATGAGACTGGTTCTTGAGTCAGAAGAGATGAATCTTGATAATATTGTCAGGCAATGGAACTACATTGGTAATATAACATCGGTTACGGGTAATGGTGAGAACTATCATAATTTTAACAGCGTCAGGAGCAGGAATTATTCAGCATACAGAACCCAACAGGTCTTTCCTGCTGCCACAGGCATCGGAATAAAGCATGGAGGGGTAAGCCTCGATTTTTTTGCAGTTAAGGGAGGGGATGAGCTCAGAATTCTACCTGTAAATAATCCCGGACAGGTAAGACCATCTCAATACGGACAGGTTGTACTGAAAGGGGTCCAGTGTCCGCAGTTCGAGCGGGCAATGGCCGTATCGTATGCAAATAAATACACCCTTTTCATTTCAGGTACTGCCTCAATACTGGGACAGGATACGATCGGAATTGATGACATCGAAAAACAGACCCTGGTAACAATTGAAAACATTATGAAACTTGTCGATACAAACAACCGGAATGGTTCCCCCGGTACGACTAGTTTTGATACCGGAGACCTGATCCTTCTGAGGGTGTATATAAAACGGCAGTCTGACTTTGAAAAGGTAAAACAGATCTGCAGCAGTTATTTTAACGGAGCCCCGTCAGTATTTATTGAGGCAGATGTATGCCGCGAAAACCTGCTTGTTGAAATTGAAGCTGAATTTCACAAATGAACCTGCAATTCCTGAGAAATCTGACAGCCCGGGGGGTGAGCATTCGTTGTTATTCAATTTAAATATTTTAAAACCCGGTTTTAGTTCAACACTGCATTGATTTTCTCCCAGAGATCATAATCAAATCCTGAAAGGGCAAAGCCTGGGTTTAACGGGTCAGATGCATCTCCCATTCTTACTATTACAATGTTTTTGCCCGGAAGCACATAGATACGCTGATCTTCTGCTCCCATTGCCGCATACATATCCAATGGGGCATTCGGCACCAATGGTCCCTGATATACTGCCTGACCTCCGGGTACCATATAACTGGCTTTACCATTCAGCCACCATAAATAACCGTATGACGGATTTATGTTTTGTGAGGTACTGATACTTTCGATAAAAAATGCTTCGTTTATTATCTGCTCGTTCCCCCATTTTCCTTTATTCAGGGCAAGCAGCCCAAATCGTGCCATACTTCGTGTACTACTGTGATAGATCTTAAAAATAAGTCCGTTATTCCAGAAGCCGTCCATACCTATTTTATCCTTCAGCCTGGCATTGAAATAAATTTCAAAATCCTGATTACCTGCTGCCCCCACAACATCCATCAGTTTTTGAAAAACATTATGGTAAGACCATCTTGTTCCAGCATCTGCAATATATGTTAAATTCGATTTTATTACCAGATCCTTTGCATCATTGAGTCCTGAAGTCATTGTAAGCAAATGCCGTAGTTTTATTAAGTTCTCTTTTTCTGTTGGTTCACTGGTCCAGCCTGTACCAAGATATTGAGCGGCGCTGTTATTAATGTTTAATAACCCTTCCTGCTGGGCTATTCCCGTTGTGGTTGCAACAAGTGTTTTGCCTGCGCTATTCCATTGCCACGAAGAGTTTTGTGTGTGTCCGTTAAAATATTCTTCAATTACAATTCTGCCATTTACAAGGATCATAAACGACTTTGTATGCTTTTGAATGAGATAATCTTTTAAGGGTTGTACAGCACTTTCGTTCCATCCCAAAATGGAAAGAGACTTTGTTTCCCAGACATTACCGGTATTTGAAGGAAAATACATAGTGTCATCCGAGTCGGGTTGCGGTTCTTCTTTATTACAGCCAAAAAAAGGAATTAACAGTATCAAAAGGAATTTCAGATCTTTCATAATTTCAGATGTTTGTTATAATTCTTAGACATCTGATTTTTAAAAAGGTTTAATAAACTTTCGTTATTAGAAATAATAAACCCACGGGAAAAGGATTCCATTGAAATGTACTAGTTGATCTGAACCCTTTTTTCTCCCCTGTAACTTCTGACATTTTGATTTTTTCTCAGGTAAGTAATTGTTGCATCGGCTGTTGCAATAAAGAGCGACTGACCAGGATCGCTGTGTTTGTATTTATATACCTGCGTCATATAGTTATTCATGGCAACAGTGTAGGTTTGATTCAGATCGAGAGGGGTACCGCTTTCTGTCAGAAGTGCAACATCTGCGAGATTGCCATCCGTATTGAGCTTAAGCTTCGTTTTGATCCCCGATGGATAGATTGGAAGTTTGTCGTCGATTGTATAGGCTGCAAGCATCAAAGAATGAATTTCATTTCCTGTAAGTTTTGTTACCACAAGTTCATTTCCGAAGGGATCGAGCTGATAAACATTCATAATTGAGATAGGCCCCTTAGCAAGACGATCGATGCGTACACCTCCCGGATTTACAAGTGCAATGTCGGCTTTAGCAACATCGCGCTGTGCATCGGCCATAAAATAACCCAGTTCTTCATACGACGAAAAATCGTCTGTAGCTGTTGAAATCACTTCTTTCAGAGCAGGGTTGTCGTTGTATTTATCGACCATGGCACGAATGGAAGGTTTTTCGTTCTTCGAGTTTCTGATGTTGATGAGTTCCATGCTTCTTTGCAAGGGTCCGCCGCTTTTTAAGGTTAATTTGATCAGAGTCCCGTATTTAAGTTTGTTTTCGGCCTGTGTAATCAGAACGCCGTTGTGGATTTGTTCTTTTTCAACCTTCGTGTGCGAATGCCCGCCGATAATAAGATCGATACCGGCTGGCAATGTTTCGGCAAGTTTTACGTCGTTTTCAAAACCAATGTGAGTCAGTGCAATTAAAATATCACTTTGATCATTCAGAAAGAGGTATTCCGGAGCTGTTTCAAACGGAGAGCGGAAGGAAAATCCTTTTACATTGTCAGGATGCGAATCGGGAATACCGTTTTGATTGATTTGCAAAAGTCCGAAAAACGCCAGTTTCAGTCCGTTGGGAAGCGTGAATATTTTATAAGGACTCACTTTAACATTATTGGAATTGTCCGTTGACATATTGGCGCAGATAAAATCGAATTTTGCCTTGTGAGTCAGGTTGCTGAAACCTTTAGGGCGTGAATCAAATTCATGGTTTCCAACCGCGCTCAGGTCAAAGCCTGTGGCATTCATCAATTCAATCATGGGTAATCCTTTTTCGGGATACTGATCGTTAACCGGATTTCCTGTTTGATTATCCCCCGCGGCAACAAGCAGCATGCCGGGATAAATGGCCTGCAGACTATCGACGATGTAGGCAAGCTTTGGAAAATTGTCGATTGTTGCATGCATATCGTTTACTGCAAAAATGATGGCTTGTCTATCACCTTGTTTGCCAGTAATTGCTTTCTTTCCGGTGCTGCAGGAGAAAAGAAGACCGATTGCCAGTAAGGCCAGAACCAGTTTTGAAAAAGAAGATCTCTTTTCAGGTTCTGTCTTAATCAAAAGAGTGTTGCCTTCGTCGAGCTCTCCATCGAAGGCAACTTCATTTCCAAACCGGTCCTTAACAAGAAGGAAGTTTTTTGGCCTGTTAATTCCCTGTTGAGAATAATATTTCAAAATTGCGTCTTTTACTTTAGCCCCGTTATGAAGTTCAAGCACAATGTTGTTAACTGTGATTTTCATTATTAGGTTTTTAATAAGTGCATAATTTGTCCGCCTTCAAGCCATTACTGAAACGGCATCCATACTTTAAAAGCATTCCCGGGCTTACGATTGTTGATCGCATAAAAAGGCACGGCTGTAAAATCGACCTTCGCTCCACTTTTATTGATTGCCTTGCCTTTGATTATGTTTACCCCATTTAATAGGTCATTCTTAAATGACATGCTGGCCTGGGAATTAATATCAATTTTGTAAGAATTCAATTCCGGATTATCCACCTCTTCCAATCCATATACTATTGGTCCTGATGCAACCACAGTCATACCTTTTAAACTTCCAACTTTTTCATTTGCAGATACAAATCTAGGCTCCATGGGCAAATTCAGTTCTATTATATCACCCTTTGACCAAATTCGGGTAATATCGACATATCCTCCTGAAATTTTAAGCGGCATATTCTTACCATTTACTTTTAAAGCTACCTTGGTCTTAACATCCGACAGGTATAAACCATAAGGATTTTCTGCGTTTTGTGCCCAACCCGGTATGCGAACCTTTACTGTAAATTCTTTCCTTGTCGCAGGTTCAATATTAATTACAATATTTCCTTCCCATGGATATCCGGTTGTTTGTTTAACTGTAACTTCCTGGCCGATTCCCAGCTTAATCTTTGCCTCACTGCCAATGAATAAGTTTATGTATAAGGAACTGTTCTTTTCCGAATAAATATATCCGGGTAATTCACCGGCTATTTTTAAAAACATTGGCGGGCAGCACGGACAGCCATGCCAGCTCCATCTTTTGACACCCTCGCCTATTAATGGGTTTTCATAGGAGTAATGGTCTCCTGAGAGCGAGATTCCGGAGAGGACATTATTATAAAGGCTTCTTTCAAAAGCATCAAAATATTTCCCATCACAATGTAACTCCGCCATGCGCCCGCTGAAAAAGGCCGATCCTACTGCAGCACATGTTTCAAGGTAGCCGTCGCTCGGCAAAACATAATCGGGCCCGAACATCTCCTCATATCTGAACGATCCGCACCCTCCTGTTATATACATACGCCTTCCCGCCATGTTGTCCCATATTGCTGAAGAGGCCTCTATATAGCGCGGGTCGTTGTTTTCCAGTGCTACTGTTGTTACGCATGTGCCAAAGAGAGTAGCACGAACAGCGTGTCCTTCAATTGTCCTTTGCTGAAAAACCGGTACAGAATCCTGGTTATATAAACCCCATGATGGCCGGCTGTGATTCCCATACAGGGGATCAGAATAAGTATTGTCTTTTATCCACTTCTCACATTCTTTCTGGCTCCACACATTCCATACCGGTAAGCCGCAATTCATTCCACGGGATTCTATCCAGAATCTTGCCATATCGTAATAATCCTCTTCATTTACTTTCTCTGTCATTTTATTCTTGAGAGCAGGATTATTCTTAAATAACCAGTATAGTTTCATAATAGCTTCTTCAGGCAGGGCATGTCCGGGAACAACATTCAGCTTTGGCGCAGGACCCATCACCCTGCATATGTTATTGGCGCATTTTACAGCAACATTTAAGAGTTTTGTTTTCCCGGTTGCATTGTAATAATGTACAGCCGCTTCCATAAGTGCTCCCGAGTTATAAACATCATGCTGAAAGCGTTCAAATCCGCCATTTAATCCCCAGCGATGTGCCGGCTCCGCAAGCATTGTATATGTATTTATGTACCCGTCGCCTTCCGAATTTTGAGCAGCTTCTATCCTGTCAATATATGCATCAATTCTTTCTTCTGTTTTTTTGTCAGGGAACTGACTGAGAAAATCGCTGGCACCCCTTATTGTTTCGTATACTAACCCGTCGTACCACGGAGGTCCGTCGTGCTGTTTTTGTCCTGTTCCCCGTTCTCCCTTCGCCACAATATCAAAATTCCGGAATGCATCCCTTGTTCTTCCCAGTGCTTTATAATCATTCAGAAGATCACGGCCTGACTCTGCTTCATATTGCCCCTCAAACTTATTAAATACATCATTAACAGTGATATCACTCCATATTTTTAATTTTGGACCCCAGAATGAGTCATTGACTTTTACATCCTTTACAGCCAGAAAGACCATTGGCGTATTTACTGCTATTTCTTCCGCTTGTGTTTTTTCCAAATCGACCCTGAAGCCGATGAACAGACCAGAGCAAAGCAAAACCACCAACAGGATCGCTGAATAAATTCTTTTTGTGCTTTTCATTATAAAACAACTTTACTGAATCCAAATGTAATCATAGTTAGCACGAAAGCGTACACTCTCATTCTCTCCTCTTTCAATAATTTCCCCGCGACCTGCGGGTTTTCGGGATTATCATCTGCACTCAGAATAGGAGGTTCCTGTACATTTTTCTTTTCCGTTTTATTCAATTCTTTTGAACGTAATCCTTAAGATTTTCAATAAGGGAAGGATACTTGTTAAGCAGTATTAAAATTGCCTTTATATCGAAACTATCTGCAGCTGTTACCAGTTCTTCGCCGTATCCGGAGATAATTATTGCATTATGTACATTTCCCAAATCAATCATCTTCCTGCCAAAATCCATAATTCCGTTAATGGGCTGTCGGGCGGCAAATGTTTTCCAGATGTCCATAAAGCTGGTTTCAAGAGAATTAATCAATCCGGTCAAATCTGAAATATCCTTCATCAAATTGATCTCCACAGTCTGATGCAGGCTTTTAGTAATGTGTGATTTATACGGTAAATGATTCATTAAAGCAAGAAATAATTCTGTGACAGAAACCGGTTTAATCAATAAATCCGCAAATTGGCTCTTATAAATTTTTTCTTTCTGGTCTCTCATTACAGAGGCTGAATAAGCAATAACCGGGATATGTTCCAGTTCCTTATCCTTTTTTAGTTTCTCAAGTAATTCAAATCCATCTAAATCAGGCATGCGGATATCAGTAATAATAAGATCCGGAACTGTTTCTTTTGCAAGCATATATGCAATCTGTCCGTCTGCTGCTTCTGATATTCTAATTTTTGTGTGTTTTAAAACATCAATAAGATATTTCCGGTTCGATTCAATATCATCTGCAACAATAATACAAGCCTTTTCAAATTCAATATCCCGGATATTCAATTGAATTTCGGATCCTTTTTTCTCAAAATCCTTTAAGCTGGCAATTTCAGGAAGAATTATCTGAAAAGTACTTCCCTTGTTTAATTCAGATTTAAGGCTGATTGTCCCGTTCATCAATGCGATCAGCCTCTTTGTAATTGCCAGTCCTAATCCTGTACCGCCATACTTCTTCTGACCCGATTGCTGTGTGAACGGGTCAAAGATCTGTTTTTGAAATTCATCTGAAATGCCGATACCGGTATCTTCTATTTCGATTACAAGATCGATATACTCCTCTTTTTTGCCATTTTCATAACTTATGATCCGCGGATTCCTGGAGCAAATTTTAATTTTTATATATCCGTTTTCTGTAAATTTTATTGAATTGGCAATCAGGTTTAACATTATCTGTCGCAAACGTGTTTCATCAATATAAATACCTGCCGGAGTTCCTGGAGCAATATCCAGAATGAACTTCAATCCCTTTTCAGATATCTTCATTGAAAAGATCTTTTCGAATTCAGAAAAGAAGAATTCTGTATTGGCATAATCGAATTCCAGTTCCAGTTTGCCGGCTTCTATTTTTGACAGGTCAAGGATTCCGTTTATAAGAGTAAGCAGGCCTCTTCCGCTTGATTTTATAGATTCAGCATAATCTTTATGTGTTTTATTTTCAAGAGATATTGCCAACAGGTCTGCGTAGCCGAGGACTGCATTCATCGGAGTTCGGATCTCGTGGCTCATATTGGCAAGGAATTCACTCTTTGTCCTGTTTGCATGTTCGGCTTCGGATCTCGCAACGGCAATCTGTCTTGTCCTCTCATTTATTCTGGTTTCAAGATCATCATTTAACTTGCGGAGGGCTTCTTTGGCCATTTTCTGATCTTCAATAACGCTGAGAAGTATTTTTCGTGATTTATTATTTGCATCGAATTGTTCTGCTTCTATGCTTTTTCGTGCTGTGATATCGCTTTGAATTCCGAGAAATCCTATAATATTATTGTTCTCACTAAAGATTGCAATTGAGGATGCCTCTATATCGATTATAGCTCCATCCTTCCGTTTATTTTTGAGCTCTCTTTTTACTTCCTGTCCATTCAGCAGGGTATTCCAAAACATTAAATATTCGTTGTCTGACAAAAATCCGCTCTTGAGTATACGTGGCGTTACCCTGCCAATAACCTCGGAAGAATCGTAACCGTAAATAGCCGTAAATCCGGTATTGATAAATGTAAAAATACCTTCCCTGTCGGTCATGAAGATTGCTTCTCTGGAACTGTCAATAGCTTTATGAAGCTTCCTGAGATCTTCCTCTGTTTTCTTCTGCTCTGTAATATCTCTTGCTGTTAAAAGGACACCCTTTACATTTCCGTATTCATCTTTCAGAACTTTGCCCCACCACGCAAGCAAGCGGTTTACGCCGTCTTTGCGTCTTTGCCAGCTCTCCAGACAAATAGTATCCTCTTCCCCATTTAAGACCTGATGTACTTTTTTATTCCCTTCCTGGTCTTCCGCAAAGTAATAGTAAGTTCCTTTCCCAAGAATTTCTTCTCCGAAAAATATTTTACCTTCCTTATTTGCCCAAGAATTAAGGTTATTAACATCTACTTCAATAACTATTTCGGAGACAGTGGCAAGAATTGTTTCATAACGTGAAGTGAGTGCTTTAATTTTTAAAGCCTCACCTAGTTTTTCTTCATAATCCTTAATTTTCTGTTCTCTCCTGAGAATCCATATTCCCGTACCTGAGCCTAAAATAAATACAATGACAAACACTATGATAGTCCATTGGGTTTCTTTCAACGGGGCAAATGCTTCTGTCTTGTCAATCATGGCAACTAAAAACCATGGGGAGTTTGGAACAGCGCAAACATAGCCAATCACTCTCTCACCCCGGTAATCAAACCCCTCCACAATGCCATTTTCGCCAAGAACTGATTTTACAACGAGTTGTTCTTTTTTCTCCAACGTAACCCGTGCATTAAGTGTCGAGTTCTTTCGGAATTTTAATTCATTCAGATATACTGCTTCATTTCCTTCGCGCTTTGCAATCAATGTTTCAGCTGCTTTGTCCGAAGCGGGCCATTTATCTAATAACGGATAAAGATATACTTCGGGATCTATCCGCAATTCAATTATTCCTGTAACCTGATTCCCTTTATCCTGGTCAAGAATAGGAACGAAAATTTTCAGAAGTGTTTTTTGCTGGGTGACATTATAATAGAAATCTTCAAAAACAATTTTGCCCGACTTCAGAGAGTCAAAAGTGCCTGGAGACAGCGTTACTTGCGATACATCGAATTTATCAGGCAATAAAATTCTTTTTGTTAATTGTGTATCTATAAGAAAAACAGCGTTGTATTCATAAGAAGTATATACTTTCTCCAGCCACGCCATAATTCGTTTTTTCGCATCAAAATCATTTTGGTCTTTGAAATAGCGTTTGACGAGTTCTGCAAATATTTCATTATTTAAATATAAATTCCCGTCACCCATCCTCTCTTTACGCCACTGAACAATCTCCCCTATTTTTAACTCCGCGATTGCCGTAAGCTGATTTTCTATCTCTGTTTTGAAATGTTCTTTGAAATTTTTATAATATGTGATCCCGGCAAAAATAATTCCGGCTGTTAATAATCCAAAGATTATCAACAGATAAAAGAGGGTTCGCTTTTCTTTCTTTTTGATTAATATCATTATCGAAAATTTAAATCGCAAAAATGATTTTAAACGATCTTTTATACTTTTCCTAAAGGATGTTTGTGGAGGCATTAATAATCATTATGCCTTCACAGGAAACTAATCCTGAAATGATATTCTTCATTTCATAACTAAATAACACTTTCATATCGTGGAGGCTTGCCTGCTTCAGTCAGTAATTTATTTACTTCCATTTTCATCTCAATTATCCGATCTTCCCTGTCTGCTATTGCGTCATACCACCTTCGAAGTTCATTAAGTTGTTCGGAAACTTTGGCTTCAGCCAGCTTGCGGCCTGACACATCTCGCACGATAGCCTGAATATACTGTTTGCCTCCGACATCAAGCCGGTTCAGATTGACCTCTGTAGTAAAAGGAGTTGCATCAGCCCGGCAGTGCTCCCACTCGAAGAATTGAGGTTTTCCACTGTAGGCAAGATTGATCCTTTCAATAGTTAATTCTTCTGATGACTGCCCGTCCGGTTGTCTTGGAGGAGAGAACCTGCCAGGGTTTGCGCCGATGATCTGGTTTCGGGTACAGCCAAATATTCTCAATGCCCGTGCATTGCAGTCAACCCAACGACCTTCTGTAAACAGCAGAATGGCATCACCCGCGGTCTCGAATAAGGTGCGGAATTTCAGTTCATTCTCTTTCAGGGCTATTTCTGCCTGTTTGGTATGGGTAATATCAATATTAGTGCCAGTCATACGAAGCGCCTTGCCACTTTGGTCGCGTATTGTTTTGGATTCTGCTTTTATAACCTTTACGGAACCATCTGCAGTAATAATACGAAACTCAGGGGAATATTCATGTACTCCCCTGATGGCAGCCTGAATTTCCCCTTCAATATACTCCTTATCCTCAGGATGCAAGGTTTTTATCCAGGCATCATATGCTCCTCCAAAATCTTCTTTACGAATACAATACAGATAGTACATGCTATCATCCCAAATCAATGTGTCATTTACAATGTCCCAGTCCCATATGCCAATTTTACCTGCATTGGAGGCTAATCTCAGTCGTTCCTCCAACTGCCTCATCTCACGCAAAGAGGCTATCAGTCTATTGTATGATATTGAAAGATCACCGAGGAAGGTGATCTTTTGGTTTAAATCCCCGTTTGCAATTTGCTGTGTTTGCCAGATCAGATGGCTCAGAATCGACTGCAGCTGCTTATATTGAGAGATCATGATGTTGTCGCGATTCGGATCTTGGGGTGGGACGACACTGAGGTTTCCGTTTGCAATGGCCCGGAGGAATTCGGCTCCTTCCTTATACTGTATTAAATACTTTCTGAAGTTAGCTGTTAGTTCTGACCAAAGATTCTTTTCAGTCAATTCCGGATCCAGTTTATCTAACAAGTCATTGGCTGATTCAATCTTGCCGTCAATCAGATACAGGAGAACCTGATTAAGATTTTCTAATATTATTTCATCTTCTATTGGCATGTAAAAAGCCGATTAGTTTAACAAATCTACAGTAAAGCGGCAGGTGCGGTCGCCAGTGCACCAGCAATCAATTTCCTTTACTTTGAAGTCTTTACCGGTATAGTAATGCATAATCCCTGCAATAAACCCTTCATCGTAATCGCAAACTGCCACACCAATGACCGGAAGGCCTGAACAATCAAGATCTTCAGAAACAGTGAGGACTAAAGACATTTTCTCCAAATCAGCTTTCTCTATTCGCAGCACACCTATTCCGAATTTTTCAAGTGTTACAGTCAGGTTAGCTACGAATTCATTGAAACCGAGAGAACAATCAAGAGCATTTTTGCAGAATTCGGTTCCGGCTTTAAACCCTGCCTCAACAAATAATTCATTTGTCTTTTCAGGACCTAAATGCTTTTCAATTACATCGCGCATAGTATACTGCATTAAACGGTATACTGCTAAATGAGTGTTTGTACCCAGATTTGGACGTCCAAGGTTTAAGTCACCCAGATTTTTCCATTCGAAATTGTACTTGGTGTTTGTTTCCATTGGAGATGATTATTTAGTGATAAGATTATTAGAATTAATCTGTCCGGGGAAAGCAAAAAAATAATATCCTGTATCAGCTTCAGAAACTCAGGGTACAGAATCTCTATCTCCTGCAATTCTTCTTTCTCTTTGCTTTTTAACTGAGATCCGGATTTGTTGATGCTCTTCATACTACTCAATTTAAGAGGATGAATACAATCAAAGTATTATAAATCAAAATAAAGATACGCATTAATATTTATATTCAGATTTCATTAGTCTAAAAGAGGAATCTGTACAGAGATCGAAATTTGATGGGGATAATCTTGTGATGATATAGTTTATTATGACCTCAAAATGACATGAGAAGGACTATTGATATTTCCCCTTAATTGATCCATATTTGTAAAAACTGGAGGAAAAAGGCTCCGGAGGAAATTTATCGCCGTTTAGGAGGTGGAAAATCAATAGAACTATAAACCCAGAAATATGGGTTTCTGCAATGGGGTTAACTGATTATTAATACTGCCAGTTATGAGAAAAGATTTACTAATTATATTGATGGCTTTTATTCCCCCCGTCACGGGATACTCGCAAACTTCCGTGAAGGTGATGGCTGATCAGCCCGGAATACTTGAAATAAACCTCCTCGATTCGCTTGTTTCACATTCAGGGAACTCCCTTGTACTGGGAGAGAATATCAGCATTACAGGAGGAAAGGATCCTTATCAGTTCTACTGGTACAGGAATAATGAAGTGATCGGAACTAAACCTGTTGTAGAGATTACAGAAACGGTTAGTGGCGGAATTTACAGGCTGGTGGTAAAAGATGCAAACAATTGCAGCACTACTGCAGCAACGGTCGGAATTGAAGATATCACCGGAAAGCTTAGCGACATCGCAGTTTATCCGGTTCCTGTATCCGGGAATCTTACAATAGATCTGCATGACATTCCCGGACCAGTGAACCTCACAATTGTCAATAACCTTGGCACGGTAATCCTAAGAAAACAGATTTCGGGTGAAATGCGTCAGGAGATTAATTTCCCTGCAGGAATCTATTTTCTGAAATTTGAGGATAGCAAAGGCATATTAATAGGACACAAAAAGATCATCGTGCCATGAAAGGAACAATTACTACTCAGCTGAAGAAAAATCTTCCTTGCTCCATTCAGGCAATATCTCCGTTTCTGCTATCGTTCATTATCCTGATCTTTTCATCAGCCGTATCCGGGTTATATGGCCAGGAAGATGCAAGCATCAGGGCTAAAGCCATTGCCGAACAGTTTCTTTCTTCAAAATTCGCCGGGAAGAAAGTTCAAAAAAGTACTTCTTCACTGAATGAGGTCTACCAGTCTCCCGATACTGTTAGAAACAAGCTCTATTTTTTCCAGGATGCCGGCTCTGGTTTCGCAATAGTTGCAGATGTTAATGGCGATATGTTTGTTACCGCCTATTCTGACAAAGGGAGAATCGACACTTCCTCAAACAATCAGGCACTGAAAATACTCAGGAATTACTACGAGCAGGCAACAGATTTCAGGCTGCCTGTTTCAGGAACCATGTCAGCAAAAAATACAACTTTAGCTGTTGCTCCCCTCCTTGAGAAAGATACAATCCGATGGAATCAAAGCGGCTTCTATGATCTCGAATGCCCCTTAGATGCCTCTTTAAACAGAAGGGCTCCCGCTGGTTGTGTTGCTGTCACCATGGGACAGATTATGAGATACTTCAAATACCCTTCATCGGGAACAGGGTCAAACAGCTATACATCAAAATACGGGGTGCTGAATGCCGATTTCGGAAATACAACCTATAAGTGGAACGAGATGCCGGGTTCACCCTCCTCTCCGAATGCCGCTATTAGCAAGCTTCTGTATCACTGCGGCGTGGGTGTCAATATGGGCTATGGCTATCTCTCCTATAACGGATTACTTATGAGCGGGGCGAGCATTGGCAACGCGATTACTGCATTTCAATCCTACTTCAGGTACAATAATGCTGATTACATAGAATGGGGTGATTTCAGATCCAATATTGAGTTGTTTTATCAGATCATCAGAGATGAAATAGCCTCGAACCGACCAGTTTTTTATGCGCTTGGACCAGGTTCAAGTCCGGATCAGTCATTCGGGCACACAGTTGTATGCGACGGATTTGACAATAATTATTTCCATCTGAATTTCGGATGGTCGGGGATGAGCGACGGATATTATTTACTTGAGGGATTCCAGGCTGCCGGCGGGTATGATTTTTTCATGAAGGGATCGGCAATCGTGGGGTTATCACCTAAGCCCATTAAAACAAATGAACAAGACTCCCTTGCACTTGTCGCCATTTACAAAAGCACAAACGGTGATCAATGGAAAAACAGAACGGGTTGGCTTCAGACCCCTGTCAATAAATGGTATGGAGTAACTGCAGTTGGCGGGAGAGTGATTCGTCTTGATCTTTCATGGAACACCTTATCGGGTACACTGCCAAAGGAAATTGGCAACCTGTCGATGCTTCACGAGCTTAACCTTGGGACCAACCAGATCACGGGAAGTATCCCAAAAGAGATTGGCAATCTCTCCTCGCTTTACATCCTTAACCTTGGAAACAACTCCCTTTCGGGGACTATTCCACCAGAGACGGGTAATCTAGCAAACCTGAGAGAACTTCAGATCTTCAGGAATAAGCTCACGGGAACAATACCTGTGGAAATAAGCAAGCTGACAAACCTGACGACTATTAATCTGTCGGATAACAAGCTCACGGGAAGTATCCCGGATGTGATTTACAATATGACAGGTCTGACCGACCTGAACCTTGCGATAAACCAGCTGACAGGAACTATCTCTCCGGGAATAGGAAACCTCACAAAACTGTTAACCTTTTCCGTTCGGGACAATCTCCTAACCGGAAGCCTTACGGATAAAATTGGGTACCTGACATTAATAAAAGACTTTGATATCGCTAAGAACAAGTTCTCAGGATCTTTCCCTGCTTCTACAGGTACCTGGACAAATCTCCAGAATTTTTATATTTCAGAAAACAGCTTTGAAGGTAAACTGCCCGACGCTGTCTGCAATTCTGTAAAACTGACAAGCCTTTATCTAAGCAATAACAAGTTCACAGGTTTGCCCGACAGCATTGGAAGGCTCACCCTGCTGCAGTCAATCGAAGCGGCCAATAATGAAATCACCACTATTCCCGCCTCCGTTTCGAAACTTACAAAGCTTTACAGGCTGTTGCTTGACAATAATAAAATTGACCTGATACCTGACCTCGGGGATATGCCGGCATTGTGGGATATGAATCTTTCAGCCAACAGACTTGAATCATTGCCCGAATCATTCGGCAAGATGACCAGGTTGTCATCACTCCTGATGAATAACAACCTTCTTTCGGATCTTCCGGCTTCTTTTGAAAACCTTACCAAAATCGAAACCCTTGAAATAAGGGAAAACAAACTGTCGAGAATTCCTGTTACCTTCTGTTTCCTTACCGG
Source organism: uncultured Bacteroidota bacterium (assembly GCA_903844815.1). Lineage (GTDB taxonomy): Bacteria > Bacteroidota > Bacteroidia > Bacteroidales > VadinHA17 > LD21. The sequence continues at coordinate 24,042 of CAIMVD010000280.1, read as the reverse complement.
TCTGAAGCAGTTGTATATTAACAGGAATCTGCTCTCGGGGCCTATTCCCCCGATCAGCCATCTTAACCTGATGTCGCTGGATATCAGAAATAATAAATTTATCTTCGATGATATTGCATCGTCAATGATGCCCGACGATACGATCTTCACGGATGATTACGAGTTCAGCTACTGGGACCAGTCTATTGTTCCGCTGACGGATTCAATCATGAAATTCCCCGAAGGCGATTCTGCCGGGGTTGATATCCGGAAAATTAGCAGGATGTCGCATTATGCCGACCAATACAAGTGGTACAAGGGTAGTGATCTCGTTCAGGAAGGGCCTGTACTGAGTTTCAAGTCATTCAAAAAGGAGAATGAAGGGAGCTACACCTGCCGCATTACAAATAAAAAGTACAGGAAACTACTTGAACTTCAGACCAAACCCCTGATTATTAAGTCAGCCTCCGTTGATCCGTTCGAGAATGGTACGGTTTTAAGTTCACGAACAGCCGGCAACCAGGGCATCAGCGACAATATCCTCATGTTATTTCCGGCCGACGGTATAAGAGGAACAATTTCATGGCAGGCATCATACAATCCCGGAGAATGGGTCGATGTAAATACAAACTTAAACAACGCATCACTTAAACAGAACAAGGTATCTGTCGCCGGCAACAAGGTACTCCTGGAACCGGTAACCCCAATGATGTTCCGTTATATGATAAAGGATGGCGATTGTAATCCGGTGCCAAGCGATACGGTAAAAATTAAACCGTATGGCATTCAGGTTACCGATACACTTCTTAATGTAAGGAATAAGTCTGTCACGGTTTCACGCGACAGCATTGAGATAACGATACCTGCCAACCTCACTCAAAAAGATTTCAAACTTACCATCAAGAAGCTCAATGACCCGCCTGCTTTTCCCGATTCGGTCATTGCAGGAACAGTGTACGATGTTAATTTAAGTTTCGGCTCCGTATTTGATGCTCCATTGTTTATCAGGCTTAAGAATTTTAAAGATAAGTTTAATGCCCTTGACATCGACAGATTCAGGGCGGTATGGTACGATGAGGCCAACGGCAAATGGGTTCCGTTCGGCAGCTCACGAATGAGTCTCGAAGACAGCTCCCTGGTCTTTGAAACGAACCATCTCACCAAGCTTGGATGGTTTGAGTACGCGCATGGTTCTTACACTCACATTATGACCTTTGGAAGGGTAAACGTTATTTACAGGTACCGTACTGGTTCGGAGGATAACTTTTACCAGGCTTACGAAACCAGCTATAAGAATAAACCGGAATCGTGGTATAATCCCAACACCGATCCCGACAAAGACGGAGATCTCCTGATGGCTCAGGACATAGCCGGCTACCTGACCGATATTATGAATAAATTCGATGGTCTCGGTCTTGAAACTCCCGGTCTGCGTTTCAACGTATATCTGGGGAGTATAACTGGTGCCAGTGCAGCCGGGAGTCTGGATTATGGCGGCTATCTGGCACTACGGGGATATATGTATGTCGATCCCATGTTCGCCACCGATCGCTCAGAGCTAAAAACATCCCTTGCTCATGAGTATTTTCATTATACCCAGGATTACTATATGATTATGCTGACCCAGAATTATTTCTGGCAGGAAGCTACGGCACCTCTGGCCGACAGGATGGTGTGGAATGACACGGAAATGCCTGCAGCCGAGCCGGAACAGCTTCTCAATCAGACCATTCTGGCCTCAGGAGGAAACAAGTCAATCTTTGATCTGCTGGCTGCCTCATGGGATGATTTTTCAAATGTTCCACTTATATGTAAAAGGACAGTAAACAGTGCTGATGCAAATACAGCAAGTACTTTCCTCCACTACATGCGGAGTTACAGGCCGGGTGACAAACTCAAGCCTGAAGAGCTGCTTAGGGAAACATCATATCTGGGCAGCTGGCTCAGTTATCTCGACGGCTTCATTGCCACACATCTGAAATCGACTGTCGGCGACGAGTATGAAAATTTTGTCAAATACCTCATCGAAGGCGGAAATGAGAAGTTTACTCTTCTGGATAAAAAAGCAGGAGAGGATCCTCTTAAATATTTCTTTCTTGCACCAGTTTCCTTCATGCAGAGCAGATATGTAACCTTTAAATCCGGTCAGCTCAAGCCTTCCCAAAAAGAGAACATCAAGCTGTCTCTTCCATACTTGTCAACAAAAATGTTGCAGATTTATAACCTGACAATGGAAAAAACCATAGTCAGGCTGAAACGCAAAATTGCCGGTGATCCCAATAACAAGGTTTACCTTTGCCGGTACGACAGTGATACGAAAAGGATGATTTATGAGGACCTCTCCGATCAGGACAGCACAGGTTTCATTATCGAACCGCATAAAGTTCCGAACATAGAAGAGAACAAAGATAAAGTTTACCTGCTTTTCATTAATAAGGATAAATCGAAGACCTTTGAAGAAAACTATGATATTGCATACTACCCTGTTCCCGACCTTCACTACTGGGACGCGATAGGTTTCTATAGCATTTACAACGGGTATCTCATACCCACGGATTTAACGATCCACAGGCTGACTGATGGCGTTACTGAGAGCCTGGGTATCCTGGATAACGCGGCCGGACCTATACGTAAATTTCCCCAGTATTTTGGTCAGGTCTCTTACAATATTCAGACAGGTGATGAAACGATTGAGACTATTGCCGGGTCGAAATCCGTAACCCAGACAATTTCATACAATTTTGTCAAGGGCGACATGACGATCCATCACCTTGAAAACCTTCAGTACTTACCGACTGATCCTGTCAGAACCGTGGAAATTGAGATAGTCCTGGGCAATGTTTGGCTTACTCCTTATTCCGGAGTGCCGGGCGACTGGTCAAGATATTTCTTCCATACTTTCAGCACGGCTGAGACTCAAAAAACTATAAAGAGTCTGACCTATACTAAAAGATCCGGCACCATTGATCCTGTTACGCAACAGCAGACAATAGTTACCACTACTTACCTCGGAACACAATACGGCTCGGGGAATATAGCCATACAGCTGCAGTTCTATTGATCCCGCTGGTATTTTGTTACCTGAATAAAAATAACCCGTTCAGAAAAAATGGGAACAGGAAAATGGATTGAACAATATGAGGAAGAGGGCGGTAATTAAATTATAAAAAGGCAGATCGCTAACCGGTTAAAAACAAAATTATTATAAAATGAAAAGAGCATTGGCATCTAAGCTGAAAATAGCCTCATTCCTGGGGCTGATAACCATTTTATTAATTTTTTCTGCCTGCAATTCTCCAAAAACTGCAGCGGTAAATCTTAAAATTGCAGTCGTGCAGTACAGCGATTCCCCTCTTTCAGAACTTTCCCTGAAGGGTATTAAGGACGGGCTCTCACTCGTGGGGCTAACAGCCGATAAGGATTACAAAATGAAGGTCTATAATGCACAGGGGGATATAGGCACCCTGAACATGATATTTGATGCAGTGCTGAATGAGAGGCCGCGGCTTATTTTTGTTACTTCCACACCAACCCTGCAGGTTGCAGTGAATAAAATAAAGGATATTCCAATTGTTTTTTCATGTATTGCCGATCCTTTGATAGCAGGAGCGGGAAAAAGCTTTGAAGATCATCTTCCCAACGTAACGGGAATTTCTACCCTGAGCGATGTCGGGGGAATGGTGGCTCTTATAAAGCTGATTTCCCCCGGAATGAAGAAGATAGGCACCATTTACTCTCCGGGCGAGATAAACTCGGTGAGGAATATGGAAGATCTTAAGAAGCACGCAGAGCTTGAAGGGATTGAACTGGTCACAATGCCCGTAAATACAAGTGTTGAAATAATTGATGCAACTATGTCGCTGATTGCCAGTCAGCCCTCGATTGTATGCCAGATTGTCGATAATCTTACCTCTGTCTCCATTCCAAGTATTATCAAAATATGCCGCGACCAGAATATTCCGGTTTTCGGTTTTGTCAGCGACCAGGCGGAAAAGGGAGCCGTTGTTGTTATTTCGCGTGATTACGTCCAGGCAGGTATTGATGCAGCAAGGCTTGCAGGACAAATTCTCGATGGAAAGAGCCCGGGAGAGATCCCCTTTGAATTTGTTTCCAAAACCAATATCCTGATAAATCCCGCAGAAGCAGCCCGGTACAGTATCATTATTCCTCAGGAGATTCTGAGCAGGGAAAATGTAATTATAGTCAAGTGATACTATCAACCTCGTTTCTGCCTTTAAAAGTTTTTCGGTGGATTTTAAATATCTGTTATCAATCCGATTCCAAACAATATGAGGGCGCCACCATGATACATGGGCATCCTGTTCGCATTATTTAAGTCAATATAGGTCACTATATTGAAACCATGATATACATTTTGCACAGTATTACGATTATTCCATTATTTATAACGGATAACCTTAATAATTCTACGTACAGCAATTTCTGTTTGGTCAATTGCCGAAGATGAAAACGGGACGATGTGGTTCGGAAGCTATGGCGAAGGAATATACAGTTATGACGGAAATGCATTTTCAAGATTCACTGAAAAAGAAGGACTCTCTGATGACCGTGTTCGTATACTTCATTATTCAAAGAGGCTGAAATCAATTTTTGCAGGAACATATAAAGGATTGACTATTATCAGAAAAAATGAATTCAAAATACCTTCTTTTCTAAAAGACGATTTCATTACAGGGATAGAAGATGCCGGAGCTTTTATTTATGTTTCTACCAACAGTAAGCATAACCCTACAAGGTACTTTCCTGAAAATGATCTTTTTATAAGTGCAGGAGACGGGGGACAACGGTATCCTCTTAATAGTTTTTCTTTATTTATTTCCTCAAGGGGTGATACTGTTTTTTCAGACAGGGAAAAGGGAATAAAGATTTTAAGAACTGACGCAACTGTTAGTAATGACTCTCTGGGGAAAATCTTTGGAATAACTGAGGATAAACGGGGTGACATATGGCTCGCAGCATGGGCTTTCCCCTTTGAAAATATGCACGGAGGATTATACAGGTATAACAGGAATTCATTCGTAGACTTCAAAAGTGAATTTGGAATCAGCGACTTGGAAATATGGACCGTATATGCCGATAAGCAGCAAGACTTACTTTGGGTAGGCACTTTGAATGAAGGGCTTTTTATGGTGCCTTTCAGCCATTTTGAATACTATTCGCCATCATATTTTGGTCTTACGGAAAATAAGATAAATGATTTGCTAATTGATTCGAAAGACAGGCTTTGGATAGCAGGATCTGATGACATGATTCAGATGGATACAAGAGATCCCGGAGATTACAAGTTTCTCAATAAACATCAGATGTTTACTACCTTCCAACGTATTTGGAATAGACTGCCCTTGCCTGCAGATATTATTGATCCGTTTTTTTTAAACGCGAGTAAACTTGATTCTTCATCTCTTCCTCTATTTGAAAAAACGAGCCACTTTAATTTTTATAGAGTTATTGAAACAAAAGATCATTCGTTTATCTTTTCTTCCCGGCTCGGTATATTCAGTTCAGAAGACATAACAAGGAATTTCAGCTATTTAGCTCCTGGTGGAGCTTTTTCTGAATTAGAGGAAACAGGCGATACCTTATTGCTTTGCGGATGGGGAGTCTCATTTTTATACTCAGGTTTCAGGGATGATTACTTTAACGCCGTTAATTCAGGAAAAGTTCCAATACCTAAAATAAGTATGTTTGACAAGACGGGTAACCCACAGAATGTCAACCATATAAGAAAATATGGCAACCAGATATGGTACTCATCCTGGTCAAACGGATTATGGATGAGCAGGGGGGCGATGCTCACAGAATTTAATTTAACAAATCCTGAAATCAGCAATAATATTAATGATATCTGCTTTGATGATAGTGGTCATGTAATTTGGGGTACAAATTCCGGGGAGATATTTATAGCCACCCTTGTTGCCGATAGTCTTGCGATAAACTACCGCATTGGAAACAGACACGGGTTGACAGGGAACAGTATTCATTGGGTCCTGGCTGACAATTCTGGCAGATTATGGGCTGGAAGTAATAAAGGATTAAATTGTATCGACCTTGCAAAGTTGTACAACAAGGGGGAATACATAGTAAGAACATTGGATGAAAAGGATGGATATACAGCTTTGTCTTCCAGAAAAGCTGTACTTGATAAATCAGGCAATATTTGGGTCGCATCTGGCAACAAACTAATTATGCTTAATACCAAATCATATCTTTCCGATACTTCATCTTTAGGCAGAATTGTGCTTACCGGGATGGAAATAAATCAGAAACCTGTTGAGAATGCTACGGTAATGCAATTTTTATACGGGAAGATTCAAAACAAGAAACCTAAAACCTTGCAATATTTTGAAAACAATATTGTTTTTCATTTTGATATTTTCAACTACAGGAATTCAGGATCCGACAAGTTCCGCTACCTGCTTGAAGGCTACGATAAGTCATGGAGTGATTGGAACTATAACAGGAATGCTGTATACACAAATCTTCCTCCAGGTCGATATACCCTGAAAGTCGAATCTGTTAATATGACTTCCCTGGGGAAAACTTTACCCTTTTCTGTTGATTTCAATATCCTTTATCCTTGGTGGGCATTATGGTATGTTAAGCTGGCTTTTTTGATCGTCCTCATAACCTTATCAAACATTGTCGTATACAAGTATCTAAGTCGAAGAAAAAGAGAACAGCAACAAAGGCTTGAAATTGATAATAAAATCGCTTATCTTGAAATGCAAGCCCTACAGGCACAAATGAATCCTCATTTCGTTTTCAATTGCGTATCTGGTATTCAGTATTATATCCTTGCAGAAAAGAAAAAAGAAGGGCTTGCTTATCTCTCCGATTTTTCAAAAGTGGTCAGGGCTACTCTTGCAAATGCATCCAGGAAAATGATAACAATAGACCAGGAAATAGACTTTCTTAATAGCTATTTGAGGATGGAAAAGCTGAGGTTTCCTGACAAATTCGACTACGATATTTTGAGCATTAACAAGGAAAAAGAGGCGTTTGTAATGATCCCTCCAATGCTCATTCAGCCTTTTGTTGAAAACGCAATAAGGCATGGGTTTAAAAATCTGGAAAGAAAAGGCCATATCTCAATAGCATTTGATGAAATAGGACCTGACCTGTTGAAATGCTCAATAACCGATAATGGATGCGGTCGGGCCATAACCACCGGAGAAGAAATTGTTATAATTGATGCCGACCGACCCCATAGTACTTCAATTACTCATTCCCGGATAAGAATGTTCAATCCCCCCGGTTCGGCTCAAAAATATAAACTGGTTTACACAGACCTGATTGAAAACATGGTGCACTCTGGTCTCAGAGTGGAACTATTCATTCCCAAGGAAAGCAGATTAACCTGAAGTCTTGAACACTAATTTCTACGTTCAGACAGGTTATTCATACGGTTATCCCTAAATCACTACGGTTATACATTGACAAAATTTCTTCTTTTTTGATTAATTATATTTGAACGGAAGATGTGGAACTTATTGCACGGGAGGTATGGGTTTTAGACTCTATATTTAAATTTAACTATCTGATAATATTAAGATTAAATCTTATATTATTAAATGTAGCAAGATAACTTATTATAATTCACACTATGAGAAAATTTTATTTAACTAGTCCAATCTCGGCTTTTACTCTAACCCTTTTTTTACTTGCTGGCTGTAAAAAAGACGAACCGGCTACATTGCCATTTATCGCAACATCAACAGTCACTTACATTACCGCTACATCTGCAAGGAGTGGTGGAAATATAACTTTTGACGGTAATTCGCCTGTTATTTCACGGGGTGTATGCTGGAGTCCGGAAAAAAATCCAACTACTTCTGATTCAAAGACATCTGATGAAACGGGAAGCGGACAATTTGCAAGTGATATTTCCGGCCTGACTCCTGCAACAACTTACCATATAAGAGCTTATGCGACAAACATAATTGGTACCTCCTATGGTTCAGATAAAACTTTTTCATCAGCAGGAGAATTTCCAAACGGGGTAACCCAGCCAGCAACAGAAATCTCATCCGCCGGGGCTGTTCTAAATGGTGCAGTCAATGCCAATTTCTTAAATACTGTGGTATCTTTTGAATATGGATTAACAACAGAATACGGAAGTACGGTAACTGCCACTCAGAGTCCCGTCACAGGAAATCTAAATACCTACGTAAATGCAAAAATTTCAGGACTGGCAAGAAGTAAGACGTATCATTTCAGGTTGAAAACAGTAAATGTGCTTGGCTCTATTTACGGATGCGACATGGAATTTAGCACGACCTCAGGGTTTAATCCAAACCCCTGGCAAATAAGTGATTCTATCAGAATTAATAAAGAGATTGGATTTTATACAGGTAATAATAAATACATCGTATTCTCCAATATTTCAAATGATTCCCTTTTCATATTTGATATTGAAGCCCGGCAGGTTATTGATTCGATACAATTTAAGACCATGGGAGATTTCGTTGTAAAGGAAAATGTCATACTGATTCCTCTAACAGTAAATTCATTGACTGCTTACGATATAACCAATATTAAAAGCTGGAAGCACATATCTGACTTTACAGGTATGGATACAGGAATTCTGGCTTGGCAATTTATGTCAAGCCCTTTATCGGACAATAATTACTACTGGATAGGTCACTGGGCCAGAACTCTAAGGATATTCTCAGTTGTAAATAATACAGTTATAGCATATGATAAAATTAATGTAGGAGTAAATTCCCAGGCAGTTTCTCACTACAAAAATTATATGTACGTGGCATCGAATTATTCAAATAACAAGAGATATGATATAACTAATCCGGCTGCTCCGGTTGATCTTGGCGCCTACGGTAACTCTAATTCCAGTTTCAGCGGAGTTTCAATTAAAGGATATCTGGTTCAGGAATTAAGAGAGGGTTGGTCGTCAACAGTCCAATTAAACAACATCAGACTATATGACCAGGACAATAAAATACTTGCTGAAATTCCAGCCGTTCAGACATTAAATAGCCACTACGTGATTCCGCAAGGATATTGTTTTATCTTCGGTAAGGTTGGTGAAATTTATAACACAAATAACGGATCGTTCGAGTACGTGGCAGAACTGCCAAAACCTGCAAATACTAGTCCCGGACCCAGACAATTCGTCTATAATAACAAATATCTGATATCCAAAACCAAAAAGGCCTTTTACTTTATAAATCTGGGCTCGTAATAACCTTTTAATCCAGCCAGTCCACCGTTTTAATCCCGGATGATCAAACTTTGATCTTCCGGGATTATTTTATTCTGATACCAACCAACACAGCAACGGGCATTACATCTCATCTTCTCCAAATCATATTACCGGTTTTCAGATGTAACTTGCAGCCCTGCCTGCAATATTTGCACAAAAAGAATTCCTATCTTTGATTGTCTATCACGACAGAGAAAAGTTCTTACTTCTTGATTTGCTCATATACCAACATAAATCCGATGAAAAACATTATAATATTTTGTGTCTTTCTTACTGTTAGTTCAATAACAGGACTTTATGCCCAGAAAGCCGGGAAAAAAACCACAATTACGGGTTATGTACGCGATGTTGCCGCTATTCCTGTTCCCGATGCAGTCATTATCATCGATGGAGAAAAAACACAGAAATACACCGATGGCAGCGGATTTTATAAAATCAAAGTCCGGTCGGATGCTAAAAAGATCGGCGTTTTTATCACAGCAGGGGGAACTATTCAAGAAGAAATAGGAGGCAGGGAAAGTATCGATTTTACTTTTAAAATCTCAATCCCCTATAATAAAACTGTCCCGGGAGATGAACAAGTCAATATAGGTTACGGAAGCGTTAAGAAGAAAAATCTTTCTGGCCCTGTTGGGAATATTGACGCAACGAAATCAAAGTATTCCGGTTATAATAATGTGTATGACCTGATACGTGGAGAAGTTCCCGGTGTTGTGGTCAGTGGATCCAGCATAATGATAAGGAGTAATACCTCACTCAATTCGAGTAATGAACCTTTATTTGTTGTTGACGGAGTTCCTGTTTCCACAATCGATAACATCCACCCACTGACCATCAAATCAATTCAGGTACTGAAAGGATCTGATGCCTCAATCTACGGCAGCAGGGGTTCCAATGGGGTAATTCTCATTAATCTCCTGAAGGGAAATGACAAATAAAGGCCTGATTTACCGAAAATACCTGATTCCCAGACTTAAGCAACATTGAAATTTACAATTGCTGCGACCACGATTGCCGGATAATTGCTGGGATTACAAATTCTTTAAACAACGGATGGGACAACCATACTTCTTACTAACACCTGAGATTCCCAATCCCTGTTGATCGTAATTCAGGGCGGTTACATCGCCAAAACCACCCGATTCGGAAGAACACCACCAATATGACTTAGTTCCAATACCGGCGTACCATCCGTAGTCAGAACGATAACCGGCGGGAAGCGCCGTAAATCCGCTGGCATTGTTGGATGCCATGTCGTTGCCCGGGGATCCTGCTAACAGACTCGTGGTCCAAACGGAAGAGGAGCTGATTGATTTAGCCGTTTTCCACGAAACACCCTCATAACCATAACCGTTCTTTCCAAGGTAATCAAAGAGGGATAAATATTCTGCCAGGGTCGGCAGATGCCAGCCTGACGGACAAACACTCCTGCTGTCAGTTGCTGTAAACCATGTATATAATCTCCCGTAAGTGGCCACATTTGTTTCAATTCCACTATATGCCCACTCATATTTTGATGTGGTCTCATTAGAAATATTCAGATTTGGAGAAGATGTAGTTCCTATTAAATCGGTATTCAGGTATTTTGTTGTCTTCAGGTTTTCAGCCATCCAGATTTGTGTCCCTATTTTGACTATGGGATAATTGTTATTATCACCATCAGTACAGGCACTAAATTCAAAATCAATTGTCTTATCTGATGAAGGAATGTCCATTTTTATTGTGCTGTATATCCCTGTCATTCCTGTAAACTTTAATCTCTCTCCCTGAGTATAAGCCATATCAACCGTTGCCAGAATCCCTTTAGGGGTTATCTTTTTTGTTTCCTCAAAAGCTGACCGGGATGAATGCCTGACCTTTTCAAGAGATACGGAACTCCTTGAATCCCCTTTGCTAAGTAGTTTGCCGCTTAAATGATAGGTGTTTCCCCTGACATTGATTACATAAAATCCGCTCTTTAATCCAGAAAGCCTGTATGAATGTGTTGAGCTTTCTAAATTTTCTTCCATTTTTACTAGTAATTTACCCGTCATATCAATCACTGATATTGTAGCAGCACCGGGTACAGGCGGGCTAAATTCGAAGGTTGAATTTTCAATCATAGGGTTTGGGTAAATCTTCAAACCGTTTGATTGATTATCCGGTGTCTTATAGTCTGACGTCGCAAATGTGAGTCGCAATACATCGTTTTCATTCAGAATCACAGATGTACCCTGGGTTAAATTTTCAACCTTTACATTCGATACTGTCGAAGATGCACCTGATCCGGTAAAGGATACAAGGTAGTTTTGCGCATTAGCAGAAATTGCAATAATGCAGGCTAAAAAAGTAAATGTGTAGTTCATGATTGTTTTTTTTAGAAGGTGTAAAAAATCATCATACAAGCCAAATTTAAAACAAGTTCAAATCTAAAATGCTCCTGGTCCAGGCTTACAATCCGTCTTATGAAAAACAAGTAAAAATTTTACTCTTAATCCTTATTTAGTTGAGATCCCGATAAGAAACTGAAAACTTGTAACATTTGATTTTGTTACGGCAAAAAAATCTTCGCCGTTTATCCCGTCCGTTTTCTCAAATCTGAGTTCAAGATTAAGATTCAGTCCCTTGCCGATTGATTTGGAAATCCCGGCACCTCCCCACATTCCGGGTTCCGATTTGCTTATTCCCAAAGCCTCATCCTGGTAAGTATCAAACAAAGTAACGTAACGAACTTCCTGGATCCAGTCTGATTTGGAGCTCAGTGTAAAAGTTTCTGACAGCCCGATATTTAAAAATGTTGACAGCTTCTTCCCCTGAAAAGTATACCTTAAACCTATTGGGATCTTCAGATGAGTCATATCAATAGTCACATAGTTTTTCGTGTTTTTACCAAACATGTCTTCTTCATTAAAAGAATCATAATTTGATTTGCTGAATAGAAAATCGGAATGAACTGAAATTTTTTCATTAAACCGTGGCGCCAGTATCTCAAAAGAAACACCACCAATCGGGGAATTTGACCGTCCGAAAGGTCCCAGGTGATCAAAGATATTGGTACTGGCTTCCAATACTATACCGGAATTGATTAATCCTCCGGCAATTCCGAATCTTGCATGTACCCAGGGTTTTTTATCCTTATAAATTACCACCGGCGAATTCATGGATTTATTATACTTCTCAATAAGGTCAGTGAAGGATTTTTCACCATATGATGTGCGGGTAATTCCTGAACTTATCTCGGTGCAGTCAGATAACAATACACTTAAAATGCCAATATAATTTCTTGATTCTGTTTCTGTTACTGCTCCTCCGGCTGTCTCCTCCGTTGTTTTATTTGAAAGCTTTAACAGTCCGTAACCTGCCTTTTCAATATAGAATACTTTATCATATTTATATAATGTAACCATCCCTCTTATCAAAACTTCAAGAAGAACAGTTTCAGAAGTTTGATCGACGGCTTCAATTTTTTTTGATTCAAAATATTTGTCGTTTTTAAACCCGTATCCGATAATTTCACCTGCTTTGTATGAAATAATATCCTGACTATCAAGTCCTTTGAACTGGCAATAATGATAGTTCGAGTTTGCCTCCTTATATTTTATCTGGCCAAAGATTGTATCCTGATTCTGGTTGATAACAAAACCTTCCCGGAAATCAGATTGTCCGTTGCTGATAAGTGTAATACAGAATAATACTGACAAAAAAATTGCCCTTTTCATATTTTTAGATTTTAACGGCATAACGTAAAAGTACAAGACTGAAAATATCTTTCTGAAAATGTTTGTGAATAAGATCAATCCTGATGTTTCAAATTCTAACGTGATTTTGTTCCCCTTAACAAAGATACTAAATACAATGAAACGTTGTAATCCTGACGGTTCATAATCTAAAAAATTATTGAAGGCTGCAACTGCATTTGCATAAACCTCAAGGTACTTATCGGCAAAAACAACTAACTCATTATCTTTAAGGATATGTTTGCCTTAACTTAAGCTCCGGAAATTAGCTCAAGCTCACTTACTTTTGGTAAATTGCATAAATATTATCCCTTCATGTGCGTAACTGGTAATTCTAAAATCAGGTGAAAATATGTTTTCTGAAAGATACTCCAAAGCAGTAAAAGAAATCTCTTTTTTTTCTCCGGGACTTCTTATAATTTCTCTTGCGCTGATTCTGATCACGGGCCAGGACTTTTGCTTCTCTCAGTCTGGTCCGGATCGCGGGAATCACAGCGAATTTTACGGAGGAAAGTATAACAATTCACCACTGGGAGAAAACGTATTTATTTTTGATCCTTCGATGGATATGAATGAGATCCAGACCGTGATTGATACTTTATTTGCCAGGCAGTCAAAACGGAGCAGCGAATTCAGTTCTAACCGGTACGCCCTATTGTTTAAAAAGGGCACCTACTATCTCGATGTAAAGGTCGATTATTATATGCAGGTCCTGGGGCTTGGCGATTCTCCGGATGATGTTGTGATTGAAGGAGCAGTAAGGTCGAACACGACACACGGGAACAGTGTGCTTACAAACTTCTGGCGCTCGGTTGAAAACCTTACTGTAATACCAAAAGTCAATTCTACTATGGTATGGGGAGTATCACAGGCAGCACCACTGAGAAGGGTTCACATTAAGGGCAACCTTCAGTTATTCGATAAGGGTTATGCAAGCGGAGGTTTCCTGGCCGATTCAAAAATCGATGGGACAATAAATTCAGGGCCTCAGCAACAATGGTTTACGAGAAACACCGAATTCGGAAACTGGGAAGGAGGCAACTGGAACATGATGTTCATGGGAGTACCTCAGGCTCCCGACGAAAACTGGCCTGAAAAACCTTATACAACCATCGAAAAAACACCGCTTATTCGTGAAAAACCATACCTGGCATGTGATGAAAAAGGTTTCAAAATAAAAATCCCTGAGATAAGAAAAGAAACTACAGGAAATGGCTGGTCTGGTGGGATTGAAAACGAAAAAACAATCAGAATTGATAAATTTTACATCGTACGGCCCGAAACCGATAATTCCGCAACAATAAATAAGGCCCTTACGGAAGGAAAATACCTCCTTTTTACTCCGGGAAAATATTTTCTCGGTCAAAGCCTAAAGGTGACTAAGGCAGGTACAGTGATAATGGGAACCGGACTTTCAACCCTGATCCCTGAAAACGGAACGGCAGCAATGGAAATATCGGATGTTGATGGCGTAATGATCTGCGGACTTACAATTGATGCGGGAAAAACATTTTCAGAGAAACTGTTTGTAGTCGGGGAGCCTGGCTCACATAAATCTCATTCTAAAAACCCCCTGTTTCTTTATGATATCTTTTTCAGGGTTGGCGGGCCGACTGAAGGTTCAGCTAAAATGTGCATGGAAATTAACAGCAGCGATGTATACGTGGACCATACCTGGATCTGGCGAGCCGATCATGGCAACGGGGTTGGCTGGGAAAAGAACAGATGCGCAAACGGACTGATCGTCAACGGGGATAATGTGACTATCTACGGTTTGTTTAATGAGCACTTCCAGGAATACCAGACCATTTGGAACGGCAATAACGGAAGAGTCTATTTTTATCAGAGCGAGATGCCATACGATCCTCCCACGACAGAATCGTGGAAACACGACGGGGTTAATGGTTACGCATCATACAAGGTGTCAGCAGCCGTCAAAAGCCATGAGGCCTGGGGAATCGGGATCTATAATGTATTTTATGATGCTCCCGTTATTGTTGACAACGCAATTGAGACTCCGTTAAACCTGGAAAAGAAAATACATCATAAAATAATATTCTGGCTCAACGGCAACAAGGAGAGTGTTGTAAGAAGTATCATTAACGGGAAAGGGGGAGCCGTGAATGTCTCGAACAGAAAAGCAACTATGGATTAATCCTTCCCCGGATCTTTTTAATGATTTATTTCGTGATTTTTTCACTTGAAGCGTAACCGGCCCTGCATGCCATTGCCGTAATTTTATCACCCTTTCGGATAGTTATCGGGCCGTTATAAAGAATCCAGTCATTGTATTCCGGACTCTTTGCCCCGGCTGCAATTAATATATTTCCACCCGATGGCATCCCGGCTGGTGAGTTTTGAGCAGCGGGGTTCTGATTCCCGGTTTTTTTAACCTTTTCAGATTTTTCAGGTATATAATTATTTTTATAAACAATTGATGCACCGGGCGTTGAACAGGATAGTGACAACTTTCCATCCATGATTTGAACCACAGGATTATCGACAACTCTCTTAATACCATTTGGTTTGAATTCGGCAATCCATTCTTCTTCGGTTTTTGTATTCCATACTGCATTGATTGTGTTATTCCATTCATTAAAAGCCTCCTTCAGCCTGTCAAAATCGTATTTAAATGAAGGCTCGGAAGCCAGGTTGTTCAGTTCATACGGATCATTGAGGAGATCATAGAATTCCTCAACGGGCCGTGGCGCCCTGTAATAAAGCATTTGTTTCTCATTTAATCTGCCGGCATCACGCAACTCGTTCATCCTTACCACCATGGGCATCGATAAAGCATATTGATTATCAAGGTAATTGCATGTTTCTGTTATGTAATTCCTGATATACTGAAAACGTTTGTCACGCGCATATGCACTGCGATCAACAACCTCATCGAAACGGTCCCTGGCACCGAATATATATTCCCTGGGAGCAGTGGTCTGAGCGCCAAGAAAAGCTCTCCCATGCATGTATTCGGGTTCTTTAATTCCTGCAAGTGAGAGGATTGTTGCCGGCACGTCGATAAAGGAACAAAGCTTGTCCTCGGTTTCCCCCGACCTGTAACCATCGGGGAGTCTGATCATAAACGGCACCTGTGTACCGGTAATATAAAGAGATCTTTTGCCCCTTGGGATCGGGCCCCCATTGTCGGAAAACCAGATAATTATCGTATTATCGGCCACCCCCGACTTTTTCAGGTCATTTACAAGGCTCCTTGTTTCCTGGTCCATAACTGCAATATTTGAGTACATCCTCGCCAGGTCCTGACGAATAACCTGATCATCAGGTAAATATGGAAACCTTGCCATGTCGATATCTTCAGGCTTTATTAAAAGGGGCTGTTTTGCGCGCATCCATATCTGGCTCTCATGGGTTGTATTTATATTGAAAACGGCAAAAAAGGGTTGCCCGTCAGGGCATTTTTTCCATGTAGCTGAAGAGCTGTTTTCATCCCACTGTGACGGTGTTACTCCCGTCTGATAATCGGTCTTGGAGTTATTTGTACAGTAATAACCGGCTGACCGAAGATACTCAGTGTAAGCCTTTATATTTTCAGGAAGTACCACTTCATAGTTCTTCTGGCTGGCTCTCATATAATTAGCTCCACAGGCCGTAGGGTACATTCCCGTTAAAAGTGCAAACCGGCTTGGAGCGCTGACACCAACTGGGGTATGCATGTTTGTAAAACGTATTGACTCCTTTGCCAGACTATCGAGAAACGGAGATTTTGCAGCAGGATCACCATAACATCCAAGATAACATGAGATATCTTCAACCGTTATGCAAAGAATATTTGGTTTTGAACGATCGGAAGACTGCCCGTGCAATCCGGTAAGGAGTGAGTGGGATGCAATCATCGACAGCATTGCCACGCTGATTGTTTTGGATTTATTTACATTCATGTATGATTATTTTTCTGACTTCCCGGAGAAATTAATTATTCTAAAAGTAATAAAAAATCCAAATATCTTCCTTAGTGTAAAGCCTGCAAAGACCTGAAAACAATATTAAAAGTCAGGCATCTTCAGTCAGTTTCTCTATATAAAACGGATGACAACTGATGATTTTTTCCCTAAAGTAACTAGTTTTACAACTTATCAATTTTGAAACTATGAAAATTGTATCCTGGAACGTAAATGGTATCCGCGCCATAGCAAAAAAGACCTTTTTTTCAGATCTGGAAATCATAGGAGCCGATATCATGTGTCTCCAGGAAACTAAAGCCAATGTAGATCAGGTTGCCGAAACACTTAAGCCTCTGGAAGGTTATCATATCTTTTCAAATTCGGCACAAAAACCTGGCTACTCAGGAACTTCGGTCATATCGAAAATCGAACCACTGAATGTCGCAAAGGGGATTAACCTATCCGAGCATGATACCGAAGGCCGGGTACTCTGCCTGGAATTCGAAACCTTTTTCCTGGTAAATGTCTATGTTCCTAATTCAGGAAGCGAGCTTAAGAGACTGGGCTACAGACAGGATTGGGATATTTCTTTTTTTAATTTTCTGAAAGACCTGGAGAAGGTCAAACCGGTAATTGTCTGTGGTGACTTTAACGTTGCCCATAAGGCAATTGACCTGGCTCGTCCGAAAGCCAATTACAACAAATTTGCAGGTTATATGCAGGAGGAGATTGACGGGATGGACAGGTTTACAGCTGGCGGACTGGCAGATACCTTTCGCTGTTTACATCCTGACGAAAAAGATAAATACAGCTGGTGGAGTTATCGTCTTGATGCCAGAACAAAGAACGTCGGCTGGAGAATCGATTATTTCCTTGTCAGCGAGTCTTTCCTTCCATCAGTGGAGAATGCCTTTATCCTCGACAGTATTGTCGGATCTGACCATTGTCCTGTAGGAATTGATATTAAATCCTGAGTTTGTAATTTATTGTATGGAGGGTGGGTTACCTAAAATTTTTCGATCGTCCTGCCCCTGTTGCCCAGCCAATTCCCGTTGCCCTGATCCCGGTATTGTAAACCCTTGTTGTTGCAGGCCATTAACCCTTAAATCCTCCCTGTACAAATAATCCCATTAAAAATGTCATTATGAAAATCAGAATTATGTCGTTCAGCTCCTTTTAGGTAACTATTCTTCGTGTTGATTTGCTGTCCATTGCATTTTTTCAATTACCCGAAATGGAAATAACAATTTTAATCTCATTCCCTGTAACAGCTTCTGCAAGGGCCTCCTGTAAATTTTCAAGTGCATAAAAGCCGGATACAATAAACCCGGGCTTAATAATTCCATAATCTATCAAACGGATGCAACGTTTAAAATCATAGGGATGATCGTAGACTAACGAAGGGATAATATTGTTCCCTTTTCGTGAAATCAGCCGGGGACTAAAAATGGCGCCTGAGTCAGCCATCCCGAGAAGAATTACCTCACAGCCTCTTGGTGAAGCTTCAATTGCCATCGTGACAGATTTTTCAGAACCTGCACATTCGAATAAAGTCACTATTTCCTCTTCCTCAAAAACCCTTTCCAGAACTTCGCCCGTCTCTTCCCTGCTTTTTCCTTCATGAATTAAGGTTGCTCCCATATACGTAGCCACCTTTATTTTCGATTCCGTCAATTCGGAGACCAATACCTTATATCCCAGCGACAGAGCTATATGTGTTAACAGTAATCCGATGGAACCAAGACCAATTACAGCAATTGTATCGCCTGGTTTTGCTTTTGAACGATTTAAGGCTGCAAGGGCAATAGCTGCGGGCTCAATAACAACCGCATCAATATCATGGATATTTTCAGGTATGGAATGGGCAAAAGCATCGGGAATTGCAATGTATTCTGCAAAACATCCATGCTCCCTCACTCCGATAATTCTTTTGTTACGGCAGGTATTTCCCCTGCCGCTCCTGCATTCAGGACAATTGGAACATGGAATATTCGGTTCAATAACAACACGTTCACCAACTCTTCCTGATGAAATTCCTTCACCAACTTTTTCAATGATTCCTATTCCTTCATGACCGATAGTTAACGGACCTTCTTCAGTGTTCCCCTTTTTAAACATGTGTACATCTGAGCCACATATTCCGGTCATTGTTAACCTGATTAATACTTCCCCGATCCGTGGTTCCGGAACTGGCGAATCACCCAAATGAATTGTGAAAGGTTCTGTGAGTAACGTCTGTAGCATAATCAGCTTATTATGTTATAGTTGTAATATTCAATTCACTGAACCACAAGAATTCTTATGTGAAACACAAGAATTCAGCAGCCTCTGGTTAAATATTATACGTCCAATTATAAGGATTATTTTAATACTTTTATCCCTAAGTTAGGAAGGTCTTTTAAAAAACAATCAATGGTCACCTTTGAAACAAAATACAGGGTATGTTATGGCGATACCGACAGAATGGGTGTGATGTACTATGGTAACTATCCCAGGCTATATGAAATTGGACGGACTGATCTGATAAGGGAAATGTGGAAGTCGTACAAGGAAGTAGAGGAGAGCGGCATAATATTGCCTGTGAGATACTTAAACTGTAATTACTACAAACCTGCCCTGTATGATGAGGTTCTTACTATTAAGACAATAATAAAGGAAATTCCTAAAGTAAAGTTCCGTGTAATATCGCAGATCTATAACGAAAAACATGAACTTATTAATGAGGGAGAAGTGATGCTTGGATTCATGAATGCTCTGACGGGAAAACCCTGTCGGGCACCTGAGGAGTTTATATCGATCCTTGAAAAAAATATTCCTTAAACAGAATTGATGGACGGGCTCTTTGATTTGGGAATTTTCACCTTCCTGATCAACAATGGAGATTCAGATTCAATTATATTTGCGCAGGGGAATATTGAAAGTCCGGTTCAGTGTAAATTATTTAAGCAAACCAGACCACTAATAATGGAAAAGGTCAAAATTCTTATTGTGGAAGATAGTATAACTCAGGCAGAACGGCTGAAATATACATTGGAGAAACATAACTATGCCGTTTATCACGAAATAAATGGTCTTGAGGCATTTAACTCAATCCGCCTGCAAAAACCCGCTATAGTAGTAAGCGATATTGTTATGCCGGAAATGGATGGATACAGGTTTTGTTCCCTGCTTAAGAAGGATGAAAACCTTAGAAAAATTCCGGTTATTTTGCTGACCTCCCTTTCGAACCCTGAAGATGTTATTATGGCTCTGGAATGCGGGGCAGACGGTTTTCTTGTAAAACCTTACTCTGAAGAATTTCTGATCTCAAGGATTGAGTATTTCATACAGAACTCGGAATTAAGGGAAAATCAAGAGCAAAACTCTGTACTGGAAATACTTTTTGAAAAGAAGAAGTACTTTATTAATTCATCGTCACGTCAAATTCTCGATGTTCTTCTGTCAACTTACGACTATGCCATTCGTAAAAACCTTGAACTGATCGAAACCAACAAGGAACTCAGTGAAGCCCAAAGCAGTCTGACTCTCCTGAATGAGAATCTGGAAGAGCAGGTAAGAATCAGGACGATGGATCTGGAAAAAAGCAACGCTAATCTGATTCAGGAGATAGAAGAACGCAAACAGGCAAGATTGGAGTTATTGGCTTCAAGGGATAAGGCAGAAGAAAGCGACAGACTTAAAACAGCTTTCCTCAATAATATGAGTCATGAGGTCCGGACTCCTCTTAATGCAATACGTGGCCTGCCGGATATGCTAAGTAAGGCAAATGCCTATGAAAGAGATAACCTTATAACTCTTCTGAAGAAAAGTACCGATCAATTGCTTGCCCTGTTTGAAAACACTATGTATCTCTCAAGGCTGCAAAGTGAAAATCTGCCTTTGACTCTTTCTGAATTTCACCCTGCAGTATTAATCGCTGATATAGTTCAAATGTTTGAACTTCCCGATTTAAGCGGTGAAATTGAAATAAAGATTAATATACCGGATGATTTAAAGAACCTTAGAATCCGGTCCGACGAGGCTAAAATCAGACAAGTTTTATCAAATCTTATCTCAAATGCCATCAAATACACTTTGGAAGGCAGTATCGAATCAGGTTTTGTGCTTCATAACGAAAAAATAACATTTTATGTCCAGGATACAGGCATTGGCATTTCGGAAAAAGAACGAAGTCGGATTTTTGATGAGTTCTACAGGGGAGAAGAGGCAATTTCCGCAACAATAAGAGGCATCGGACTGGGATTGAATATTTCAAAAAAACTGGTAGAAATAATCGGCGGAAACATCGGCATGGATTCCATACAGGGAGGAGGGTCCCGTTTTTATTTTACAATACCGGTTGAAGTGCTGGCCGATCATAATGCCAGACCCTCCTCCGTTCCACGTTCTGTGAAATCTCTCAAAGATATTACCGTACTGGTAGTCGATGACGAAATGACCAATATTCTCATTATTGATTTTCTTCTTTCTGAAAAAGTTAAAAAAGTCGACCATGCTGTTAATGGCCTGGAAGCACTGAATAAAACAGCAATAAACAATTATGACATAATATTGATGGATATTCAGATGCCTGTTATGGGAGGTCTTGAAGCCACAAAAGAATTAAAAAAATTATACCCTAATCTTCCTGTAATAGCTCAGACGGCCTATACGCTTCCTAAGGATATTGAGAACGCAATGCAGGCAGGATGCGATGAATTTATCTCTAAACCAATAAGGGAGGAGGCATTAATGGAAGCAATATACAGGCATGCAGGTATTTCTGATAATCCTGCCATTTAAATCCTTGTGGTGTGCAAAAACAGAAACTGCAGCAAAAGTCATAAAATAGACATTTGCTGCAGCACGTTGTACTATCAGGTCTAAACCATTATTTACATTTCAGATTTGTCCTCTGAGCTTTTGACGGATCGGCAAAAGGACCGTACATGGCATTTTTAAACGACTCGCATGCTTCTGCTGTTTGGCCTTTACCAGCCTGTGCCATTGCAATCTGAAAATAAAACTTTGCTTTGGCCTCGGGAGCGCCTGTTTCAAGATCCAGACCCTTCTGAGCATAGGAAATTCCGTTGTCATAATTCTTCTGCTTATTATATACATCGGCGAAATAGTAGAAAAGGTCCTTATCATCACCGTACTTGGCTGCCTTATTAAAAAGAATAAGTGCATCATCCAGCTTATTCGCCTGGTTTGCCTTAGATCCTGCGCCACGGAAATACTCCAGGGCTTGCACCGATGCTTGTTTTGCTTTTTCACCGCCACTGACATCTTTCTGCTTTTCGATAAACAAATCTATAGTTTGCTCATAAGCTGCTGCATTGTTCTGATTCTTGTATATCAGAGCCTTATTG
Source organism: uncultured Bacteroidota bacterium (assembly GCA_903844815.1). Classification (GTDB taxonomy): domain Bacteria; phylum Bacteroidota; class Bacteroidia; order Bacteroidales; family VadinHA17; genus LD21. Next base: position 1,850 of record CAIMVD010000280.1, on the reverse strand, counting down.
AATATTGCACTGGCATAACCCGGATTAATTGCTAGCAGACTATCAAATGAAATGATGGCATTATCATAATCCTTCTTTGCGAAAAACTCGGTTCCCATCACATAATAACCCTGTACGAGTACCTTTGATGCATTCTCCTTACCGGGTGCACTTCCATATTTTTCAGCGGCTTTTGCAGCCGTCTTTGCTAACTTAATGATTTCGGTTGCTGGTTTTTTCTCACTCACTGCCGCAGATGCATCTTTAACATACAATCCGGGCAATACCTGAACAGCTTTTTGTTTGAGATCAGCTACAGTTTCTCCTACCTTGTCGGAAAGTGAAACAACATTCTCAAATGCTGCAATGGCTGCTTTCGTATCAGTCTGCATCACTTTTGCGCCTTCATTGTAAAACTTTATGACCTCATTTCGATCCTGTCCGTTGAGGTTGGTACTGAATACCGCAGCGGTAACCAGTATTCCTGCAAGATTTCCCGACTTTCTTAGATTCAATTTCATACAGATAATCAGTTTATTATTAAATTTTATCAAATTATAATTGCGCTAAATGTAAAAAATATATTTGATATTTAAATACCCTGGCAAATCTTAAGCCTTTCATGAAACTGACATGGGAAGAAATCCCTTCAATCTCCTATTTGTCCCAATTGCTCTCATAATATTTTAAAACAAAAGAACGGAAGAAAATCAGCCCTGCAATGCATACAAGGGAATTTACCCAGAAGATTGCGGAGAAGGAGATCTTCTGCGCAATTAAGCCTGCCATTATCATTCCGGATCCCATTCCCAGGTCTACCGCAGTGTAAAGTGTGGAATTAGCGACTCCCCGACGCGTGGAATCAGCAAGGTTATTTACAATTGACTGGAATGTAGGAAAGATAACTCCGTTGCCAAATCCAATTACTATTGCCGACGTATAAAAAAGTATCGGATTTTTCGCAAGAGCCAGCATCGGAAAACCTATAATAAGCAAAATCAGGCATAGCGTAATTACCCTTCCCGGGCCATTCCTGTCAAACTCCTTACCTGCCGTAAGTCTTGCGGCTGCAATGCCTGCTGAAAAAAACAAAAAGTAAAGGGAAGAGTTCTGAATACCTATCTCCCTTCCATAAAGAGCAATAAACGACATCAATCCGCCATAGGCAATCATAGTTATAAAAACATTTAAAGAAGGAAGTATTGAACTTCTTTCGAACAAACTGTTCCATTTAAGCTGAATTCGTTTCCCGATTAAAAATCGTTTTCGTAAATGAATTGCATAGGCGCATCCCAGACTCGCTATGCTTATAAAAAAACCTGTAATAAACATGGCGGTATATCCCCACCTGTGACATACAAATAATCCGATAACAGGTCCTGCTGACATCCCAAGTGTAGTCGACAGAGCAAAATAGCCGATACCTTCGCCCCTTTTCGACGGAGGAATATTATCTACTGCAATTGTTGATCCTGATACGGTAGTAAATCCCCAGGTAAGCCCCTGTCCGAATCTGAGTAACAAAACAGATGTAATAGTTAATGCAACAAGGTATCCCGCAAACAACAGTGAATAGAGTAGCAGGGCTGACAGGAAGATGGTGCGCCGGCCAAACTTGTCGAGAGCAAAACCTGAAAACGGACGAACCAGAACAGAAGCAATTGTATAAGCACCAACAACTACTCCAACCTGAACTTTTGAAGCATGAAGCTCGCTTACCAAATAGATTGGCAATGCTGAAAGTATAGCATAATAAGTGATATACATTAAAGAATTCGACAGTATAAGGAAAACAAAATCCCTGTTCCAGATCTTCTCGTTCACCGCTTCAAAACTTTAAAAACATGAAGCAAAGTTATCAAGAAAAGAAT
>CAIMVD010000279.1 GCA_903844815.1 uncultured Bacteroidota bacterium | reverse complement strand
GTCTGCGCGTCAGTGCCGGCTGCAGAGCTGAGTATTACAGTGTTATCAGGTGTGACAGTGATGGTTCCCGTTGTTGTCACTGCGCCGCAACCTCCTGTAAGCGTTACGGTATAGGTAAACGGACCAGAGGCAATCGGTGTGCCGCTGATAGTTACCGTGCCTGCAGCCCATAGGCCTGTTACCCCGGCAGGTAAGCCGCCGAAGGTAGCACCTGTAGCGCCGGTAGTGGTATAGGTGATGTTGGTGATGGCAGTATTAATACATTTTGTCTGCGCGTCAGTCCCTGCTGCAGAGCTGAGTATTATTGTATTATCAGGTGTAACAGTGATGGTTCCCGTTGTTGTCACTGCGCCGCAACCTCCCGTAAGAGTGACTGTATAGTTAAACGGACCTGAAACAGTAGGTGTCCCGCTGATAGTCACCGTACCTGCTCCCCAGATGCCTGTTATCCCGGCAGGCAATCCGCTGAAGGTTGCTCCTGTGGCGCCGGTAGTGGTATAGGTGATATTAGTGATGGCAGTATTGATACATTTTGTCTGTGCATCAGTGCCGGCTGCAGAGCTGAGTATTACAGTGTTATCAGGTGTGACAGTGATGGTTCCCGTTGTTGTCACTGCGCCGCAACCTCCTGTAAGCGTTACGGTATAGGTAAACGGACCAGAGGCAGTCGGTGTGCCGCTGATAGTAACCGTTCCTGCTACCCAGAGACCTGTCACCCCGGCAGGTAAGCCGGTGAAGGTTGCTCCTGTGGCGCCGGTAGTAGTATAGGTGATGTTGGTGATGGCAGTATTAATACATTTCGTTTGCGCGTCGGTTCCTGCTGCAGAGCTGAGTATTATTGTATTATCAGGTGTGACTGTGATTGTTCCCGTTGTCGTTACGGTACCACAACCTCCCGTAAGTGTGACAGTATAGGTGAACGGACCAGAGGCAGTCGGTGTGCCGCTGATAGTAACCGTTCCTGCTGCCCAGAGACCTGTTACCCCTGCAGGCAAGCCGCTGAAGGTAGCACCTGTTGCTCCGGTAGTGGTATAGGTGATATTGGTGATTGCAGTATTGATACATTTTGTCTGTGCATCAGTACCTGCTGCAGAGCTGAGTACTACTGTGTTATCAGGTGTGACGGTGATAGTTCCCGTTGTCGTTACGGTACCACAACCTCCCGTAAGTGTGACGGTATAGGTGAACGGACCGGAGGCGGTCGGTGTGCCGCTGATAGTTACCGTTCCTCCAGCCCATAGGCCTGTTACTCCGGCAGGTAATCCGCTGAAGGTTGCGCCTGATGCTCCGGTAGTGGTATAGGTGATATTGGTGATGGCAGTATTAATACATTTTGTCTGAGCGTCAGTCCCAGCTGCTGTGCTGAGTATTACAGTGTTATCAGGTGTGACAGTGATGGTTCCCGTTGTTGTTACGGTACCACAACCTCCCGTAAGTGTGACGGTATAGGTGAACGGACCGGAGGCGGTCGGTGTGCCGCTGATAGTTACCGTTCCTCCAGCCCATAGGCCTGTTACCCCGGCAGGCAATCCGCTGAAGGTTGCTCCTGTGGCGCCGGTAGTGGTATAAGTGATGTTGGTGATGGCGGTATTAATGCATTTTGTCTGCGCATTGGTCCCGGCTGCAGAGCTGAGTACTACCGTATTATCAGGTGTGACGGTGATTGTTCCTGTTGTCGTTACTGCGCCGCAACCTCCTGTAAGAGTTACGGTATAGGTGAACGGACCCGAGACAGTTGGTGTTCCGTTGATAGTTACCGTTCCTCCAGCCCATAGGCCTGTTACTCCGGCAGGCAAGCCGCTGAAGGTTGCGCCTGTCGCTCCGGTAGTAGTATAGGTGATGTTGGTGATGGCCGTATTGATACATTTTGTCTGCGCGTCAGTGCCTGCTGCAGAGCTGAGTACTACTGTGTTATCAGGTGTGACGGTGATAGTTCCCGTTGCAGTTACTGCGCCGCATCCTCCTGCAAGAGTTACGGTATAAGTAAAGGTACCGGAGGCCGTCGGGGTGCCGCTTATAGTAACCGTGCCTGCTGCCCAGAGACCTGCAACCCCGGCAGGTAATCCGCTGAAGGTTGCTCCTGTGGCTCCCGTAGTGGTATAGGTGATATCTGTGATTGCAGTATTGATACATTTGGTCTGCGCATTGGTTCCTGCTGCAGAGCTGATTATCACTGTATTATCCGGAGTAACCGTTATGGTTCCCGTAGCTGTTACTGCGCCGCAACCTCCTGTCAGTGTGACGGTATAGGTGAACGGACCGGAGACTGTAGGTGTGCCGCTGATAGTTACCGTTCCTGCTGCCCAGAGACCTGTCACCCCGGCAGGTAAACCGCTGAAGGTCGCGCCTGTTGCGCCGGTAGTGGTATAGGTGATGTTGGTGATGGCAGTATTGATACATTTCGTCTGGGCATTGGTTCCTGCCGCAGAGCTGAGTACTACTGTATTATCAGGTGTGACAGCGATGGTTCCTAAGGCTAAAACTGTGCCGCACCCTCCTGTAAGAGTTACCGTATAGTTAAATGGACCGGAGAGTGTTGGTGTGCCGCTGATAGTTACAGTACCTGCTGCCCAGAGACCTGTTACTCCGGTAGGTAAGCCGCTGAAAGTCGCACCGGTTGCGCCGGTAGTGGTATAGGTGATATTGGTGATAGCAGTATTAATACATTTTGTCTGTGCGTCGGTACCAGCTGCAGAGCTGAGTACTATCGTATTGTCAGGAGTAACAGTAATGATTCCTGATGTTGAAACAGCGCCGCACCCTCCCGTAAGAGTGACGGTATAATTAAACGGTCCGGAGACTGTTGGCGTGCCGCTGATGGTTGCCGTGCCTGCTGCCCAGAGACCTGTCACCCCGGCAGGTAAGCTGCTGAAGGTAGCTCCTGTGGCGCCGGTAGTGGTATAGGTAATATTGGTGATGGCAGTATTGATGCATTTTGTCTGCAAATTAGTGCCTGCTGCCGAGCTTAGTGTTACTGTATTATCAGGAGTCACAGTGATGGATCCCGTTGCGGTTATTGTACCGCAACCTCCTGTAAGAGTTACAGTATAGTTGAAGGCACCGGAGGCAGTCGGTGTCCCGCTGATAGTTACAGTACCTGCTGCCCAGAGACCTGTCACACCGGCAGGTAATCCGCTGAAGGTTGCGCCTGTGGCGCCGGTTGAGGTATAGGTAATATCGGTGATTGCTGTGTTGATACATTTCGTCTGCGAAATGGTTCCGGGTGCAGAGGTCAGAGTAATTGTATTCTCGGCTGTAACTGTTACATTATAAACTGTTGCTGCTGCCGCTGAACAACTGCCGGGTCCCTCATAATTTACACTTATGAATTTAATACCTGCAGCGTTCCAGGTAACTGTGGCAGTATTATCAGTTCCTGTTCCTCCTGTTGAAATGAATCCGCCTGAGACCACCCACGCATAATTGGATTTACCTGCCTCAGTTGTATAAACATTACCCGTTGAACCAAAACAGACCGAATTAGCCCCGTTTAAGGTTGGAGTTGGAATTGAATTAACGGTTGCCACGACAGCAGTTCTTGCTAAACTCTTGCAAACCCCGCCCCCATTGGATTCTCCATAATAGGTAGTCCCGGAAACCAATGATGTCCCCACCCCAAGAGGTGAACCACCTGTTGCAGCACTGAACCAATCAACAGTACAACCCACGGGAGGAGTAGCAATAAGGTCTCCAATAGTTTTCGGGCCACAAAAACCTTGTGTTGCTGATGCTCCCGGCTGAAGAGGTAATATCGTAAAATTAATAAACACATCATCAGTTGAAGTACATGTTCCACTGCTGATTGTCCACCTGAGCCTGTAAGAAACACCATTCAATCCATTAAACTGACTAAGTGGATTAGTGGGATCGAACAATGTGGATCCTGCACCACTTATTACGCTCCACTGACCGGTACCGGTTACGGGAGTATTTCCATCAAGGGTTGTTGTGTTATTTCCGCACCAGGTCTGATCGGTTCCTGCAGTTGAAACGGTAGGAGGCGCAAATACTGAAACTGAGCCTGCATCCACTACACCAGGTGTAACGCCACCATTATAACTGAAGTCGGTAAGCTTATAAACACCAGGGCCGGAAGTAGTAGGGATAATGTAAGGAGGAACAGTTGCAGCAGTTATTGTAACAGGCACCTGGGCCAATCCATCAATTGTATAATTAATGATATAATTAAATGGTATTGCGTAGGGAGCTGTAAATGTAACAGGTATTCCTGTTGCACCGCAAGAAGGCCCTGTTGGCGAAAGTTTCGCCCTCGGTTTCAGATCAGTAACAGATCCAATAGTATAGTCGTCTGATCCTATTGATGTTACAACCGATGTAGAAGTTGCTGTACCATTGGAATTATCACCCACCGATATTGCAGGGATCTCCACCCATTTACTTGTTCCTGTATTATATCTGGCTAATCTGATATTGGATATACCACCTGTTATCAGAGGTGTAACATCACTTGTGGGTGTCCAGTTGATATTCAGTTTTGTCTGGCTCCCTGCCGTAGCTTTAATAATATAATATCCTTGTGCACTAACACCCATAAGAGGTGCAGTAATATTAAGAATATTTGAAGTACTGTTTGGGCTCTTATATTCTGCCGACCAGATTAATGGGCCGCTTTGAGTATCAGACAGTTTCAGGTTATTACCCAGAGTATTTCCGGGACTGCCACTGCTTGCACCGAGTGGAAAAAGAAAATTATCTGTCTGGTTTATCTTCTTGCTTAGAGGTCCGTCAACATAAGAAGTTGCACTACCGCCGGCTGGAACGACGCAATTTATGGCAGAGTTGGTAATTGTCAGTGATCGACCAATCCCTGTGTTAATTAATCCATTGGTAAGCAATAAATTACGACTTACTTCAATAGCTCCCGCAACGTCAATTGACAGTCCGGCAGCATTATTAATCTCCAGATTATTAAAAGCACTGGTTCCGGTAAAGTCGCCTGTGGCACCGCCAATGGTTTGCAGACCTGTGCCTTCAAAAGAAACTGTTGCTCCTGCGCCGGTACCACTTCTAAAGATAGCACCGGAGCCATAACGCTCCATTGTTCCCTGGATAATGAGTTTCTTATTATAAACACTGTTATCAATTGTAAGGGTGGAAGGAAGAGCCGGACCATTAATTATCAGTTGATTGCATATAGTAAGATCTTTATTTGGCAGGACACGTGTTCCGTCTCCTGAAAAAATAAGATTGCGGATATCATTATAAAGATCTGCGACTACTGTGTATGTACCTGTTCCTCCGTATTCCAGACTACCAAAATTTGAACAACCCAGAAATGAAGTAAAGACCCCGGCAGGAAAAGTACCGCTCTCAAGGTATAAGATTCCATTCCCATCCACGCTTCCAAGGTTATGTCCAAATGTAGTTGGAGAGATCTTAAGCTTATTGTTGATTGTTGTACGATAAGCAGAACAGAAATTTGCGTTTACCGTAACAATATGGTTAACATTGACAATAAACCCGTTTGGACCTCCCGGAGGGCAGGAATAGGTGTAACCTGGGGGGCCGATATAGGGATCGCCTCCTGTTTGAGTCCAGATGGCAGGATCAGTCCAGTCGCCATCTGCATTACTGGTATAAACAGGAACATTAGCAGGAAAAGCAGAACCTGCACCTGCAGTATATTCGCCGCTCAGATTATTGGTTGTAATATAATTGGTAGTAATAGTATTCAGAGCAGGATCGACACCGGCTGTAAGGCTCCAGCTTGTGCCGGGTATAATTAACCTTGATGTCAGATAATTTGCTTCAGTTCCAACAACATCACCCTGTAAATAATTAAGTACCAGGCTACCGGAAAATCCGGTGACCCCATAACTCTCTACATCCCAGTAATAGTCGAGTGCATTGGCAGGGTCAGTAACTGCAGGATGGCTGCTGTTTATGTTATTAATACGAACCCATCCTACAAAATTGATTGCAGTTATCGTAAGCAAGGCAGGAGTATACTTCCCTGTGGTGCCTATCGGATAAAGAAATGATCCGGCAACGGGATTAAAGAATTTTTTAAGGCCAACAACGTTACTGAAAACTCCATCGGAGGTAATCATTTTTAAAGAACTGAATGGTCCGCCAGAAGGAATAAGGTTACAATTCAAACCAAGAGAAAGCAGATTCATTTTAAGATTAAGATTACCCAGAGTCATTGTAAAATCTTCCTGAAGGGTAATGTTATTTTCAATATCTGCTCCTGCAGAATTATTCAAAGTCAGCTTTCCGAATGCGCCTGTTCCGTAAATATGCTGAAGGGCTGCACCATTCAGAACGATCCCGGCTCCTCCGACATTTGTAAAGCTTGCATCGTTTGTAAAATCGCCTTTGGCGGAAACAGTGTTGCTACCAAGAACAAATATTCCCGAACCTATTGTCAGGTGACGGTTTACAGTTGATGGCGATGCATTTGCAAGAGTAAGGGATGTTCCGGGAGTTACCGTCATATCGTAAAAATTGGTAGCGCCCGTTATTGTCTGTGCTCCGGCTGACCCGAAGGTTGTAAGGTTTGTTCCGTAATTATATCCGCCAGTGCCAGGGACATTGGTCAGGTTACCATTAAAAGTTATATTAATGTTATTTGAATTCAATATACTGTTAGCATTGATATTCATATTCCCGTTCAATACCAGAGGGCTTGTAAGAACTCTTACAACAGCCGGTTGTGCCCCGCCTGCGATAGTCAGGTTATTCAGAGGGATATTGGAATCCAGAAAATAATTCTGGTTAAGAGTACCCTGGGAGAAGATTATTGTTCCGCCTGTAACCGAACCTGTCTGTGGCTGGAGGTATAAATCGCCGAAAGGTGAAGAGGGGGTAATTGTTGCCCCATTCCCCCGTACGATAGTTAGTGTACCGCCTGACATAGTAAAATCGCTGCCATTGTTCAGGACTTCAAGTTTGGCATTAGTGGCATTTGAATTCAAACCATTGATCTGAACCGTACTTGTGCCACTCTGGGAATAGGTCAATACTCCGCTTGCATTAAAAGGATTACGCCTGATTTGTCCGTTAACGACCAACTTTCCACCCTGAATATCAATAGATGATGAACCGCTGGAAGAATATTCAATATCGTTATTATTCACATCGGTTCCAATTGTCCGGCCTACGTATACATTACCATTGATGATTGTGAGTTTTCCGCTGAGTAATAAATCGGAGGCATTGTTTGCGGCATTGCCAATGAGTATATTTCTGTTGTTTGAATTCCCCGGCAGATTTATATATAATCCTGAAGCAGCAGGAATAGTAAAAGGTGTGGTTGTAGAGACAGTAAAATCTGAAGCAGGGTTATTACGCATATATCTTAATGTTCCGCTCTGCAGAGTAAGCCAGTTGTCAACAGGAGTAGTAAGTGTACCACCAACATCTACAGTAAGTGTGGTTGCCTGCGATACGCCTTTATTGACAGTAACTTTGTAGAATACTGTTGTAGGGGTTGCGCTTAAAGCAGGGGTGTTGGTTATTGAAGCAGGATTTGAGCCAAGAAATATAACATTACAAAGCATTGTATTTCCATTCTCAAACCGAACAATACTTTCAGTGCCCAGAGGTGCAATACTATTATTTGAGTTGTTGATCAGGCTGCCACCTATTGACATTGTATTATTGGTTGATGTTGAGGCCCAGTTCCATACGTCAATACCTGCTCCCGGCCAGACAGTGACGTCACCATCAATTATTATGTTCTGAGCGGTCGCTGCATTGTCAATAAAACCAAAAGAACCTCCCTGTACAATCAAATTCTTTTTAACATGGATTGTTTTTGCAACTATTGCTCCATAAGCAGCATCAACCCAGGTCATAGCCAGCCAGGCATCGGCATCGGAACCTCTGCATATCAGATCTCCGTTTATTGTGGTATAGGCATTATTTGGAAGTATAAGGTTGGAACCTCTAAGCGGCGACAAAATAACATTTCCATAAGATGTTACGGCAACAGGTAAAATATACAAAGTTCCTGCCTGTGGATTTATGGTATAAAATTCTGTAGTTCCTGTGTTTACATTGAAATCAGTAAAATCTCCGTTTGGAAAATCAAATACATAGGTATCATCGAAACTGGAAGGATGTCTGGTTGTTAGTCTGATTTTCCCGTTTCCGTTAGGATGAGAACTAACCAAACCAAAATCGCAACCCGGATTGTTTTGAATATCCAGAGCCGATCCGGTTTCAATCTGTAAGCTGGCAGAATTAACCACAGCTTTATCCAGCTGGTAATAAGTTACTGCCGGATTACTGGTATTTGCTGGAAATTGCGGTACTTCAGCAGATAAATATATAGAATCGCGCCCACCGATAATAACGATGTCGCTGGCGCCAGGCACTGTAGCAGCTGCAGCACCGGCATGTTTCAGAACAGCGTCCGTTGACCAGCTGGCCGGGCTGCTCCATAGTCCGCTTCCTGCAAGTGCTCCGTTAATGCGGCTGTAATAAACCTGAGGTGCTGAAAAGGAGGCATCGCCTGCTGTGTAATCTGCATCAATAAAATCTGAGCTGATTGTCGGTGTCGCCCAATCTGTTATAGCATTGGTTCCTGTATTAACACTTGCACTTGTTCCATTATTCCATAAGAAGGTTGACCTGCTGTAAAGTGAAGGGATATAGTTTCCCTCAGTACCTGCAACATCGGATTGTCCGTACACAAAGGAATGAGCAACTGAGCCAGCCGCAATACCTGAAAAACCTGCCGACTCCACACGCCAGAAATAGGTCAGACTTTGTCCGGTTACGGAAATAGCAGGATGCTCATAGCCAACCGGGACAACAGTAATTGAGCCATATGTTAAAGGTGCAGATGTGAAGCCGATTGTGGCGGGTGTGTATTTTACAGCTCTTGCAGGAGAGATGGTTGGAGCACCGACAGGAAATGTGAAGGCTGCCGGAGAGGAATAGACTTTCGTCAGACCACCGTCTCCGGCGTTTCCTGAATTCTGAATATATCTCAGTAATCCTCCGTTTGTAATAAATGCTGCGGTTCCAAGTCTTAAATTACTTGTATTGATATTAAAAAGCTTGTCCTGCGAAAAGGTCAGCTCCCCGTTAATTGTCATATCTGCAGCAAGAGAAACAGGAGCCGCACTGCCATTGGTATTATTCAGCTGGACATTGGTGAAGATCCCGTCACCATCGATGCTTTGTGTCAGAGTTCCGTTCAGAACAATCTTCCCGGTACCGCTATGAAGACCTGAATTATATAAGTTTCCTGAAATATTAATAGTATTCCCGTTATCGTTCATGGTACCTGCAACCAATCTGAAATCACCTGCAACATTTATTATAGATTGTGATCCGGCAAAGTTGAGGGCCACTCCGGCTGTTTTGGTTATGGTAAGTTTATTAAGAGCAAGAGGAGCAGCAAGATCAACAGTAAAAGTCTGAGCTGCAGCTCCGTTAAAAATAGTTGCGTTTGTTCCGGGAGTGTAGGTGGTACCGGAAGCTATTGAGAAGTTTCCACCGATTGAAATATCCAGATTGTTTGAGGTTAATACCCCTGAGGTGAGTGTCAGGTTATTTAAAATGGTAAGTGTATTAGTGTTCAGGAGAACCTGTTTTGTACCGCTTGCCCTGTTAACCAGAAGATTACCGATAGCGGCAGTAGTGTTTATCTGATAATCTGAATCATTGGCCGGAACTGATCCTGTAGTAGGGATAATCTCTACGGTTCCACCTGAAACATTTATCTGACCAGCAGAACACAAGAGTTGGAAAGCATAAGTCGGAGCAGCCGTACCACAAACATCAAATATTCTTATTGTACCTCCCGACATTGTGAAACCGTTGGCACCTCCGCTGTTTGTAATATTGAACGACCCTGCTGCTGCATCTATAGAGGAAGCCGATCTGACATTATTGAGCGGTGCAGCAATAATACCTGCCGGAGTGAAAACGGTTGTTGTGCGCTGAAAACGGCCGCGAAGTAAAAGTGTACCTCCTGTCTGAGAATAGGAAATTAAGCTGTTTGCAAGAGAGGAGGTATGAAATTGTTTTGTATCAACAGTACCTCCGCTAAGTACAAACTGACCCGGGGCATAGCTCCAGTAGAGCAACCCTGCCGATTCCCGGGTAGAGAGATAGCCGTCGTTTATCTGAAGCTTACCCAATACGGATAAGGCACTGTTTCCCCCTGCTGCATTGATGCCCATTGAAGCGTTATCAGCTGCGGCAACACTGTAAGCAGCATTTACCTCTCTGTAGTCATCAGCAGTCGACAAAACAATAACGCCCGAACCATCCAGAACCATTGCACCTTTAACCGGGATGAAATAATCGGCTGAAGGCGGACCGGGTACTGTTCCTTCTGAAAGGGAAGGGATAACTGTTAAACCCTGAAGAACAAGGGTTCCCGTTTTTATCCATAAAGACTTTTTCAGATTAGGGTTGGCTGTAGTAGTAGCCGGGGATGTGATATCAAAGACAGAAGTGTTTGCACCGAACAATCTGAAATAATTATAAGCAGCTGAATAAACAGTAAGCTTAAAGGTCTGATCTGATCCTTTATCAACAACAAGATTATAAAAATCGGTTTGCCCGTTACAACTTACTGTTTTGTCGGCCAACCCATTAAAATATACTGTTGCGAAACCTGTTGTGGTGCCGAGGGTAGTAGGAGGAAAAGCACCATAAACAGGATAGGAAAGGTTTGTAAACCTGACAATACCGTTATTGGTAAAATCGCCGTAAATCTGAACCCGGTGAGAATGCATCTCGTAGTAATCGACAAAACCTGGTGTTGTTGTTCCGGTAATTGAGTTAGGATTTGTCACAGTATTTGTAACGCCTGTACCAACTGTCAGGAAACATGCAGCATCAACAGTAACTTTCCCATTAACAATAAGTTTTAGTCTTCTTGAGGTTGCATCATTTATCTGGAATGTGCCTTGCTTAACGGTTAAATCACCATTCAGAGTAACATCACTCACCTGAATTACTGCTCCGGCAGATTTTGCGGTAAGGTGATAATAAACTGACTGGGTTGCTGACATTGGCCCGTTGTAATTATATTCAGTAGTACCTCCGTCGGTTGAAACAAAGGTGTTTGCATTAACAGGAGTGGGAAAGTCGGGAGATGCTAATTTTAAAGAACCGGGTCCTCTTAAAGCTGCCAGTCCGCTATTGAATTTAAAAGTAGTCTGATCAAGAATACCACCGCTATTTATAGTTAAGTCAATATTCTGTGCTACAACATCTTCGGAAAGAGTTACTGTTCGTCCGGAAAGAATAAAAACATTATCATTAAAGCCAGGAACCGTGGAGCCTGGCCCGGTGAATCCTGTCGGATCAAAAGTCCAGGTAGCTGTCGAATTCCAGTCTCCGGTAATATAAGAATAGAAATTACTCAGAGAACCAACTGTCCAGTTGCCGGTGATTAATGCACTTCCTGTTGAGGTTGCAGGATTAGCTCCCGGGATAGATGGTCCGGTAGCAATATTATAACTCCCTGAAACATTTGTATATGGCTGAAACAATAATGGATCACCGACTACCTCCCCGGCATTATATGCAAAGGAAAGAACAGTAGTGCCGGAAGTTGTAATACCTGAAACATTGATATCCCAGTATTTATTCAGGGTATTTGATAATATACCAAGATTTGAAGGTACTGCTCTGACAGAAATGCTTCTTGCAGCAGATGCGACGGCCGGCAACGAAGAGATCTGCAGAGGGCTGTAATACCCGCCGCTTCCAACAGGATATGTGAGGTTGAAATTCTCATTGGTGGTTGTGGCGGCACGTCTGAACCTTCCAGCGTCATTTGTTTCAATCATTTTGGTACTACCAAACGGGGCCCCGCCTATTGCATTGGTATTTGTCAGTGTCAAATCATAAGTTCCCAGCTGTAAAACGCCTGAATTCAGGTTAAGTGTACCTGTAACCGTTACAGCTCCGGCAAGTGTTTTTGTATTCCCGCCTGAAATATTGAGATTATAATATGAATAGCTACCCACTTGCTGTGCAGCTCCGTTATAATCAACTGTACTTGTTGAGCTGACAAAACCTCCACCGGTGAAATTACCACCTATGTTCAGGGCACCGCTACCGGTAAAAATTATGTTATTTCTGTCACTTGTTCCACTCATTGTAATGTTCCCGGTTACATTAAGAATACCGGTTGAGGTCGTTATATCAAGTGTACGGGTTCCGGCGCCTGTTGTAGGCATAAGGACTGAAGCACAGGAAAGTGTTCCGGTACCAAGAGAGATGCTTTGCTTGGTGCTGTTTACTCCCGGCACTCCAAAAGTTATGACGCCGGTAACATTAAGAGTCTGCCCGGTCATTGAAAGAATGGTATTATTTGTAGAAGCAGCAAAAGTCAGGGCTCCTATGGAGTTGGCCGGGCTGACTGTAAGAGCCACATTATGACTATTGAGGATATTAACCGTCCCTGCAACTCCCAGCGCTCCGGGATAATCACCTGCCGGGCAGGCAACCCATGCACCGCCTACATATTTTTGCCAGGTAGTGACATCATTCCAGTTTCCTGAAGCAAGAGTTCTGTAATCACCATTAACCTGTGCAAGTGAAATAACTGAGGTCGAAATAAGAGCTGCCCAAACAACTAATACCCTTAGGAAACTGCCTGTATTCTTAATAACAGACAGAGAGAAGACCTTAAAAACCTCAAATTTCTTTAAAGAAACCGTCGCGAAAAACAGAGAAAAGAGTCTGACAAACGCTAAAAATGGATTTTTACGTTCCATATTGATTAGGTTCAATTATTTCGTACTTAAATGCAACAGCCTGTATATTAAACAATTATAACCAAACAAGCTAAATATTACCTTATTAAGTGACATATCTTCTGTGCCCACTACATACTTAAGCGAATGTAATAATTTTTTATTCATCTGTAGCACAATATTTTTCAAGTGGGCTCAATACTATCAACATCCGGTAATTTTTCATTTTAATCTTATATTCTGATTTCATTGAAAATATTACAAAGTTTTATCAATTGACCATCAAATCTGCTGAAAAGGTTGCAGATAAGAAAGGATTTAGGTGCACATTTTGACAAATAGCTGTTAAGTAAAACTGAATGGCAGGTTTCGTTTGATTAAAAAGAGTGGTGTTTTTTGATAAAATCCTGTATTAAAGAAATTGAGCTATTTTCGTTATACAATTATTAACCGATTTTTTTTGCAGAAATAAAAATGAAAGTTATATTTGCACTCGCTTTTAAGAAGAAGTAACACTTCTGACAGCAAACAGAAAGTTCTGAATAAAATTACAAAGGGGGTTTAGCTCAGCTGGTTCAGAGCATCTGCCTTACAAGCAGAGGGTCGGCGGTTCGAACCCGTCAACCCCCACCAAGGTTTTAGAAGACCTGAAAAGGTTAAGGATACAGAAAAGGATACAGTTATTAAATAACAATCCCAAAACTGTATCCTTTTTTTGCCCGGATTGAGCATGGGTTAAACTATTTTGAAATATAAGCCTGAAGCATTTGTCATTTTACTGCTAACTATTTGAAGCTATTTTTTCAGATTCTATAAAAGATTGCTGTCAATTTCAAATACCAAAATTTGGAATATTTGCTTGTAATTAAAATTGTCGTCTGAAACAAAAACTATCGACTTCTTGCCGTTCGAAAGATCCTTTCCCCAACACATACCTTCAATATTGTCTATCCTTTTTAATCCGATTTGGGAAAAATCAAGAACTAACCTTTTCTTGATGGAAACAAAAGGCGTAATGGACAAGGATGAATTAGTACTAACTGTTGCAGAATTTGAAAGGTCAATCTCATATACTCGTATTGAATTACCTTTAGCTATATCATAACCATTTGAAAAGGATCGTTCTAGAACAAGGAATCGGCAAGAATCTATGTGTAAAATGTCAGTAACTCCATTGTCAGATTTAGCAACTGCTGGAAGAGGTTGAATTGGTGTTTTATCAGGCACATATGCATATTGAGCTATATGCTGGTTGGTTTTCCAATTTATCCTGACTATCCGGACAGGTGACCCATTCATAAAATAATTAGGTCTTAATCCATCTTGAATCAAAGGTGCTTCAGTAACCACTAATAGCTCATCGCTGTTGGGTATGAGGCACAGTGATTCGAAGGTGGCGTTCGTTCTTAGACCTGTTTTATCATTGTTAACGAAGTATCTAAATTGCTCCGGAGTTTCTATTTCATTTACAAATTCACCATTCAAATTCATTTGTCTAATAAATGGTTGTATCGGAGCTATGGGAAATGCGTTCAAACCTTCACTTGTCCAAAATAAGGAATTTGATTCTTTATTGTACCGGATTGATTCTGCATTAGCTATTTCTTTCTCCACGCTTGTGATAAGTCCATTCTTAAAGGGGAAAGTACTTTTAGACGGAGTTCTCATGTAAGTTACATTAATAAACTTTATTGAATTAAATGTTTTTTCATCATAATCTAAATTTGCTGTATAAAATCTTGATGGATCTCGTTCGGAAATATCATCCGAGATCAGATAAAATAAACCATCTGGGTTCATATCGATTCCCGAAATACCACCAACAATGGTATTTTTAAAATAAACAGATTTTTTAAAATGTATATCGCCAATAAGCCTAAACGGGGTTTCGGTAGATTTTGTAATAGGTGATTCCTGGGAATAGCATATAACCGAAAAGTTAATTAAGAAGAATATTACGAAAATCGAAAAGTTTTTAATATCTACCATAACTGCTGATTGTTTATTAAGGATGCTTCTCATTGGCGTAATTTTTGTCATTCCGATAATCGGAACCGGCGAAAAAAAGAATTGTACCCAAAAGCAGGATTTGTCTAGAGTCGCACCACGAAATATTATAATGTACATTGTAAGTACCCCCTTTTCCCTACAGAGTAAAAGTGGACATTTTTTTCTGATATTTTGTTTTCAAAAATTGCACTGGGCTCAAATTGCTTAAACTATCATGTGGATGGTAGTAGTTATAATCCATCATAAATTCTTCAGTCT
>CAIMVD010000278.1 GCA_903844815.1 uncultured Bacteroidota bacterium | reverse complement strand
TGTGATACAACTATCTCACCCTCTTTTGACATTACTATATCCATATCCACCCAATCCGCTCCAATAGCCAATCCGGTAGCATAACCAGGGATTGTATTTTCCGGTGCATAGCTTCTTGCTCCGCGATGCGCATATACCTCTACCTTTCCAACGGTATCAGGAAGCACAGGATCGTCAGTATTTTTTTTACAGCCCATCATTAACAAAAAAAACAGGCTGCCGGTTGCCAACAGAAATACAAATAGCGCTTCGGGCTTTTTCATTTGATTCTGCATTTATAAAACACTCACCTATAACATTCATCAGAAAATATCTTTGTTGTGTAAAGATATAATATTGAAGAAGGCAGAAGGGCAAAGGCGTCTATAAATCACGATTATTCAGTTTAAATTATCATTCAATATTGTCGGTTAGTGTAAATAGAAGGTGAAGATGTATATTTGACACTGGATTTAATCCAAATGAAACAATAATGTTAATGATCAATAAATCAATTACATAAACTCTATGTCAGATTCATTGAATGATGTGACCGGAATTCCGGCTGTAAAGAATCAGGTCAGGCTGCCCGCTGAATGGGAAGAGCAGGGTTTTGTACAGTTTACATTCCCTCACAGGAACGGCGACTGGGCTTATATGTACGAAAGGGTTTCAGCCTGCTTTGTTGAAATTATTGAAGCGGTCGCGAGGTTTGAACCCGTACTCGTTGGATGCCATTCATCTGAAGAAGTGTCACGCTTGTTCAGGAGTGATACACTATTCCCAATCCGGTTTGCCGAAACGGCGTCAAATGATACCTGGGCTCGCGATCATAGCGCAATAACTGTTCTTCGCGACGGCATACCCGAATTGCATGATTTTATTTTCAACGGCTGGGGGCAGAAGTTCGAATCCGGCCTCGATAACAGGATCACACGAAACCTGGCTCAAAATGGGGTTCTTAACGCCACTATCATATCGCATGAATATGTTCTCGAAGGGGGAGCAATAGAGTCCGATGGCGCCGGCACCCTTCTGACAACCTCCGAATGCCTGTTATCGCCATTCAGGAATCCGCAGATGAACAGGGATCAGATAACGGAATTCCTGAAGGAGACCTTCGGACTGAGTAAGGTTCTCTGGCTCGACCATGGGTTTTTATCTGGCGACGACACCGATTCACATATCGACACGCTTGCCCGGTTCTGCCCTGACTCAAAAATAGCATATGTGAAATGCAGTTCTCCCGATGATGAGCACTATGACGCCCTGCAAACGATGGGAAAGCAGCTGCAGACATTCACCGATGCAGAAAACAATCCTTACAAACTTGTGCCATTGCCATTCCCTGATGCTTGTTTCGATGCAAACGGGGAGAGGCTGCCGGCAACTTATGCAAACTTCCTTGTAGTTAACGGGGGAGTCCTGGTACCAGTATATGGCGTGCCGCAGGATCAGGAAGCCCTTGATACAATCGGTGAGCTGTTTCCCGGCAGGGAGGTTATCGGAGTAAACTGCAAGCCGCTGATTGATCAGCACGGATCGCTTCATTGCATTACAATGCAGTATCCTGCGGAAATGAAACTGAATGAATAGCTTATAAAGGGAAAACTTGTTAATTTTGAATGTAAATATTCTTTGCCGTGAATAAACTGAGAGTTGGTATGGTTCAGCAAACCTGTTCCGGAAACAGGCAGGACAATATTGAAAAATCGATAGGGTACATCCGTAAATGCGCTGAAGAGGGAGCTGAACTTGTTGTTCTTCAGGAACTGCACTGCGGGATTTACTTTTGCCAGGCGGAAGATGTTAATATGTTCGACCTGGCGGAGACTCTTCCGGGCCCGTCATACAATATCTTTTCAGCTGTTGCACGGGAACTTGGAATAGTATTGGTTACCTCCCTGTTTGAAAAAAGGGCTGAGGGTTTATACCACAATACGGCGGTGGTTTTCGAAAAGGATGGAACGGAAGCCGGCAGGTACAGGAAGATGCATATCCCCGACGATCCTGCCTATTATGAGAAGTTTTATTTCACTCCGGGCGACCTGGGTTTTTTGCCTGTTTCGACTTCCGTGGGCAGGCTTGGGGTGCTTATATGCTGGGACCAGTGGTTTCCTGAAGCAGCCAGGCTGATGGCAACTGCCGGTGCAGAGCTCCTTATTTATCCCACAGCCATCGGTTATGAAAGTACCGATTCTGCTGACGAAAAATCGAGGCAGCACGATGCCTGGAAGGTTTCGCTCAGGGGACATGCCATTGCAAACGGGTTGCACGTAATTTCCGTTAACAGGGCAGGCACTGAAGCCGACTGGACCGGAGTCACCAACGGCATCGAATTCTGGGGCAATAGTTTCGTTGCCGGGCCGCAGGGCGAAATAATCCGGGAAGCCGGACAAAAAGAGGAAGCATGCCTGGTTATTGAAATAGATAAAGGCAGAACGGAAAAGGTCCGCAGGATATGGCCATTCTTCAGGGACAGGAGGATAGATGAATATGGTGATTTAACAAAGCGTTACAGGGATTGACTCCCTGAAGTTATTGTTGTTTCGACGGCCCTTCTTTCTCAGTTGTGAATTTATATAATTGCTCGCTCATTTTCAGGAACTTTACGGGATTAAAACCTGCAGCGATATCGCCGTTCAAAATAGTATTTTTGACGTTTTCATTTACAATAAAATTCCCGGATGTAGCACATAGAAGTAAATGACATTGTTCTATCTAAAGGCTCAATAGAAAAATCATTATTAACACTTTGACTTTGACAAAGAATAATGTGAATGAATATTGTTTAAATTGTGGTACAGAACTTCTGGATTTGTATTGTCACAATTGTGGGCAAAAAGATACCCCCCGCAGGCAAACCATGAGCGAACTGATAAAAACAAAGACCGGCTTATTTTTAAATATCGAATCAAGTTTTCTTAGAAATATCGGGTATTTACTTTTTAAACCCGGTTTTTTACCAAAAGAATATACTGCCGGAAAGCGGGACAGTGAGGCCGATGGTTTTGCGGCAAGGGTTGAAAACGAACAGGCATGGAAGATATCGGGTGACGAATAAAAACAAGGAACTACAATCTTGATATTAAGAACCCGCATGTTGGTGAAGAGATCAGCCATGATCCTGAGGAGCTGCTGATGCAGTATGAAGAGCAGCAGATGAGTATTTCAGGATTGCGGGAACAGTTGAAAGCTATTTTAAGAGAAGCATTAACAAAAAACAGTTTAACCACGGAGTGACACGGAGTTAGACACAGAGTTTCACTGAGGAAAAATAAAAACTCCGTAACAAAAAACAGTTTAACCACGGAGTGACACGGAGTTAGACACAGAGTTTCACTGAGGAAAAATAAAAACTCCGTGTAACACCGTTGAAAACTCCGGGAAACTCCGAGGTAAAAAATAAAACATGAACATCATTACAAATAAGATAGATCTTTGGACCACCGCTCAGGAATTAAAGACAAGCAACCGGGGTCTCAGTGCCGGCAACCAAAGTCTGCTTGGAATTAAAAAACTGCGTGAGCTGATCCTGGAGCTTGCAGTACGCGGCAAACTGGTTCCCCAGGATCCGAACGATGAACCTGCAGGCGAATTGCTGAAAAAGATTGCAAAAGAAAAGGCGCGGTTGGTGCATGAAGGAAAAATCAAGAAACAGGCACCCTTCCCTGAAATTATGGAAGATGAAAAGCCTTTTGAATTGCCGGAGGGGTGGGAGATGGTTAGATTAAAGGAACTTGGATATTTTTGTGGTGGAGGAACACCATCAAAATCCAAATCAAATTACTGGAATGGTGATATATTATGGGTTTCACCAAAAGATATGTATAGCGATATTATTAAAGATTCTGAACTTAAGATAACATTTGATAGTGTCAATAATTCAACAGCAAAGATAATTCCAAAAGGTTCTATTTTAATTGTTGCTCGTAGTGGAATTTTAAAGAGGAAGCTTCCCTTTAGCATAAATTCAATTGAATGTACAGTAAATCAAGACTTGAAGGTTTTGGTCTTATATAAAAAGGAGCTAAATGTCTTTATTCAGCTTTTATTGAAGGGATTTGAAGGATTTATATTAAAGGAATTAGTAAAACAAGGAATGACTGTACAAAGCCTCGAGTATGAGAAGTTTGAAAATCAGTTATTTCCTATCCCTCCGGTTTCCGAACAGCACCGCATTGTTTCCAAAGTCGATGAACTGTTTGCGATTTGCTATGCGCTGAAAGAGAGAATCGGTCAAGCCAGGGCAACACAGAATTTACTGACAGAAGCGGTGCTGGAGGGGGCGCTGAGATAGAAGCAGGAGGCAAAAGAGAATTGCTATTAAACTGGCAATCGGGCATCCTGACGAAGCGAACTTAGCTAAAGTAATCAGATCATTTCCAAATTAAATCTGCTTTTTTTTGGGAGCACTCTTCTTTACAGAAACTGAACCTTGATTTTCTATATTCCCGGAAGTTTTCCCGGCAAAATTCATTGGAGGTAACATAATTGGTTGCATGCCGGATTGCAAAAGAGTATTCGATATGAATGACCTTATGTAAGGATAGACAATTGCCGGCGCACTAATATTCATGAAGTTTTTCCTCACTGACTCATCAATTGTCCCCAATATTTCAAAATAACCCAAGGCTTTAATTTGGAAACTAAAGAGTTTTTCCTCCTGATCGGTAATATCGATTATAAAAGTTGAAATAAATAAATTTTGATTATCATTATTTATGCTGCAGTTACAATCAACTTTAATGTTGTATTTGCCCATAGTTTTTTGCTCATCACCACGATCAAAAAGAAACTTGGTAATGTCAAACTTCACAAAACTTAATCCTGATTGCGTTTCCATCTTTAAGCTGCTAGTGGTAAATCGCCCCCTACGCATTCACAATTTTCTTCTATTTTAACTAATTCATTATTAATATAGTCATATTGCATTGAAGTTTGCACCTCATTAAAAATATTTACCCCGTTATATAAGGATGGACTAATTTTTTTCTCCTGAATTTTTGCACTTAATAAAATGTCCTTTCGCAAGGATTCCTTCTGAGCATCAATTTGAGAATACCAGGCAATCCATTCATCATCCGATAATTTATTCATTAAATCATCAAATTCTTTATTCAATATGTCCCAATTCGCTACCATACTGCTAATGTAAGCAATCTTTTCTTTTAAGGTGGGCAAAGCTAGAAATAATTTCCGCTTTATTTACCCTGATTTGAATTCTCTTTTTATAATAATATCCATTTACCTCTACGAGCTGATTATTTGCTGGTACATCCTGAAACCTGATTATACTTACCGATTCCCATACATTATGTCTTTTCAAAAAAAGATTAAAATCATCCAGAGTTGGTTTCTTTCTAAAGATTTTTTGAAACTTTTTCGCAAATTTTTCCACTGTGGACACAAAATTATAATAATCATTTTCGTTAAATACTGTATCTATGAAATCACTTTCATTAAATTCCAGATTAGCTTCATAAACATCAAATTTCCGTGAGGTATTCCATTTTTTACACTTAAATGTATCACCCCACCAGTCTGCAAACTCAGGATCCTGCCAGAAGTAAAAACCATCTCCCAACCAATTATCCGACTCGGTGGTTAAGTCAGGAAAAGTAATAATTCCATCAAGGCTGGAAGTTGTATGATATACTTTTAGGAGCATTTATGTGCTTATGTTTTTTACAGAAGACCTAAGAATCGATGTGGATTTTAAAGTTAGACACAAATTACGAAACCTACAAACATTTACAACAGGTTGAATTGTTTATATTGGAATGGCTCTGTTTGTTTAATCTAATGGTTACCATTTTAATACTCGATTGTTACTTTTCCAATTGTTGATGCAGAGTACAATAATATTGTTAATCTATATGGGTTATTTACTATTAGTACTTTGTTGAAGGGGAGAATAATCTTGCCAGGTCAACATAGAATTTGCTTTCTGATGCGGTGGTGGGGGGGGCGCTTGAAAAGTAACGAAGTTTGTTATTTCTTTATACTTCTTTGGCTAACCCTACATAAACCAACCGCTCCATTCGTACAGGTCTTTCTTTTCCACGGAAACGTCCGGGCTCACTATTTGGCACATGATATTTCCGTGCCCGATAACCTATATTGAATTTTTTGTAAACGTTATTATCAATAATTCCCAATTGCAAGGCACGACTAAACGTTGCAGAGAATGAAATGCCCCACCTTTATTTTATTAATCCAAGCTCATTTTCATAGAAGTGAAACCTTTGCCTTTGCATCTCCTTCCTTGCCATTTCAGAGGGATATAGTAATGCACTCGCGAAAACATGACAAAGTTTTTCTTCTTCTTTTTTGTTTATATTTTCATGGAATGTCAATGCATGATGGGCTAATTCATGGCTGGCCTGGCAAGGAATCCGGTTGAATCATTGAGTTGCCTGTAGGATTGTGCTGAATGAGTATTGGAATCAAAATGTTATTGCATTATTTGGATAAGCAGCATAATTGTTTTATATTTACAACAAATATGCTGTAATATGAATCAGAGTACAGGTAAAACAATTCACTTTAATATAAAAAAGAGTGATGGCAGAGCATCTGAAAGAATAAAAAGTTCCAAAAAATGGACTCTCTATTCTGATGGTAAAACCTATGTATGGAGCAATCAAATGGAACGTGTTGGAATTATCAGGCAGGGAATTCCCTACAATTCAATAGAATTAATCAGCCAGCGATTAAACCGGCCGGTAAAATCGGTATTAACTATTGTAGGTATGCCTCAAACAACCTATAACAAGAAAAAGAGTGAGCATTCCCTTCTTGACAGCAGGAACAGTGAACTGATAGTTTTAATAACGGAACTACTTGATTATGGGACGGAAGTATTTAACAGTGAAGAGGAAAAATTTCAAAGATGGTTGAAAAAGAGTAACCTCTCATTAGGGGGAAACTCTCCTGAGAGTCTTCTCGACACGATTACAGGGATTGATGAGGTAAAATTCTGTCTGGATAGAATTGAATATGGAAATTTTGCCTGAATGAGAGTATATAGAATTGAAAGGGGAAGATACTTAAAAACTACATTATCCGGAATTGGTGCCTCCATGTCGAAAGGCTACAGGTGGAATAGCTTTTCAACCAGATTGGTTTATACATCTGAAAGCAGAGCATTGGCAACACTTGAAGTTTCTGTACACCTTGATCTAAGTGAAGATTTGCCAACTGACCGGTTTTGTGTTGAAATCGAAATCCCCGATGAAACAGCAATTCAGGAAATAGAAGTTGAAGACCTCCCGGAAGGTTGGAATTCAAATCCTCCGGACAGGATTACACAATCAATCGGAGATGATTTTATATTACAGGCTGAAACAGCTGTTTTAAAAGTTCCAAGTAGTATTGTCCCTCAGGAATATAATTATCTTATAAATCCACATCATCCGGATACAGGGAGCATAAAAGTGATTAGTAAAACATCAATTAACTTTGACCAGAGATTAAAAACCAAATGACAACCATCCGAATTGTGAGATGCACTCATTGCATTTCAATGCTATTGCCGATAAGGTCGATCAAGATGTCGATAATTCAATGGATTATACCGTAACAGCGACTTTGGGTGGATCTTTTAAATTAACTTATAAACAAGATTCCTCCAATCCGAGGCTGACGCTTAACAAACAATTTAACACAGGCAACCCGAAGTTTCGACAGACGATTGGGAAGGAGGCATTTGAGATGGTGGCAGAATGGAGCTGCAAAAAAACTTGCCACACCTCTTTCAAAGAGAGAGGTGGCAAGTTTTTTAAATCCTGCATTTTTACTTCTTTAAAGATTTAAGTTGTTTTGAAATATCCTGATCGACAAGACCTGATCTTGCGGGATAGGGTCCGTACATCCACTCATAAGCCGCGTCGGCATCCGGGCGAAACTACAACGAAACCTGCGGCCAAAGCCAGATCAGCCCTGCTGCTTAATGTTCCTGCTCCTCCGGGGGCACCAGCCCTGGGTGCTGCTGTACCACCATTTCTTACCGACAAATATCCGCCAATTCCTACGGAAGAGAAAACCGGAGCATTTTTGCATCAATAGTTACATCATCGATTTTAACAGGAACACTTACGTCGAGACTCTGAAAATCTTTGTCAATGGGCTTTGTAACATATAGGATGTGCATGTAAGAGTGAAAGGTGACCTTCTTTTCACCTGAAGATGTTTTTACTGTTTTGGTTTCCACTGTAAAGTTATCCTTTGGGAAAACGAGGGGATCTTATGACTGTCCTTCTGCTGTCACATATGAAAAACAATATGCAATAGCAATAGCAACTGTAATATTTGCGTTTTTAAACAGGGATTGATTTTTCTATTTACACATGTATAGACAATAAGAAGGCAGAAATTATTCCGCAAACTCGACTTTCGAAACAAGAATCCACAGTTTATCGTTGGCCATTGGAGTTACAAATATTGCTGCCATGCCGGCAGGGTCGGTTGTGGTTTACAGCAGGTGTTTTATTAATTCTAAAAATAGAATCTTGCATAAAATAAGGCGCCATTATATTCCATCTTAACAGTTCCGAAAAAATTGATTTCCGGGTATTCATTTCCTTTTGCTGCTATGTTTAACCTGCTTAGGTTAATGCCGAGCCCCAGGCCGAAATGTTTAAAGGTTCTGTGTTCAACAGCGAAATTAACGTCCAGAATACTACCCGTAAAGTTGCCATACTTCAGATAGAGCATTTCAATACTTTCTTTTAGAACAAGTCTTTTTGTAAGAAGAAAATCTGAGTGAATTCCCAGTAAAGGCAAAGGTGCTATCATTGAAGTGCTCTGTTCATCCGAACGTTCCGATTTCACCGAAAAACTAATCGGCATAATAAAAAACCCTGCAGAAAAGCCGAGTGAAACCCTGTCGTCCTGCAAAAAAGCGTATTCGTACTTTGCTCTTATAATTGACAAATTGAATTTACTCTGCAGTTTTGCTCCTACCGAGTATGTATAATCTCCAAATTCCGGATCTGTCTCAAGTACTTTTGTGGCATTACGGTTTATACTGAAATAGTCTAAAATTATGGCATGCTGATTACGTTTGCCGTATTTGTAATTAGCAGTACCGCGGAATACAAAACTTGATGTTTCAAGTCCCAGGGCATCTTCAATGTCAATAATAATACCCATGCCCAGTTGCTTGCTTCCGAGGGTGATTCCTGTATTATCAACAGAGGTAAAACAACCCAGACTTGCAGAAAACCGTTCTTTTTCAAAACCAATTTTTCCCTTATTATCAGCTTTACTGATAAGGATTGAATCTGCCTGGCAAAATGCTGTCGCAGAAGTACAAGCTATTATGATAAACGTAAAAACCAAAAAACTGCTATTGTACTGATAACTAAGCTTAATCATGAATATACATTTAGATCCATTTTGAATTTTAACATTCTGTAATTTCAATTCTCAAAAATAGCTTAATTTCCGATCAGTACGATCTGGCAGGTACTTATGCTTTTCTTGGCGACAAGATAAAAGCGTACGCATATCTTGATGAGGTCACTGAAATAAATAACTTCCCTCTATGGAGCGAAAAACGCTTGTGAACCACTTCATTTCCAGCAAGCGGATGTACTAAATTAGAAATAATCATATCCAATTTCATCAGATAAAATCTAACTTTTGCAGATACAAAAGCTGTAGATGTAATATTATTTTGATTATTTACCTGGGTGGTGATATCTTTACAGGTAATCAGGTAAATAGATTAAAGAAGCTCAGGTATGGCTAAAAGATTTTTAAAAATTGCGTTTCGTTTTTTGTGGCGAAACAAAACATATAGTATTCTGAATTTTCTCTGCCTTACTTTCGGTCTTGCCAGTGCAATAATAGCTGTATTATACATCCTTAATATATTCAGCTTCGACAAATTCCATAAAAACTATGAAGGCTTGTATGAGGTTGAAGCTATGGTAACTTATTTTAACGGAGACCGCTTTTTGAAAGAACCTCTATCTGCTTCCCTTAAAGAAGTTCTGAAGGTAAATGTCCCTGAAATAGAATCTTTTACCCGGATAGCGGATCGAAGTTATTCACTTGTTGCCGGAGACAAATCATTTACTGAAAACGGCATTTATGCTGATGAGGAGTTTTTCAGTATGTTTTCTTTTCCGTTTGTTACGGCTGATGATCCAACTGTTTTATCAGACATTAATTCAATCGTGATTTCCGAACGCTTAGCCAATAAACTTTTTGAAACTACTGATTGTCTGGGTAAGGTGCTAACTCTGAAAGATGATCAGAAAGAGGAAGCTTTTAAGATCTCAGGAGTACTAATGAATGTTCCTTCACAATCGCTGCTTCAATTTGATTTTGTAATTCCATTCTCAAAGTTCCTGGCCGATAATAGCTGGGCAAATGAAACAGGAGTATCGGCAAACCAGATTTGGGGATTGTTTAAGAAGAATACAAATGTCAGTAAGGTAAATGCAAGGATTAAGGATTTAATTAAAAACCAGGAAACTACTTTAAACCAGGAATTGTTTTTATTCCCTCTTAAAGAAAAGATCCTCTATTCCTATGCCGGCGAAAAAAGGGTGTGGAAGGAGATGCAGAATGTTGTTATTATCGGCAGCATTGGGTTCGCAATTCTTATTATTGCCTGTTTCAACTTTATAAATCTTGCCATTGCCCTCAATATAAGGCGATATCGCGAGGTTGGAATAAAGAAGGTCGCCGGTGCAACAAAATCGGTAATAGTAATACAATTCCTGGGCGAAACATTTATTCTCATCCTGACAAGTATGTTTATAGCTATTGTTCTTGTCAGGTTGCTCCTGGTTGGCTTCAATACTATGTTTGACAGTGATATTCACCTGCGGTTTACAGAATTCAAAGTTATTCTGGCTTTTACGCTTATTGCAATATTTACAGGATTGTTTTCGGGATTACTCCCCTCGTTGTATTTGTCCTCTTCGAATCCGGTTTCGATACTGAAAGCCAGGATTATAACGAGTCAAAGTTACAGCATCTTAAGGCAAAGCCTCATTGTTTGCCAGTTTGTAATACCTGTTGTTTTGATTATTTGTATGATGATAATTAAGGTGCAGGATAAGTATATGCGCAACTTCGATCTCGGATTTGAAAAAGACAAGCTGATAATTATAAACAATACAAAGAACCTTGATGGTCATGAAGAGAGCCTGAAAAATGATTTACTTACAATCCCGGGTATTGAAACTGCAAGTTTTACAAACTGCATCCCTACGCGTGGAGCAAGAGTTTCAAATGAAGTAACATGTGAGGGAAAAGATAACATCGAAAAATTGCATTTCTGGTGTGTCAATGCGGATTTTAATTATAATAAAGCCGTCCGGATCAAAATGGCTACCGGGAGGTATTTTGATAAATCATTTCTTTCCGATTCCACATCTTATGTAATTAACGATGTTGCTGCAAATATTATGAAGAGTAAAGATCCTGTTGGCAAGTCACTAACGGTGGACGGGAAGAGGGGCACAATAATTGGTGTTTTTGAGGACTTTCATGCTATTGATCTTGCAGGACCGTTGGTGCCGACGATAATCTCTTTAAATTCAGAAAACAGGAGTAATCTGCTTATAAGCTTTTCTTCAGGAAGCTATCCTGAAATTATTCAAAAAGTCAACGAAATATATAAGCGCTATGAGAGAGATATTCCGTTTCACCCAGTTCTTTTCGGAGATCTTCCCGATTATTCACGATTGAGTACAACTTCAAATCTGGTTGGTTTGGCATTTTTTATTGCCCTTTTGCTGGCCTGTCTTGGACTATCAGGACTGGCATCGTTTACTGCAGAGAGGCGAACTAAAGAAATCGGGATAAGAAAGGTGAATGGTGCTACAATCGTTTCAATAATGCGTCTGTTGTTAAAAAACTATTCCAAATGGTTGATTATCTCGTTTCTGATTGCGATACCAGTGGCTTTTCTTCTTGGTAAGATCTTCCTTTCACGTTTCTATTTTCATACTCCTATGCCATTATGGACCTTCATTGCCGGGCCATGTATCGCATATGTTGTTTCCTTATTAACAGTTAGCTGGCAAAGCTGGAGGGCGGCTACAAGGAATCCAGTGGAGACGTTGAGTTGCGAGTAGGATTAATATTGTTTATTTAGCTGCCTGCTTAAATTATGACAACATAAATTGCTAAGTTTGTGTATCATTTGCTTAATAATGTCATACCAAAAGCCGGCAAAAGCTTTGAACAAAAGCAACAAAAAAGATCTGACCGAAACAGACATCTGCGATTTGTACATCACTCCCGCAATAAAAAATGCCGGATGGGAACCTATTACCCAAATCAGGCGTGAAGTTACCTTGACTCCGGGACCTGTTATCGTGCGGGGTAATTTGTCAGTACGAAACAAGAAAAAGAAAAAATTTGCCGACTATGTCCTTCAATGGGAACCCGGAGTTCCGGTTGCCATCGTAGAAGCAAAGGACAATAATCATTCGGTCAGCCATGGTTTGCAACAAGCACTTGGTTACGCAGACATTATAAAGGTACCAAGCGCTTTCAGTTCCAATGGCGATGCTTTTGCTTCACACAACAAAGTGGTGGATGAAGGTGAAGATATTGAAACACAGTTTCCGCTTGAAAGTTTTCCATCACCAAACGAACTTTGGTTGCGCTATAAGCAGTACAGGGGCATTCGGACCGAAGATGAAGATCTGGTTGTTCAGCCTTATCATACCGATGGTTCGGGTAAAGAAGCCCGATACTATCAGGTTGAGGCTATTAACCGCACAATTGAGGCTGTGGCAAGGGGCGAAAACAGGATATTGCTTGTAATGGCTACCGGTACCGGTAATGTAAACTATATGATAATGTAAAGTGGTGATTTTTTGATAATCCAAATAGCTTGATAAATCACTGATTATCCGCCAAGCCACTTTACATTATAAATCAACTTTTACTTGAAGCTTTTCAGCCACTCCAGTAAATTA
>CAIMVD010000277.1 GCA_903844815.1 uncultured Bacteroidota bacterium | reverse complement strand
GTTCCGTTCGTCTGAAAAGAATTTTCAATGGTTTTTCCATTGGCATATTTCCTTTGGAGATCAATTGCTTTAATGTAAAAATCGAGTCCCATGAGGGTTGGTTCACCACCTTGCCAGGTAAATGTTACCGACTGAGTGCTATTTGCTTCAATATACTGTTTTGTGAATTCTTCCAGAAGTTCATCTGACATTCTGAACTCATTCCTGTTTGGGTAAAGCTTCTTTTTTTCAAGATAGTAGCAGTAGGTGCAGTTAAGATTGCAGGTGGACCCGACAGGTTTTAACATTACATTAAACGCATCTGGCCCTGTATTTCTGAGAACATCACTGTAAAGCAAACTGTTTTTCATATTCGAAAATTACATGTCAAAAATAGCAGAATACAAGTTATGTACAACTAAGATTAGAACGGGTGAATTGAAAAAGGAACAACACCGGTATATCCGGATATGGGTGGGCCAGATTAAGTTATTTCCTTGTAAAGATGATTTGGATTTCATAATTGAACCTACACCGAAAAGTCTTTTTTTTGCCACAAAGGCGCAAAGACACGAAGATAATCCCAGGTGATTGATTAATAATAAGCCATTTGTGAGACTTAGCGTCTTCGCGTCTTCGTGGCAATTGCATTTATTATCTTTTTCGAAGTGGGCTCATAGTTAAAACTTGCAGATGAGTTTTAAAAGGCTCCTTGGTAGCAGCCAAAAAACCGGAAAAGGCTTTCAACCTGGCTGTTGAGAATTTTACAATGGTGCGGGAATTTGCAAAAGTGTACACTTTGAAATAAAGTAGCAGTATTGTATATTGCTATTGTGCCACTGTGCAATAATACAGTTAAACTATTAGACCCGAATGACATGAAATTAAATCTGAAAATTGCCACAGCACTCGGTTTATCAGCATTTGTCCCTGCACTTTACTCCCAGCAACGCCCCAACATCATTTATATAATGAGCGACGACCATGCTTATCAGGCCTTAAGTGCTTACGGCGGACCACTAAAAGATCTTGCTCCAACACCTAATATTGACAGAATAGCGGCAAGCGGTATGAGATTTAACCGCTGCCTTGTAACAAATTCCATCTCAGGACCCTGCAGGGCAGTTATTCTTACAGGTAAAAGCATAAAATGGCTTAAGGAAGTAAAAGACTCCGGAAAACCGTTTATGCTTATGATGCACCACAAAGCACCTCACCGTGAGTGGTGGCCAGGGCCAAATGAGTTAGCTCTTTATAAAGGAGTAACTTTCCCTGAGCCAGCAACTCTTTTTGATGACTATTCTGACCGTGGAACAGCAGAGAAGACCCAGGATATGACGATTTCAAAAACCATGCGTATTGAAGAGGATCTTAAAATGTACAGTGATCGCTCAAAGATGAAAACTACCGGACTTAACCGTATGAATCCGGAACAGTCAAAAGCATGGGATGCCGTGTATGATCCCATCATCAGACACTTTTATGAGTCAAACCTGTCAGGAAAGGACCTGATACGCTTTAAATACCAGCGTTATCTGCAGGATTACCTGGCTTGTATAGCAGCTGTTGACAAGAGTGTAGGGGAGGTTCTGGACTACCTTAAGGAAAATGGTCTAGATAAGAACACAATAGTTATATATGCCTCAGATCAAGGTTTTTACATGGAGGAACATGGCTGGTTCGACAAACGGTGGATGTTTGAACAATCATATCGCACGCCGCTGCTTATTAAATGGGCAGGAGTTATAAAACCCGGTAGTGTGAATGAAGACTATGATATTGATGAATGGGAACTATTTGATATTAAGGCTGATCCTGAAGAGATGAAAAACGTGTATAATGAACTTGCATATGCCTCCATAAAAGAGGACCTTCATAAACGGCTCACAAAGATTATGGCAAAGTACAAGGACAGTGAAGCATTGGCACATTCATTTTTACCAGGAAAGTAGTTTAATTCACCAAACCTGATTTATTCACTGACCAACCGGAACAATACCGGAAGTCAGGCTATGCCACCATGAAGAAGATCCCTGGTTGCATCTTTTCCAGAAGTCAGTTTTGACCTCTTGTGCCTCTGGGTACCCGGAGCGGACAGAAATTTCAGTCAGATAAATAATATAATTAAATCATGTTAGGTATTTATCTTTTGTAGCTTTTAAAACCTGCCCTATCGCATAAAGGGGAACAATATTAATATTTCCTATCCTGTTAAAATTCTCTAAGGAGGTTCGAATTCCGAATTCGCTCTTTTTTTCTTCCATAAAAATCCGGAGACTCTGCATTTTTCCCTTTATGCCCGATTTAACTTCAACCGGAATAATCTTAGAGCCAAGCTCAATCACGTAGTCAACTTCTGCCTGACTTCCTTTTTTTTCTCTCTGCCAATAGTATACTGCAGCAGCCTGGTTTTTAGGTTGGTTTTTTATTAGCTCCAACCCTGCAAAAAGCTCAGCAATCGTTCCTTTGTTAATAAGTGAGATTTCTGTGTTTAGAAATAATTCTGACAAGTCGAGATTTAAAAATCTTTGAAATATTCCCGTATCAAAAAGCAAATATTTTATAAACTTTCCATTTGCTTGTGCACCAAGAGGAATTCCATTTGAAGATGAATGAATAACCGGGTAAATAATTCCGGCAAGTTCTAAAAGTTCCAGACTTTCTTTTAATTGCGAACGATTTGCTTGGGAATCAATTTGCGAAAGAACAAACTTAGAACCTGTTTGCATAACGACTGAAGAAAATACTTCCCTTAATCTGGAGGAAGGAACTTTTGTTTTATACTTGGAGAAATCATCATAAAGTGAATTTGTTAATTCCTCCAGTATCCCCTGACAATCAAGCAATGAAGCTCCATTTGAATAAGAAGCTACAACTTCAGGCATTCCGCCAACTGTGATATACCTTATTAGTTGTTGTTTGAGTTTATTATGAAGGAGTTCCGGGACCGGGGTCTCGATGCTTGATTTATTTAAAAGCTTAACCAAAGGTCCTTCGTTAAATGCAATAAGGAATTCTCTAAATGAAAAAGGGTAAAGATATAAAGACCTTACTCTGCCAACTCCAAAAGAAGGTAAATCTTTTAATGCAAATTCTAAAAGTGATCCTGCTGAGATTAGGTGAATTTCAGGAACCTTCTCATAGAAATATCTTAGAGATGTAATAGCAGGGATACAAGCCTGTATTTCATCAAAAAAGACTAAAGTTTTGTTGGGAATTATAGGGGTATTAAAAAAAAGTGATAATTCTTCATAAATACGTATTGGATTGATATCACCCTCAAACAGCTTACGAATTGACTTGTTTGAAATAAAATCCAACTCGATAAAGTACTCAAAAGTTTTACCCAGATTTCTCACTGTTGATGATTTTCCAACCTGTCTGGCACCCCTTATCAGCAGGGGTTTCCTTGAAGGTTGGTTCTTCCAGTTAATCAAATCATTATCAATGTCTCTTTCAATGTATTGCATAGTCTTATTTTACACAAAGATATATTTTATGTTAAAATACGTACCATAAATATGCCATTATGTACAAAAAAAAGGACCTTAGAAATTTAAAATATTTAATATAGAATCACCTTAGCATAGGCATATTCAATAGGTTAAATAAAATTTCAAGGTTATTGTAAGGTTAAATACAAACGCCGTGACACCTCCTGTAGTCTTCCAGAAATTCAGACGGTGTTACCAGGAAGAAGATCCCTGGTTGCAACTCTGGCAAAAAACGCATCTTCTTCAAAATACAAAGATGCAACACACCACCTGGAAATTAGTTGCAACCAGAATTGTAAAATTGCTAAAG
This sequence comes from uncultured Bacteroidota bacterium, assembly GCA_903844815.1. GTDB lineage: Bacteria > Bacteroidota > Bacteroidia > Bacteroidales > VadinHA17 > LD21. The sequence goes on along the minus strand of CAIMVD010000277.1, from coordinate 2,102 downwards.
GATAAAATTCCTGATTTTGACCGGACCGGATTGCCGGGATGCCTGCAGCTCTATTTTAGTAATAAAAATTATGAAGGGCTTCTTTTTTGGAGGAAAATGGAACAAAATATTAGCTATCTTTCCAATAATTGTCCATGGTTATTTACAATGAATTAAATAGAGTTTGAGATATGAAAACAACAAGGCGGAACTTTATCAAATTGGCTGCAGTACCTGTGATCGCGGCTCCTTTCATCCTTCCATCCCGGGTTTGGATGTATCCACCCAGTAGCAGAATCACAATGGGTTTCGTGGGTATGGGAAAACAATCGCAGTGGTTACTTGCGAAATTTCTTCCGCTGACACAGGTTCTTGCTGTTTGTGATGCAGACACTACCCGGCGCGATGACTCACAAAAGGTTGTTAATAAGTACTACAATGATAATCAGGATAAAGGTGTTGCTGACTGCAAAGCATACAACGATTACCGCGAACTCATAGATCGCAGTGATATTGACACAGTCTGCATCGCAACCCCCGATCACTGGCATGCCGAGCCAATTTTGCTCTCGCTTCTTAAGGGGAAGGATGTTTTCTGTGAGAAGCCACTGACTCATAATATTCAGGAGGCAATAGATGTGATGAAAGCTGTGGATGATAATAAGCGTGTGCTGCAAACCGGCTCAATGCAACGCTCAATGAAGGAATTCCGTATTGCAAGCGAATTGGTGCGCAATGGCTGCATAGGTAAGATCGATCATGTTGAGTGCAGTTTCGGAGGACCACCTGTTCCCTGCGAACTCCCGGAAGAAAATATGGAACCTGGTCTGGATTGGAACCTGTGGCTTGGCCCGGCGCCAATGCGTCCGTATAATTCTATCCTGAGTCCCCGCGGAGTACATAATCATTATCCGAACTGGCGTTCATACAGGGAATACGGAACAGGAGGTGTCGGCGACTGGGGCGCTCACCACCTTGATATTGCCCAGTGGGGGCTGGGAATGGATGAGAGTGGTCCGGTTGAAGTTCGCTTTATAGGTACTGATGCAGCTCTGATCTATTCGAATGGGATTAAAGTTCTCCGTAAGGAAAATGGATTTGGTGTTCATTTCTTTGGCAGCGAAGGTGAAGTGATGGTTAACCGCGGCACATTCAAAGTTATTGTAAAAAACCAGGTCGTTGCCTCCTATACAGGCGCAGAGACTAAAAACACATCCTGCAGCGCAGAGGTTGATAAGGCTGAAAAACTGCTGCTTAAGAACGCAAAGATAAAGCTTTATGAAAGCAATTCGCATTACGAGGATTTTCTCTCCGGTGTCAGCAGCCGTAAGAAGCCGGTTGCAAACGAACAGGTAGGCGGACGGACAGTCATATGCTGTCATCTTATAAACCAGCTTTACTTTAATAACGCTGCAATGAAATGGGATCCGGTCAATTTGTGTTTCACAGGCGGAACGGGCGATCCGTCATGGCTTACAAACAACAAACGAGACTGGATAAAGGGGAAATGAAGCCACTCTGAAAGACAAGAAATCAGTGGTCAGATTATTCCGGGCAACTATGGAAAAGGTATTTTACTAATTGACTGTGCAGGGCGGGGTCACGATACAGCGTGACCCGGTTTCGCTCTGGTCATACCATATTCTTCTGCGGCTTCTTGTGTAATCCATCATTTAATCCTGACGGAGCAACAGTTTTTAAACTTCTTCCCGCTTCCGCAAGGACAAGGATCATTTCTTTCAGGCATGACATTTATTACTGCCTGTTTTTCCTTGTTTCTTACCCATTGCATGACATTAGCCGGTGCCCTTTTATTTTTTAACTCCTTTGCCATAAAGTCCATATATGGTTCCACATGCTGAAAGAACAACTTGTAACCTTCACACAGATAATTAAGACCGTATTCCCCGGAGGACGAATAAATTATTCTGTGTTTTGGACATTCACCATTGCATGCAAACCTGACTTTACATGCCAGACAATACCCTGGAAGGCTGTTCCTTTTGTTAATACCGAAGTCAAACTGATTCTGTGTTTTTACTAAAGTCATCATTTAGCCTTGTTCCGTTCGTCTGAAAAGAATTTTCAATTGTTTTCCCGTGGGCATATTTCCTTTGGAGATC
>CAIMVD010000276.1 GCA_903844815.1 uncultured Bacteroidota bacterium | reverse complement strand
CCGAACCATCCTACCCAAAGCAGTCCCGCTCCAAGCATTGTTAATACAAGGTTGTTCGGCCGGATTACCTGATAGGGATAGCCCCGCCGTGCGCCAAGATATATAGCAGCAACGAGTCCGCTTACTCCTGCCGAGATATGAACAACCGTACCTCCTGCAAAGTCAATCGCTCCCTTGGCTCCAAGATTAAAGAGAAAACCATCGGATGCCCAAACCCAGTGGCAGAGAGGATTGTATACCAACAGGCTCCATAGTGCTATAAAAAAACAGTAAGCCTTGAAGGAGATCCTTTCGGCAAAGGCTCCGGCAATCAGTGCAGGCGTTATTATTGCAAACTTGCCCTGAAACATTGAGAATACATATTCAGGGATTCCTGCATCCATAATCTTTGTATCTATCCCTTTAAGGAAGAAATAATCAGGATTCCAGCCAAACCAGCCGCCAAGTACATTCCCCCCAAAACTCATGCTATAACCTACAACTACCCATAATACACTGATGATGCCCATGGCAACAAAGCTATGCATGATGGTCCCAAGCACGTTTTTTGAACGGACAAGGCCTCCGTAGAACATTGCCAGCCCAGGCACCATCAAAAGAACCAGTGCAGTCGAAGTAAGCATCCAGGCTGTTGCACCCGTGTCGATAGGAGTCCCGTCAGCTGCATACAACCCGGTTAATCCCGTGAATAATAATGCCGCTAAAGTAAAGACCCTTTTAAACCCTGATTTCTCCATAATTAGGTTGTTTATATTTCAATTATTAATATTTACCCGGGAATAAATTTCTGCCTTAACTCTACATTAACAACAATGTTTATTCCAACGGACAAAATTAAATACTTTTAGGCTCTTTCCAAATATTTCTGCATATTATTTCATTTGATCCCTATTTTCCTAGGGCTATATTTCATATTTTATTGTTTTTTTCATCACACCCCCCCCCTTTTTTTTATACTATTATTGATTTATTTTATTTTTCATTTTTAGAACAATTTAAAAAAAAGGGATGAACAACCATGTTCATCCCGCAGATATCACAATGACCTAAAAGGCAAGGATTAATTCCTCAGAGCAGCGATAAATTTCCCTATTTGCTCAGCAGAATCCCCCTCCCTCCCGATCAATTTTACGAAGGCGCTCCCGATTATGCCTCCGTCAGCATATTGGCATGCCTTAAAGAATGTATCGTGATCTGAAATTCCAAAGCCTATCAGCCTCGGATTATTCAGAGCCATATCTTTTACTCTTTTAAAGTATGTTAACTGGTCACCGGAGAATTTGCCCTTTGCCCCTGTAACTGCAGAAGAGGAAACCATATAGACAAAACCACGGCTGATGGCATCGATTTCACGGATCCTTTCCTCTGAGGACTGGGGCGAAATAAGCAGTATATTATGAACATTGTACTTATCGAAGAACTGACGGAACTCTGCTGTATAAACCTGAGGAGGCAGATCGGGGAGTATGACGCCATCAATACCTGTCTCAAAACACTTCCGGCAAAAGTCCTCAACACCAAATTGAATCACCGTGTTAAGATACCCCATCAGAATGATTGGGATCCTGACTTCAGCTCTTAAACCTTGAAGTTGTTCAAATAGCAATTTCAGACTCATCCCATTTCTCAGTGCTACCTCATTACTCTGCTGTATTACCGGACCATCGGCCATGGGATCGGAAAAAGGCATTCCGATTTCAATCATATCGGCACCTGCATTCTCAAGGGCTTTAACAATCCGGGCTGTGGATTCGAGGGAGGGGAAACCGGCAGTAAAATATATCGAAAGTATATTTCCGGCTTTT
>CAIMVD010000275.1 GCA_903844815.1 uncultured Bacteroidota bacterium | reverse complement strand
TTCCATAATGGTACCTTCATTCTTAATCCTGATGTTTCATTGAATCAGTGTATGAGCTTCATGAAGGACAAATACTTTCCGGAGTTTGAAAAGAATTTTCCCGGAGTGAAGTGTTATGTATTAAAAGGTACCAGGGGAGAGGGTACTGATTTTATTAGTGTCATATATTTATTCTCATCCGATGAAGTAAGAAACAAATATTGGAAATCAGAAGGTACCTATACCGAATTAGGCACAGCAGCTGCTGAAGAGATGAAATCGGCAGATGAAGAGATGGGGAAATATATGAAAAATGTTATTGACAGGTACACTGACTGGGTTGTACAATAATGTTCTGATATTTAAATAAAACGAAACACAATTAGTTTTCTTTTATTCCCTTTGGAATATTTGGTAGTCGGGAGCCGGAAGTGAGGAGAGAAGGAATTTAATTAATGTTAAAAATCTTCCCTGAATCTTAAAGGCCCTGTAAAAATCAGCCGGAATTTTATAAGTTTGCAGGCCAATAACCTGAACATATTGAAGACTATCCGACTCTTTCTTATAATTACTCTACTAAGCAACACAGCTATCGTTTTATACGGGAATATTGACACAATATCCGTAAATCTGCCATTGATTATCAGCAGACTCTCGCAACCCGTTCAATTTGACGGAATTCCTGATGAGGAGCTATGGCAACCGGTTTCGCCGTTGAACATGACTATGTATCAGCCAGTATTCGGAAAGGATCCAAGTGAAAAATCAGACATAAGAATAGTTTACGATGACGAGTATTTATACATCGGAGCCCGGATGTTCTACCAGGATGCCACTATGGTTCAATCCACAAGCTTTAAAAGAGACTACCTGGGTATGGGGAGCGACTGGCTTGGAATAATACTCGACACCTACGACGATAAGGAGAATGCACTTGCTTTTTTCACAACTCCCGATGCACTCCGTTGGGATGCGGCAATTTTGAAGGACGCAGTTGTAAGCATGCCCGACCAGATCCCTTTCAACCTTAGCTGGAATACCTTCTGGGATGTTAAAACAAATAAGAATGAGGAGGGCTGGTCAGCCGAGATAAGAATCCCTCTGTCAAGCCTCAGGTTCCAGGAGAAAGACGGTGAGGTAAAAATGGGTGTCATCGCATGGAGGTGGATTCCTTCTAAAAATGAAATAAATGTCTATCCAGCCATTCCACCCAACTGGGGTCAGTTTTCATATTTAAAACCTTCGCAGGCAAAGGAGACTATGTTTAAGGGCTTAAAGCCCGACAAGCCCCTTTATATCGCTCCTTATGCCCTTTCAGGTCTTAAGAGCACCTATGAACTTAACAGCGGCGGTACGGATTATATAAGAACTAATAAACCACTATTTGAGGTAGGAGGTGATATTAAATATGGTTTATCGGCCAATATGGTCCTCGATCTTACTGTTAACACAGATTTTGCACAGGTTGAAGCCGATAATGAACAGATTAACCTTACAAGGTTTTCGCTGTACTACCCTGAAAAACGACCCTTCTTTCTGGAACGCTCCAGTATTTTTGATTTCAACCTCGGAGCAAATAATACCCTGTTTTACAGCAGGAGGATCGGATTGAGCGATGATGGTGATCCCATAAGAATCTATGGTGGTGCCAGGATAATCGGCCGGGTTGGGAAGTGGGACCTGGCAATGCTCGATATGCAGACGGCTCCCCTTAACAAAAAGAATACTGACGGCATTTATGAAGAAATACTTCCTTCGGAGAATTTTGGCGTATTGAGAATCAGGAGACAGGTCATTAATGAAAACTCCTATGTTGGCGCAGGGTTTACAAGCCGGATCGGCGCCAATGGAAATTATAATGTAGGATACGGGGTTGATGGAATCTTCAGGCTTTTCGGCCAGGATTACCTCGACATGAAATTTGCCCAGACGTATGAAACCGGGACAGCTGCAAGCAATTTTCTGAAACCAACCAGGATATCACTCGACTGGACAAGGCGATCATCAAAAGGACTTGGTTATACTGTCGGTTATTCATACTCCGGACTAAACTTCAATCCGGGGATTGGATTTGAAATGATGGATGATTACTATTCCGCAAAAGCAATTCTTCTATATGGCTGGATTCCGGGTGAAAAATCGAAGCTCTATTCCCATAGTATCAGATACAATACCCGGTATGCGGCATATATTCCCGACGGGGATTTAATGACCTATTCGAATACAGTTGGCTGGGAGTTTAGTACAAAGAATCAGTGGCATGGAATGGTTAACCTTATATATAGTACTGAAAATCTCAAGGATAGCCTGATACTCATTGAGGATAAAGCTTTTGTGCTCCCGGGCCAGTATGAATTTATGAATTTCATGGGGATGCTGTCAACACCGGGATCGAATCCATTCATGCTTATGATGACGACAAGCGGGGGCCAGTTTTTTGACGGATGGAGTTTCTCAGCCCGTTTCGAACCTGTCTGGAACATATCGAAACATTTTGAATTAGGAGGTACATATGGATTCGATCATGCTGAATTCGCCGAGAGGGATATGAAGATGACCAATCATATTATAGGTGTAAAGGCTTTATACATGCTCAACACAAAATTGTCAGTTAATGCCTTTATTCAGTATAATACTGCTGAACATGGTGTCGTTTCTAATTTCAGGTTAAGATTTAACCCGAAAGAAGGTAATGATTTCTATGTCGTATTTAATGAGGGAAGAAACACAAGCCTGACACGCGAAATTCCAAATCTCCCCTTATATAATTCAAGAGCAGTAATGGTGAAATATACCTATACTTTTAATCTCTAATTACAATTTCCCGTCGAGGGTCTGTTGTCTGGTAAACCTTTTATGATGTTTTCATGAAAATTTTGTCAACTTCTGATTAACATAGCATTATTATAGGTTTAGGCTTCCCCTTATTCCTGAGTTTTAGAATATCAAGGCGTTTTTTTTGATCAAATGAAGCTCATTTAATTTTGAATCCCGGGCACTTCTCTAAATTCTAAATAATAAATAATGCTTTTTACTGCCCTGTTAATTTATTAACAGTATGATTTTCAGATTTTTATTGAACAAAATCCGACATTTGCTATTTATAGTAATGTACTTTTACGAAGCAGGGATAATAGGAAACCTGTCTCCACTAAAAATATAAATAGTTCCGCCATATATTATATCCACTGAATATGCAGGCAATAAACGAAGATCTGATTCTGATTTTAAGGGACAGGAGATTGACGAATCAACTTTCTCCGACAGCCATTCCGTGCTGCTTTTGAAATCAATTAAATCTTTCGATGACTATCTTAACCTCTCCCCGCTTATAATTGATACCAATTCAGAGACCATTGACGCCAAGGAGAAATTTGATTTGAGAAAAGACATTTTCATGTACACAAAATACCGGACCGGACATTTAATGTATCTCGGTACGGAAGTAACTGAAAAATGTGATCTGAGATCCCTGAGCAATTATGAAACTCTGCTTGAGGAGTACCGCGAACTCATGTCAGCAATCGGAGGAGTGGAAGTATAAGACGGAGGGCTCACGATAACTATCGGGAAGGCTGGCTGTTAATGCGCGCCATGGAAGAAAAATCATGGTGAAAAGAATCAAAACATTTATAATTAATCTACTATAGTCGTTTGTTTTAAATATATTTGTAATTAACAGATCATAGTCGATTATGATAATAAGAGAAAAATATCTAAACCGCATAAAACCGTTCATAAATAAGCCTTTAATTAAAATAATTACAGGAATAAGAAGATGCGGCAAAAGCACTTTTCTTAAAATTCTTATTGACGATTTGATAAGAAGTAAGGTGAACCCTGAAAATATACTTCTCATAAATAAAGACTCTCTCGAGTTTGACCTTATTAATACTTACACAGACCTGAATGATTTTGTTGCCAGTAAATTTCAAAAAATAAAGGGTAACAGGTATCTTTTTATAGACGAAATACAGACAATTGAAAACTGGGAAAAGGCTGTAGCCGGTTTCTTTACCGACAATATTGCCGATATCTATATCACCGGATCCAACGCAGGATTACTTTCATCTGATCTTGCAACATTACTCACCGGAAGGTGTATTGAGATCAAAATTAATACCCTTGTGTTTTCTGAATTTTTGAAATTCCGGAACAAAACAGTTAGAGAAAAGGAAGATGAATTCAGTTTATTCATGAAATATGGCGGATTCCCGGGTGTTCATCAGATGGAATTAAATGACGAGGTAATTTATCAATATCTCAGTTCCATTTACAGCACTATCCTCCTGAAAGATGTCGTAGCAAGAAATCAGGTTCGCGATGTAGCCCTGCTGGAAAGAATTGCAAGGTATATCGCCGATAACTGC
>CAIMVD010000274.1 GCA_903844815.1 uncultured Bacteroidota bacterium | reverse complement strand
TATCCACTCCCAGGGCAAATCAAGCAGTAAGAAAACTATGCTCCTTTTTAAACCAAACAGAAACCTGCTTCCCTTTTACAGATTTAAGATTGATTTATGAAACAGTCGCGGTTTAGTTTGCGGCAGTCTCGGATGTCTGATCATATGAAGTTTGCGAATGTCTTCTGCTAAAATTTCCGATAACCAGAGAAGGTTATGAAAGTGGCTTATCAAATCATGCGAAAGAATTGAAATAAAGAGGTTTTTATCGTTGTTTTGCTGAAGCAAAAGTCTTTCACTTTTTTGCAGGGACTCTTCAGAAAGCTCCCTTTGAAGGATATTAATATTTAGCTCAACGTTAGTCTGTTCCAGCTTGTCGGAAATATCCTTTATTTCTTTTAATTGTTTATTGCGCTCTATGCCATATTGTATTGTTTTACTAAGAAGGTTGACGTTTAAATCCTGTTTTGCAATGTAATCCTGTGCCCCGTCTTTTATAAGCGCCAGCGATAACTCCATATCCTGTAGCCCGGTAAGCAAGACTACAGGAATATTCTTCGCGAAAGCCTTTACGGTATTAAAAGTTTGTTTTCCCGTGCTATCGGGTAAATTAAGGTCAAGCAGAATAAGAATTATATTAGTGTTTTTGATTCGTTCGCATCCTTCTTTTAAAGTTTCCGCGATAGTAAGCGGGTAATTAAAGGCAGTGATATCCTTCATCATCTCTTTCATCAACCTGATATCTGCAGGATTATCCTCGATCAGGAGTATTTCTTGATCAACCATAGGATTCATTTGTTTGGAAGTTGGACAAGCGTTAGCCAAAAATCTTCAATTGATTGAACCATACTTAAAAACTTCCCCAGATCAATTGGTTTAGTTATATAGCAGTTTGCATGCAGATTATAAGCACTTAAAATATCTTCTTCGGACCTGGATGTTGTCAGAACAACGATTGGGATCCTTCTAAGGTTTTCGTCCTTTTTAATCTCAGCCAGTACTTCACGTCCATTTTTTTTTGGAAGGTTAAGGTCGAGCAGGATCAGATCGGGTCGTGTTGCAAGTATATGCTTGTTTCGCCTGAACAGAAAATCGGTTGCTTCCACTCCGTCATAAACAACCGTAAGATTGTTCTTCACTTTTCCTTCCTTCAATGCTTCCATTGTAAGCCTAGCATCGCCAATATTGTCTTCAATCAGGAGTATTTCAATTACTTTTAGATTTTCCATTATTGCTTTTTCTATATAGATTCTTAATTTAAAACAGGTATTGTAAAATAAAAGGTGGTACCTTCATTTTCTTTTGACTCAAACCATATTTTTCCTCTGTGTCGTTCTACAATTCGTTTGCAAACAGATAGTCCTATGCCGGTTCCCACATATTCACTTGAGGAATGTAACCTCTGAAAAATAATGAATATCCTGTCGTGGTATTGCATATCTATTCCTATTCCATTATCCCTGAAAGAAAACTCGTACTGATCGTTTTTCCTTTCACAGGAAATGTGAATACGAGGTAACTCCGACTTCTTTTTAAACTTTATAGCATTTCTTATAAGATTTTGAAACAACTGGTAAATCTGCGATTCATTCGATTTCACTACCGGTAAATTATCATTTGAAATGAATGCGCTATTCTCATTTATGAGTTGCTGAAGGTTAAGGATCACATTTCCCAGAACAAGTGAAGTGTTTACCTGTTCAAAATCCTTTGCATTACTGCTTACCCTTGAATAATCAAGCAGATCATTGAGAAGCCGTTGCATGCGGACTGCTCCGTCGACTATAAAGTGAATAAAATCATTTGCATCGTCATCAAATTTGTCTTTATATCTTCTTTCAAGTAACTGGGTGTAACTCGAAATCATTCTCAGCGGCTCCTGAAGATCGTGTGCAGCAACATATGCAAACTGCTCCAGTTCCTTATTCATAGCCACCAGGTCGGCCGTGCGCTTTTCCACTTCATTTTCAAGGCCGGTATTGAGCCTGCGGATTTCTTCTTCGCTTTTTTTTAGTTTCTCATTTGAAGCGGCTAATTCATAAATGCTATTCTTCAGTTTATTCTCGTTCTCCAGGAGTTTCGAAATGTCGCGGGCAGTAGCGGAAACCCCAAGGGTTTTACCGCTCTGGCTGTAGTAAACATTAGCATTAAACAATACAGGAATGGTTATACCGGATTTTTGGCGGATAGAGAGAGAATAATCAAAAACAGTTCCTCCTTCCAAAACTTTCTTATAACCTTTTTCTGCCTCATCCGGATCTGTAAAATACAAGCAAAAATCTGTCCCTATCAGAGTGTTTCGTGAAAACCCGGTAGCGATCTCTGCTGCAAGATTAATATCGGTAATCTGGCCGTCAACACTAATTATGAATAATGGATCAAGGCTGGTCTCAATAAGGCTTCGGGTATAAAAAATGATTGCTTCATTTTTCTGGCTTTCAAAATAAACCTGTTCTGCTTTTTGTAAACTATCTCCCAATTTGGATGATACTTTAATTACACTAATAACAATAAACAGGGCAACAATAAATGCAATAAGCGCTATAAATAATGTCAGGCTGGCCTTACTTACAGAAACGTTTGATATTAAAAATCCTTGCAAAAGAACTGTGAAAAGTGCAAAAGGTAAAAATGATTTTAATAATTGAATCGAGATTCTATTTTCTTTTATCAGATTGAAGGTCCAGAACTTCAGTTCGGATATCCGAAATAAATAAATACTGATTAAAAAGAAGCAGATACCTGCCGGTAATGCAACAGGAATGACCTGGTTGCCAAACAGAAGCGGCGCTTTATATAAATATGCTACTATTACAACAGAAGAAATAAAAAAATTAATTAGCGCTAAACAGCCACTTATATACCTGATTATTTCAGGGTAACCCGGTTTAATTAATAATATACTTAAGCAAATAGAAAAAAATTGAAAAGCAGCCACTTGCGACATTCGACCCGTAAGAGTATTCCCAAATCTGTTGACGTTTTTAATTAAAATAATCTCAATATTACCTGTGAAATTCAGAAAGTAGCCGATAATAAATACTCCGTAAAAAAGGATGAAACCAACTAATGCAAGGGACACACAAAATTTCACAATTCGTGATTTTCCGAAAATAGTTTTTGCATATAAAAGAATACTTAAAGCTATAAATGTCGTTGCAATAACTGGTGATATTGGTTTGTATCTGATGGAAAATGATGTTAAAATAATATGATCAGTGATCCAGCCAAAAATACCCAGCCCTGCAACAATAATCACAAGAAACAGAAGAGATTCTTTTCTTCGGATGGTTAGAGAAATAGCTGACAATAAATTATTCATAATCTTTCATTTACAATGTTCCCTGATTAATTCGTATAAAGTGGTCGCATTATTTGGTTTGGAGATATAATTGTTACACCCCGAATTCAATGCCCTTTCTCTGTCAGCCGAATCTGCATAGGCCGTTTGGGCAATGATGATCACATCCCTGTTAAACTGCCGGATCCTGCGCGTGGCTTCATATCCATCCATAAAAGGCATTCTGATATCCATCAGGACCAAATCCAGATCGGGATTATTCCTGCAAGCCTCAATTGCCTGAATTCCTGTTACTGCATGCAATACTTCACCACTTATATTCAGAAGTATTCTTCTCAGGAGTGAATACGATATTTCATCGTCCTCAACTATGAGGATTTTCAGTTTCCTTAACTGACCAAAATTAAAATCAGCATCTGCAACAATTTCGCTATCGGAATTTTTCTCCGAAATGTTATATGGAATTGTAAAATAAAATATTGAACCATAACTTTCTTCACTCTCAACCCATATTTTTCCTCCAAGCATCTCTGCATAACTTTTAGAGATAGATAATCCCAGCCCATTGCCTTCATACTTCCGGTCAAAAGATTCATTTCCCTGCCTGAATCGGTCAAAAATCAGTTCCTGTTGATTCCGGGGAATTCCGATTCCTGTGTCTTTAACATAGAATTCAAGATATTGCCCCTTTTTCTCATATCCGAATTCAATTGAACCGTCATAAGTGAACTTAAGAGCATTTTTAATAAGGTTAGTCAGTACTGCATATACCTTTTCATTATCTGTATTGATAATACATTCTTCGGGTGGCAAACCTTTATGCATAAAAAACTTTAACCCCCTGCTTTCAGCTTTCGGCCCGAAGAAACAATAAGTAAAATCCATTTTCTCGTTAATATTCGTTTCCCGGATATTAACTTTTATGAGACCTGCTTCAATTTTCGAAAGATCAATAATATCATTCAGGGTATTGAGCATACGTGCACCGCTGATCTGAATGGTTTGAATAAACTCCTGTTGCTCCTCAATTGACAGGTTAGGTTCTTTCAAGAGTTCGGCAAATCCCAGAATCCCGTTCATAGGAGTACGAATCTCGTGACTCATATTTGTAAGGAAGGCTGTTTTCAGGCGGTCGCTTTCCTCCGCTTTTTCCTTTGATCTTATTAGTTCTTTCTCCTTTTCCTTTCTTTCAGTTATGTCGTGAAAAATTTCAAGTATCGACATCTTCCCCTGAAACAACATACCCGTATGACTGATTTCAAAAAATCTGTTCCCCAGAACACCATCGGATTCGTAAGTCGCTGTCTCCCCGATTTTGATTCCTTTTGTCAATGGACAATCACTGCATTTTTTTTTATCCATCCGGTATAATTCCCAGCATTTCTTTCCGAGGGCTTCCTTGCCGAAAAGTCTTTGGAAATTTTCACTTTGAAAAAGTACTGTTCCTGTTTCGTCGACGATATCCATTCCGAAGGGTATTGTTCTAAGCAGCGATTCGCTGAAGGAAAGACTTTCCAGCAATGCGGCCTCGGCAGCTATCTTCTCCTTAAGCAGCCTGCTCTTTTGAAGTGATCCGACAATTGCAGAGCCCAGACGGGAGAGGTTATTTTTGATGATATAATCATCGGCGCCTGCCTTCATGCACTCGACCGCTATTTCATCATTCATTGAACCGGTTACAAGAATAAAAATGGTTAACGGTGTAAATTCGTTACGTAGTTTAATTGCAGTCATTCCGTCAAAGTGGGGAAGAGTATAATCGGCTATAATAACATCAGGCTTAAATTTTTTAAGTCCATCCAGATAATCATTTTTATTGTCAACCATAAGCTTTTCGTAGGTTATCCCGTTCTTTTGTATCTCTCTCCAGATAAGTTCTACATCGCTTATGTCATCTTCCAGGAACAATATTTTCAATCTCTCTTCCATTACAGCCTGATAATTTTCAAAAATTGTTTTTTCTTTAATCCCCTGTATCTATTTCAACGGCTTATTAATTACAAGCCAATACAATCCAAGGCTGCTCATTGTGTTGATAAACTGTTCGAAATCAACGGGTTTAACAATAAAACTATTTGCTCCCAGCAAATATGCTTCCTGAATATCCGGCTCCTCAGCCGATGAGGTTACAACGACTACCGGAACTGAAGAGGTCCGGCTATCTTCCTTAATAATTTTCAATACTTCAAGACCGTTTATCTTAGGAAGTTTAAGATCGAGAAGAACCACTTTTGGGGTACTTGTAATATCCCTGTCTCCGAATTTCCCCCTGCAAAAGAGAAAATCGAGCGCTTCTGTCCCGTCCCTGGCAATCATGACATTATTTGCCAGCTTATTTTTCTTCAATGCGCGCATTGTGAGTTCGGCATCGTTAGGATTGTCTTCTACAAGAAGAATTTCTACTATATTCATGTCCTTCATATTGTCTTTTTTTTATTTTGAATTTACTTGTTAAGTCCCTTAGTCTCTTAGTCTCTCAGTCTCTTAGTCTCTCAGTCTCTTAGTCTCTCAGTCTCTCAGTCTCTCAGTCTCTCAGTCTCTTAGTCTCTCAGTCTCTCAGTCTCTCAGTCTCTTAGTCTCTCAATCCCTCAGTCCCTCTTTCTAATCCCGAAGCCGGCAGGCAGAACCAGAACGTTGCTCCCTTCCCAACTTCCCCCTCGGCCCATACCCGGCCACCATGTTTTGAAACAATTCTTTGAACAATTGCAAGTCCGACGCCATTTCCTTCGAATTCAGTTTCACTATGAAGACGCTGAAAGACCCCGAACAGTTTATTGATATATTGCATGTCAAATCCCACCCCGTTATCCTTAATATAATAGTTTATCATATTGCCTTCATTCTTTGACCCTATTGCAATTTCAGGGGTCTGTTCCTTTGAGGAATATTTTATTGCATTGTATATCAGGTTATTCCAAACCAATTTAATAAGATTTGCATCACCAAAGGACCTGTGAAGTTTTCCGGTTATATAATTGATCCTATTAATATTCTCTGCCACGTTAGAATCGCCCAGAACAGAATCAACCAAAGAATTCATGTCGAGCCATCCCGGGTTTACACTGGTTCTTCCAATTCTTGAAAAGCTGAGCAGATCATCGATAAGACCGCTCATCTTAATAGCGCTTGAGGAGATAATCCTGCAGAGCCTTTTGGCTTCATCATCCAGCTTATCCTCATACTCTTCAAGAAGAATATTTGTATACCCATGAACTGCACGCAAAGGCGCCCGGAGATCGTGAGATACAGAATAACTGAAGGCCTCGAGCTCCTTGTTTGAGTTACGCAGCTGCTCTGTTCTTTTCACGACTTTTTGTTCAAGTACTTCATTCATATTTATAATCTGAGCTTCCGCGTGCTTGCGTTCGCTGATATCGATAAATGTACAAACTACCTGGTTTAATGTTCCGTCATTACTTAACTGCGGCAGGGCCTCCACCAGTAACCATAAACGATCATGTATTACCGGATTATAAACTCCCATAATAACATTTCTAACCGGAAGAAGCGTTTCAATCGCCTGAGGTACGGGATGAGCCTTACCCGGAAAAGGAGAACCATCCTCGTGAATAACATTCCATTCAGGGTCTAACGAACTCTTACCCAGTATTTGATCTTCATTCATTCCAAGCAACTCAAGCGCTTTGGGATTGCACAAAAGTATTTCGGACTTTGGCCCCTGAAGCAATACTCCGACTTGCATATCCCAGACAAGATTTTTGAATTTTTCTTCGCTTTCTTTCAGCTTTAACTCTGATTCTTTTCGCTCGGTGATGTCAGTACAAATTCCGGCCATCTGAACCGGAATTCCTCTTTCGTCATAAATTCCTTCCCCGGTAGCATTTATCCAGCGGATTTGACCGCTCGGTAAAATAACCCGATAATCGCTATTTAACTGTGAATGATCTTTGAGAGCCTCATTAATACGAGTTTCAGCCAGTTCAATATCTTCAGGATGCAATACAGCCCGCCAGTTGTCGAAGGATGCAATGTTTTTTTGTTGATCTAGGCCGAGAAGTTGAAACATATGCGACGACCATACAATATTGCCGTTGATGATGTCCCAGTCCCAGCTGCCGGCTCCGGAGGAACGCAACGCCAATTCCAATCGTCTGGACAATTTATATAATGATTGTTCTGACAGCTTGCGTTCAGTTATATCATTAATAAGGGCAACAAAGTACATAACCTTATTTTCTGCGTCGCGTATGCAGCGAACAGCTAATTCAGTATAAATTGTATTACCGTTTTTCCTGATAAACCGTTTATCAATTTTATAGCCGTCAATTTCGTTTTTCAACACCTGGTCAAATTTTCTGACGTCTATATTAATATCATCAGGGTGAGTAAGTTCTGCCCATGTTTTTTGCATCAATTCTTCACTGGAGTAGCCTAAAAAGCTGCAAATAGTATCATTTACCTCGATCCATTTCATATCAACAGAAGTAATCGCCATGCCTAACAAACCAAGACTAAAATAACTCCGAAAACGCTGTTCGCTTTCAATAAGAAGTTTTTCAATATGTTTGCGTTCAGTTATATCGGCTATAGTCCCGATAAAACTGACGGGATTATGATCTTCATCATAAATAAGTTTTCCCCTGGCTTCACAATACTTTAGCCGCCCGTCAGTCATAATCAGCCTGCACTCGAAGAATAAAGGTTCTCCTGTTTGAAAAGAGAGTTCGAACATCCTTCCATACGGTTCCAGATCATCGGGGTGAATAAATTTAGAGTTCGACTCGAAATCCGGATGATAATCCCGGGGTGTTGTGCCAAAAATCAGGTAGGTTTCATCTGACCACCACACCTGGCTATTTTTCAAATCCCATTCCCAGCTGCCTATCTTCGAGATATGCTGGGCCTCATTATACTTTAACAGTAGGCCAGATTTTAAAAGTTCGGTCTCTCTTAATGCATTCTCAGACCGTTTGCGTTCGGCTATCTCCTTAGCTAATTCATTAATGGTTATATTTAAATCTGACGTTCTGTCGGTCACCTTCTGCTCCATTACGGCATTTAAATGAATCATTTTCCTTCTCTGTGCTATTAACTCCGTAATATCAGAAAACAAAATGCATACACCGTTTAGAATTTCTGAAGGCAATGCATTTAATGAAAGAAGAAAATTTAAAGAATGTCCATTCTTTTTTACAAAAGTTAACTCCCCTGAATTTTTTCCGGTATAACATGATATTAGCAGTTCCCTGAATTTCTGCACTTCGCTTTCAGGAAGGAAACTGACAAAGTATGAGCCAATTATGTTTTCCATAGGCTCTGAAATCAGTTTGGCAAATTTATTGTTGCAATACACTATAATTCCATCGTTGGTGAGGGTAATGGCCCCCTGATTCATTTCCTCAATGATTACACGGTACAGAGTCTCAACTGAATTAAGGGAATAAAGTTTTTCTCCTTCATCTCCCGAAACAATGATTGCATCTACTTCGCCACTGCGGATTGCATTCAATGTCTCTTCAAGTTCGGTAACGCGCTGCGACAGTTTCTGGTTTTCCTGAAACAGCTGGTCTCCTGTATTCTGTATCTTTATCTGTTCCATTTAATTAATCTATTTCAAATGGACGGACTCATCTTCATTGATTAGCTTCCTTAAATCAAGCCCCACAAGCAATTGTCCCTCGTTTGACATATCGCCAATTATACGGCGCAGCGGCAGAGGAAGCTTTCTGATGAGAGTTGGCGCTGCAATTATTTGTTCCCCTTTGGCCAGTGTCGGATTTTGGTACAGATCTATCACTTCCAGACTATATCGTCCCTGAAGATATTGCTCGCAAATCTTTTTAATATTTTCAATTGCACGTACAGACCTGGGTGTCATACCTGTAATATAAAGCTTCAAGAGGTATTGTTCCTTTTTAAGTTTCCCGTAACTCTCTTCAAACTGATAGGTTGAGACCTCTGCTTTATCCGTTTTCTTTCTCATTATAACAAATTTTAACACTCTTAATTCAATGTCGTTGACTTAAGCTATAATGGTTTGTAATTCATGTAGTAGAGTTTCTTAGGTCGTTTTTTTCTTTCATTCTTTCTGCCAGTGCGGATGATTTCCCTTGTTTGGCTCACAATGGAATCAAACGCCGCAATAGCTT
>CAIMVD010000273.1 GCA_903844815.1 uncultured Bacteroidota bacterium | reverse complement strand
AAGCTATTGCGGCGTTTGATTCCATTGTGAGCCAAACAAGGGAAATCATCCGCACTGGCAGAAAGAATGAAAGAAAAAAACGACCTAAGAAACTCTACTACATGAATTACAAACCATTATAGCTTAAGTCAACGACATTGGTTTATATTTAAAAAAAGGCTGACTGCAAAAGAGGCAATAATCAAAACAGACCCTCAAAAAGTCTATGCAATACTTACTAATATGGTTACAAATGCCATTAAGTTTACTCCTGAAGGGTCAATTGAGTTAGGATATGTTTTAAAAAAA
Source organism: uncultured Bacteroidota bacterium (assembly GCA_903844815.1). GTDB lineage: Bacteria > Bacteroidota > Bacteroidia > Bacteroidales > VadinHA17 > LD21. The sequence goes on along the minus strand of CAIMVD010000273.1, from coordinate 20,533 downwards.
GAAAATGAACCACCCTATCTTGAGTTCTTTGTAAAAGACACAGGTAAAGGCTTTCCGGAAACACAGAAAGAACTGATTTTTGAAAGATTCAGGCAGGGTAGTGAATCACAAAACAGAGAATATGAAGGTTCGGGTATGGGATTATCTATTTGTAAATCGTATGTTGAAATGCTTGGTGGAAAGATATGGGCCGAAAGCGAAGAAGGCAGAGGTTCTGTATTTTATTTTACCATACCCTACAATCCAGTTTAGTAAAAAAGCCAGGGTAAATGAAAATGCCCTTCTCCGAAAAATAAAATGGAAAGGCAATGAAAGCGGGAGACAATTATTATTTCGCAAAACCAATTATTAAAAGCCGACTGAAAGAGTTAATCAATATGCTTTTAAAACAATAATTTTACTCATTTTATAGAGTCTGAGTAATTGTCCGCCCAAATATAGAAGAGCCGGTAATTGTTCTGTTAATTTTCATCAAAGAACCCCAGTCCGTCAAGCATTTTAATCAGTTTTGCCGAATAGTCGTCACCTGTCAGAGGCCATCTGAAATCATACCTGTAGAGCATCGTTGTAGTGAAACTGTTTTCTGTTGGTGTTATTATATATCCTCGCGAATTGATACCGTAATAAAACAGGCCCGATAAGTATTCGCTTTTTGAATTGTTCTTCATCATTTCGTCAAAGTTTCTGTTAAATTCTTCATCGGAAACAAATTCAATATGGAATCCATATTCCCGGAATGCATACATGATATTTGCCATAAAGAGTCCATAGCTGTTGTAGGCATTGAAAACAACTGATTTCCGGGGTGTTCCTGAAAGCACTACGACTGCCGCAGCAGTTGAATCGATAGGTGCAATCTCAACCGGGGTGTTGAGCTGACTTAGCGGGAACATCTTCATAACTTTGTATGCTTTTATCATATTGACAAAAGCATTACTTTTAAAATTGATCTGAAATTCACCATCTGACTGGCGACTCAACAACTCTCCTACCCGAATGATCTTTCCCGGAAAACCCTGACTTACTTCCTGAAGTATCGCTCGTTCAGCTCTGAACTTTGTATTTACATATGGATTTGAAACATCCTGACCAATATAAAGTTTCGATTCATCAATTTCAGGGATACTATTTTCTGAGACTTTTACCGATCCGCCGATACTGATTGTGGATATATGTACCAGACGGGCATTTTCAGCTTTACAGAAGTTAACCAGGTTTATTACTCCTATGAAATTTATATTTTCAAGTTCATCACCTGCAGCAAAGTGCTTTACACTGGCGGCACAATTAAATACCGTATCAATTCCTTTTCCTTTCAATGCATCCAGACTGCTGATTTCGGTCATATCTCCGTTTACAGGAATAATCCGGGTTCCGAAAAGGTTATCATAGGGGTCAGAGAAATAATACATTAGCTTGGCCTTAAGTCTGCTCTCAGCTGTAAGCAAACCACTTGACCTTATAAGACAGTAAATAACTCCATCCCTATGATCGATCAGCTCTTTCAGCACATGAATACCAAGATAGCCCGTTGCTCCGGTTAAGAGTATTGTGCCTGTCTGTTCAGAAACAAAGTCATTCCACAGATCGATCTTGGTTTTTGCAAGCACTTCATTTATAGCCGTATAATCGTATTTTGTTATATCGTCATCATTGGCACCCTGTTTATAATTCATATCATCGGTCCTTTGAGCGATAAGACGGGCAATTTCCAGTGGTGTCTTCAACCTGAAAAGATCGCCGTAATCAACCTGGTGGCCAAGATTTATAATTTCTATTATTGCCTTAATTGCAAGTATTGAAGTTCCGCCTATCTGGAAAAAGTCATCCATTATTCCCACTTTTTCCAGCATCAATACATTGGAGAAAACGGAGCAAATATCTTCTTCAAACTTGTTCCCGGGGGCTATATATTCCGCCGAGCTTGAAATATCGGGAACTGGCAGCGCCTTGCGGTCTACCTTGCCGTTGTTTGTAAGGGGCATGTTTTCCAGCTGCATCAACACTGCAGGAATCATAAATTCAGTCAGGGTTTCTGCCAGATAACTGCGAAGAGCGACGGTGTCGATTTTTGATTTAGAAGTAAAGTAGCCACAAAGTTGCTGAGCTCCGGCGATTTCCTTAACATCAACAGCTGTCATACTAATTCCATCGAAGCTTGCAAGACGATTCTCAATCTCTCCGGGTTCGATCCTCAATCCGCGAAGTTTTACCTGATTATCCATTCTTCCGACGTATTCTATTTCTCCATTGCTTTTCAACCTTCCTCTGTCACCTGTACGGTAGATCCTTTCTCCCCGCCATAAAGGAAACTTCTGAGAGTTTAGTTCATCGCGATTCAAATAGCCTCGGCTAACTCCTCTTCCTCCTATGCAAATCTCACCATCGACACCAAGCGGTAAAGGCTGCAAATCCTTATCAAGAATATAGTTACTGCAATTACCAAGTGAATGACCTATGCTACTTCCAGTATAATCTTCTGTAATCAATTTATAAGTTGAAAAAATAGTGCATTCAGTTGGTCCGTATGCATTTAAAAACTCATATCCGGGTTTTTTTGTTGCAGTTAATCGTTCTCCTCCAACACCGAGTATCCTCAAAGACTTGTTCTGGAAATTTTCTATGAACGATTTTCCGATCTGAGTAGTAAAAAATACTGTAGTAATACAGTTTTCTTCAATATAGTTGTTAATCCAAACAAGATCAAGCCTTTTTGAAGACGGAATAATATAAACTGTTGCTCCAAAAACTACCTGATACAAATCAATTAAATGTGCGTCGAAAGCATAGTTAGCATAAGCCGCACACTTATCGTCAGAAGTAATCTTGTACACAACTTTGAAATTGCATATACAGAAATTAACAAGGTTGCGGTGTTCAAGAATACAACCCTTAGGCAATCCTGTTGTTCCTGAAGTGTATAAAACGATGAACATATTATCAGGCGTTGGGCTTTCAATAATAATATTTTCATCCACTACCATCTTTTCCAGATCCTCTTTGTGAATGACCTCTCCGTCGAAATCAGGCAACAAAGTTTCAACCCTTTTATCTTCTGATAGAATAATTTTAACTCCAGCATCCTTAATCATATAACTCAAACGATCCCTTGGCATAGAATAATCAAGCGGCATATAAGCTGCACCAGCTTTGATCACACTCAATGAATATATCATCATGTATTCGCTCCGGTCAATCATAACTCCAACAATATTCTCCCTGCCAACGCCCATTGAAACAAGCTTACGGGCAATTTTATCGGATATTTCATCAACCTGTTTGTAGGTATAACTTTTATCCTGAAACACAACAGCAATTTTACCGGGAGTTTTGTCAACCTGCTGTTTGAACAGGTCTACCATGGTAGATGATTCATCAAATACAATTTTCTCTCCATGGGATATCTGCAAAACCTCCTGCTCTTCTTCTTTGTCAAGGAGCGAGACATTCCCGCAAGATAATTCAGCTGAATCAACCATATTGATCACAGCATTCTTAAGCGAATTAGCAAATGACCTGATAAGTTCCGGCTCAAAAATCTTGTCATTGAAATCAATACTGATTTCGTAATGCTCCGGTATAGCTTTTATTACTAATATGATCCGATCCGATACAGAAACATTGTTCATGTCTTCTCCGGAAACTTTTTCACCATCCGTTAAAAGATTACCTGAATCATCCTTTTGAAAGGCATAATGTATTCCACTGGCAACGTCTGTATTCACCTTGCTTTCAGATAATAAACGAGACTGTCTTTCCCAGTATTCCGATTCAATCGATGATAGATAATCATTAACTTTCTGTTCGGATTTCACCTCCAGAAAAAACAACATATCACTTACATTCAATCCAATATCATTAATGATTTCTTTCTCAGATTGCCCTTGCAAGGTAACGCAGAATGCCAGTTTTTCCTCCCTTGTATATTTGCCTAAGCAGATACCCAGTCCACCAATAAACAAATTGGCGGGTGCAACTTTTTGCTTTTCACAGAATTTATTTACTTTAGAACAGTCTATACTTTCAGTAAAATGACGCACATTTCCAACTACATTATCGCTTTCGGCTATTGAAGGAAGCTTTGTAATTAAAATGCCACTGAATTTTTCTTTAAAATCCTCTTCGGTTTTCATACTACTTATGAATTAACTAATCAAAACTAAATTCAGGAGAAATTATTTGGTTAATTTAGCTTAACAACTTGATGTCAAATATTTTAATCATCTCAATTCCTGTATAGCTTCCAAAACTATTTTGGTACTTGGCCCTGAATAATATTATTTCCCCTGGTAACAGCAAAGTATATCATTTTTTCTCAAATTAAATTATGCTGTACGGGTGCGTGGTCAAAATTTAATTTTATTATTGATTATAGGGAGATCGGCAGACAATGAAATATTATACGTAAATATCTTTCAAAAAGAACGAAAATGAAATTTGCTAAAATAGGAAGGAACAATAATTTAAAAAATAAATATATGCACATACCTCGTATTATACTTATTCTTGAAACAGGATTAATTTTCAAATTGCCGGAGCACAGGAACCAAGGTCGTACCTTAGATCACAAACTAATCTCCCCGGCCGAATGGATATGCGGCTCCCACTCCCACAGAACAGCCGAGATCAAAACGACTTACTCCGCTTTCTGAATAATTAACTTTCACCGAGTTTTTTGAGGGATCGTAAGATATTTTTCTGGCCGTCAGCCCGAAGCCGAAATAGGGTCCTAACTGCCCAAAAACAACAATATCTCCAAATGATCTGGAAACGGTAGCCATAACAGGCACTATAAGGTAGTTAATCCTGGCTTTCCCCGTATAACCTGTTATATCAGTTCCTGCCAGTTCCAATCCTTCACCCTTGCCGATTACCTCCAAACCTGCTTTAATTCCAAGTAATTCCGAAAACTGATACTTGCCGGTAAGTCCTAACTCGAAACATGCCACGGGTAACTGCTTAATATCCTCACCTCCTGATGACCTTAATTTCCATGCCGAAAACGTTGATATACCCATGCCGGTTTTTATACCTGCTTCAAAACTCTGCGTTCTTGCATTTATTATAACCAGAAAAGTAAATATCGATAATAATATAAGTTTTTTCATTTGTATATCAATTTGCATAATAGGTTTTAATACCGTCACTGAGCTCTAGCCGATCCATTTCCCCGTTCCAGGTGGCCGTATATTGAACAGGTAATACATACATAATTGCTCCCGGCTCAACAGGACAAGAAACTGTCTTCAGGGTTTTCCCATCTTGTCCCATTGCAACAGTAAGCGTAACAGGAGCACCTTCTTCCTCAAAATAAAATGATAATAACTTACAGCGGTGTTCATCACCTGATAATTTATTACCGGAATTGATAGTTTCTCCTTTAAAACCACTGCATGGCTTTATCCATAAATGCACGTCATCTGCTGATAGGTTTTGCATAATTACCAGACCAGCAGTATTGCATGGATAAAAATACACAATAGGTACCTCCCCTTCATCTTCACATGAACTGCAAATGAGGATGAGGCACAGCAACCCCGCAGAGAAGTAATTTTCAATCAGACTCTTTCTGCTTTTCCTTAAAAAAGAAGCAGGTGAACTGAACCATAAATTTTTAGTATTCATAAGACCTCCATGTTTAAGATGATTAAGATTGAAGAAAATAACCGCCATTGCCCAATCAAAATTGAAAAAGAGATCAATCACACAATAGCCCGAACGGGGCATTTTCAGATCAACTTGTCTTTGAAAGCTTTCATCACGACCTGGGCACGGGAGTGCGGCTGACACAGGCTTCAAGAATGCCATCACCTGTCTGGCCACCATGGGTGTGAGGGCCGCATCGCCATCATACACCTGCTGAATGGTATCGAGTATCTTGCCAGAGCTCGATTTCTTCAAAATATAGCCGTCGGCACCATTTTTTATGGCTCCATTCAACGGAAGCGCGGGCCCATTCAACCTTGTAATCGGAAAAGGAGGAAATAAGATACTTAAGGCTCTGCCTGAATTCGGAATGATCTTCAAAAATCCCTATGGAAATAGTCATCTTAATAGTTTAATACAAAGTAACGCCGAATAACGGGCAAATTAATAGCCACTTCGGGTCATATTTTAAACTGCAGAATTATTTCAGTTCCCCGGGCAGTGCCGGAATTGATTATAATCTCCATTCCCGACTCCTGAGCTCTCTTACGCATATTTACCAGTCCGTTGCCATGAGACCCCTTTGCCAGTCCCTTCGGGGCTTCAATTCCCATACCGTCGTCCTTAAGCGATATTTTACACCTGTTTCCGGTGAGTAGTGCATTAAATGCAACATTTTGGGCCCCTGAATGCCTGATAATATTGTGCAGGCCTTCCTTGGAAACTTTATCAAAGCATAATATTCAGCGACCTGTGCAACGCCAAAATCAGCTCCTTTGCCGAAACGGATAAATCCATTCATCAGATTACAGAACCCAGCCCGTCGAGCATTTTAAGCAGTTTCCCCGAATAGTCGTCACCGGTCAAAGGCCATCTGAAGTCATACCTGCAGAGAATCTTTGCAATGAAGTTTTTCCCGGGTGGAATTATAATATGGCTGTTCTTCAGGTTCCCGGAAAAATATTAATTTTATAATTGGTTCCATAGCTTTGATTTATTATCCGATTAGTCATAGTATCTTTAGTAACTTTAATAATTTGCAGCCTAAAAGTATTTTCTAAAATCCCGTTTAATTTATCAGGTATGTCTATAACCGGAAAATATCACAATTACAGCAGGGAACAACTTATTTCGGAACTGCAGGATTTTCATAATATGCACGATAAACACCTGACCTTAAACCAGAAAACTGATTTAACTCAAAAATCTCTTTTTACGGAAGAAAAATTTAATAAAGTATTTTACACAAGTCCCGATTCGATAAATATTAATCGTTTAGAGGATGGAATGTATATTTCGATAAACAGGGGTTTTACTAAAATGTCGGGTTATAGTGAGGATGAAGTATTAGGCAAAACATCTATTGAACTAAATATCTGGACAAATCCTGAAGACCGGGCTAAATTGGTAAAAGAGCTGAAAGAAAAAGGTGAGGTTGAAAATCTGGAAACGATTTTTATGAGAAAGAATCGTACATTAATGAACGGTGTTATGTCAGCAGTCATAATCGATCTGGATGGTATTCCGCACATTCTGAGTATTACAAGAGATATTACCGACAAAAAAGAGGCAGAAATTGCTCTTAAAAAAAGCGAAGAGAAGCTTCAGAGCATCATAAGGGTAGCTCCGGTTGGTATAGCGTTGGCAGTAAACCGGATATTAGCTGAAGTTAACGATGATTTATGCAACCTTTCCGGATATTCCAGAAATGAACTTATCGGGCAATCTTATGAAATGCTTTTCTCTGCAAAAGAGGAATATGAAAGTGTTGATAAGGAAAATTATAATCAGATTGCAGATAAAGGAACAAGTTCTTTAGAGACCGTTTTCAAAACTAAGGATAACCGGTTTACTTATGTGGTTCTAAGCTCCACTCCCATTGACAGAAGTGATCATTCGAAAGGAATTACTTTCACTGTTCTTGATATAACAGAAAGAACAAAAGTTGCAGAACAGATGAAGATTGCCAAAGAAAAGGCTGAAGCCAGCGACAAGCTTAAAACATCATTTATGAACAATATTTCTCACGAAGTCAGAACTCCAATCAATGGAATTATTGGCCTGGCAGAGTTAATCATGCTCGAAAGTTTTTCGGCTGAAGAAAGAAAAGAAGCTATTAATATGGTTCATGAGAGCAGCGAACGATTGATCAGAACAATAACAAACTACATGGATATCTCATTGCTGACATCAGGCAGTATGTCGATCACTGTCAGAAATTTTAATCCTGCAAAATTATTAAAAGATATTTATAATAAATTCAAACCACTTTGTTCCGCCAGGCAATTGGACCTTAAATTAGATATCCCGGATAATAGGAGTAACATTTCATTTAATTCCGATCCTGAAATTCTTGGAAAGATTCTGTCGCATTTTATGGACAATGCTGTTAAGTTTACCGAATCAGGAAGTATAGTATTAGGGTATACAATTAAGAAAAAAAGGTTGGAGTTTTTTGTAAAGGATTCCGGAAGAGGCATTTCAGAAAAATCCCTGACCCGGATTTTTCAAAGTTTTGTCAAAGAAGATAATGATTCTGAGGGAATATCTGAAGGAAGCGGCCTTGGACTGGCTATTGCCAAAGGAATGGCTGAAATTGCCGGAGGGGAAATATCCGTTGTCTCCAATCCGGGAGAGGGATCAACATTTTTGCTGAAAATGTTTTTGTCTGACCAAAATACAGGAACATCTTCCGATAACAATAGTAAAATCAAAAGTATCGAATCAGATAAATATACAATTCTTATTGCGGAGGATGATGAAATTAATTTTTTCTACCTGAAAGAATTGCTTAAACGTGAAACTAATTCAATAATAGTACGTGCAGAAAATGGAAGGAAGGCAGTTGAATTAGTAGAGTCAAATACTGATATAAAACTGATATTGATGGATATAAAAATGCCTGGAATTGATGGTATTGAAGCGACCCGACTTATAAGAGTTATTAATCCCGAAATTCCCATTATTGCAATCACAGCATACGCCATGACGGGCGATGAAGACCGGGTCCTTGCTTCAGGTTGCAATGCCTACCTGAGCAAACCCATATCCAAGCAGCAACTCCTGGATAAAATAGCTGAATTCGTCTGCGTCTGATGACATCAGGTACCCCATAAGTATTACATCACCTAAATTGACCGCCTTTCTTTCAGTCAAAAGACTCTATTGTGAGATTTTTCCTACAAAAAAAAGGGATTTCATCCTACAAATAAAATATCAAATCGCTTACAGCCTACCTCCTCGCATTGATTTATTTTTGATGACATGAATGTTAATCTATTTCGGTCAGAAATTAATTATGTATAACATGAATATTTTAAAAACTACAAATGGCAGGGTAGCGCTTTATCAGAGAGATGGGGCCCTTATAAGAAATATTGGAACTGATGACTCCAATTGTGCATCAATGAGGATGGATGATTACATGATTCTGATTACAACAAAAGAAGGTAGTGTGAAAATGTATACAGAGACAGGAAATATCGTAAACCTTATTAAAGACAAAGGCGCTATTTCAGCAGCATTTATTGACAGTAATATTCTAATATTCACCGTTGATGGCAGAATTGAACTTTGGAAGGATGATGGAGATTTTGTAAAATACATTTAATGACCCTTATTTCTTTTCTACCTACTTATTGTATAAGGAAAGAAAATGGATAACTCTTACGAGCGATAGAAACATCCTTTTACTCACAAGATATTTTTAATAAGTTCAGAAGACATTATGCTATTTATCAAGTACAAAGTGATACCATGGGAGAAATAAAAAAGAAACTGAAAATATTAATTGTTGACGACGATAAACTTTCCCGAATGCTGCTCGCCATGAGACTTGAAGAGTTAACTGAAGATCTTATATGCGCAACGGATGGAACTGATGCTATTGTATCCTGCAGGAACAACCCTGATATTGATTTAATAATGATGGACTTAAATATGTGTGATATGGATGGATATGAAGCCGTCCGTCATATTCGCGAATTTAACGAGAATGTAATAATTATTGCACAAACAGCCACTGACCTTTCAATGGAAAGAGAAAAAGCAATTTCATGCGGATTTAATGATTTTGTTTTAAAACCTGTTACAGGTGAAACAGTATTTAATTTAATCCATAAGCATTCCCATATTCAAACTTCAATTTCCCGGGTATAGTTTGTCATAGGGTATCACGAATAATAAATCCAATTTTGCCTGAAGCCAGGTTGATTTACCTCAGTTCATGCTGATCTTCTTATCAATAGCACCTTCCGCCTTTTTGTCCAGCTCAATTCCACACGAGTTAACTGGAAAAATTCAATTGGCGCCAACGACAGGGATTATCTTGGAGTCATGCAGGCATTTGTTGAAGTGAACCTCCCCTCCTTCCCCATGCGACTAAGGGTTGGCCGGTCAGAAATTATTTTGTATTTGCAAGTTACTGGTCACTTTCTCTTAAAAACAAAAACATTCTGGACCTTTACTATTTTGGAATCAGCCGGCGAAACATTACAGAGTCAACCGGCACCACAGCCGAATTTAACTTTACTGCCGGAAAACATTTCAATGTTTCACTTACAACAAGTTACTTTTTCCCGGGCGAATACGTAAAAAAGACGGGCGCCGGCAAAGATCTCCAGGCAATGATATTAAAGGTATATTACAGGTTCTGATGCACTTATAACATAATAAGCTTACGCACCATAGTGTCAAATTTTATTCTTCAGCGATTGCCACGACCCTCCGTTGTGCACATTTGAATAACCATTCGATTTTAAAATGCTTTTGGCAGAAGAGCTCCTGGCTCCTGATGCACAACAGGTAATGACAATTCTCGACTTGTCTTTAATCTTATTCAGGTTTTTTCCAAGCTGGTCAACCGGGATGTTAATTGATCCTCTGATATGTCCGCCTGCAAATTCTCCTTTGGTCCTGACATCAATGATCATTGCACCTTTTGCGACTAATTCGGAATAGTTTACTTTTGGGCCAAAACCAAACAGTTTCTTTAATTCTTCAAACATTTTAATAGTATAATTTTACCGGTAAAGATAATTCATTGTATTTGTAAAAAAAGTATGCAAAGGAGATTTTGCGCCTTTCCCGTGGCTTATCAGCTTTCCGGATAATAATTCCTTTATGGCTACAAATAAAGATGTACACAAAGAGGAACATCCGGGAAGTTCCGCTTTCATAACAGATATCGTTATTGGAATGTCAGATTGACTAACTGTCCCTTTCGCACTGGCGGCCTGTCTTAGTGGCGCGGTACAAAGCAATACACCGGCTATTTTAAAAGCAAGGTAACAGGTCAGCCACCAATAAATGGAGCAGTAAAGGTTACGCTTATCGGAATAGCAGCAGCAACGGCCGCTTTTCTTGTAGCTAAAACTTTCAATAATTTCTTTTAATATTTGGAAAGCCACCAAGAGGTCCTTACAAATCCTAATCACCCCAAAAAAATCGGGTCTTTTCTAAAAGACATTTGATATTTTTATACCTTTATCTTTAAGGATTAATAAACTTGTACTGAAGAATATGAAAAAACTTTTTCAATCTAAAATTGCTTTATACGAGTTTTTCCTTATAATAATTCTTTCTGCAAGCTGTTCAGCTGACAGGAAAGTAGATGGAGTGTACCGTTACTTTACAGGAAAATCAGACAATTATGATATCTGGATAGTTGATGGCAATCAGGTGAGGCTTAAGATATTCAGCTCCTTCCTGTATGGAGGAAATGAACAACGATATCCATTTAATCCTAAAGGCGAGATATGGATCGACAATGCAATATCGTGTGAAGAATATGATCTTACACTTGCCCATGAAATGAATGAACGGCATCTTATGGCTAAGTTTGGATGGACCTATCTTACTTCACATGATTCTTCCCTGATGCTTGAACAGGTAATCAGGAAAACCAATGAAGATATTTGCAGGGCACATGAAACTTCCCTTAAAAAGGTCGCCGTTACCGACTATAGCAATATTAAAGAAATACCCGGTATTCCTGACAGCATTAAGCTTCAGAATATCTACCGGGTTCCTGTGGGTCAAAGGGACAGTTTATCAATATGGATTGTTGACGGGTATATGGTACGAAAGACGATTTATCCCGATTTTGGCTTTAGCGGGAATGACTTGTCATACCATTTCATACCACAAAAGGAAATATGGATTGATGGTCAGGTTTCATGTGAAGAAACGGAGTATTCAATAATTACAGAAATTAACGAGCGAAACTTAATGCTGAAGGGAAAATCATACAGCGATGCTTATTCAGATGCAATTGATCTGAGCCGGAAAAAAAGGCAGGAAATGGACAGACTTTCCCGGTCTCATTTCAGGCTTTCCGTTCCTGACTCGCTCACAAGGTACGCTGGGGTGATTGATCCTTCCGAGAAATAGGTTCAAAGCTGCTCGTATCAAAAGTAGTTTTCATCGAATAAATACAGTCATGAAGATAAATAAAATAGCAGTTCTGATAGCAAGTATGGCATTAACAGCCTGTGCTTCAATTCCAAGAGAGGCAATAATCCTTTCGCAGGCATTAGGGCATGATTTGCAGGCACTGCATGAATCGCACCGGAATTGCATGGAGGTCTATTACAGGAATATAAAAGGCAGTATCAACTCTTTTATTGATGATGTCTATGCTCCGTTTATTATTCACAACACATTGAATAAAGAACTTGAAAACTACAAAAAGGGAGGAAGCTCTTTTTATAAAGCAATTGAGAGTGCAGGTCAGAAGGGAGCGAAAAAGGATTCTGATGATGTACTTAACTCAATGTTTGATTTTCTGGCAGGAACCAGGGACCAGATAGAGAAAAAAAGAAATGAATATCTTTTCCCCGTTTTGAAACAGGAGAATGAACTTATTTTGTCTGTTGATCAGGCCTATGAAAAAGCAATACAGGCCAACTCTTCAATCACAGCATCATTATTATCGGCCAAAAAAACGAAGAAAAACCAGCAGGTTTCTCTGGCTGGAATCGGGATAACAGGAGCAGATACTCTTACAACAAATAGTTTAGTAAGGTTATCCCAATGGCTTGAGGTAGCTGTTGAAGAGGGTAAGAAGATTGATATCAAAAGCGATGATGCCTACAAGCAGGTTGAGGCTATATCTAAAAGGATAAAGCAATTAACTACACAATATTAGACTGAATCAAGAATAAGCTGAGGCTGAATTCTTCAATTCAAAATAATGCCGCTTATTTGGGTGCAATTTCAATATAATGTTCCTGGATTGGACTATTATACGGACTTACATAACACATATCATGCTTTTCATCGAAACTCAGACCCGGCCGTATATGTAATTTTAGTTTTTGAGCCTGGTCTGTTGAACCATGAAAAGTTACTACCAGTGATCCCTGCAGCATCGGGCCATATTGGTCAAGTACTTTTTTATTAATGTGCCATTCGATTGCAAAAGTGTTTTTATCCTGATCAAGAAACTTGTACAGATACCAGTTTTTACCATTATCATCCGAAGCTATAAAATTGGTTAGCATGTTTGCCGTGCTTAAAACATCGGAGGCTATCTTGCTGTAGTCCTTTGCTGAATTTGACAGTGAATTCAGACTATTTCCAATGTTTTCCCTGTTTTTCTCAAACCAGGAACCCGTACTCTTCGAAGGGTTAAGACATAATAAGTTGGCAGATAACACATTTATAAATATGTCAGTTTCTTCAGCCATTCCACTTTTTGATTCAGGTTCAAAAATAAGCTGCAGCTTTATAGCGCTGTTATCACTAAGTTTTGATTTCCAGTCCCAGAATATATTTTTTTCTTTATCGTGAATGCAGGAAATCCCGAAAATCCAATCATAACGATAGGATTTAGACGGCTCTCCGATATAGTTGCCCGGCAGATCAATTATTGTCGGCGAGTCCTCCCCTGCTATTGAAGTATAAAATTTCAAATACTTTGGACCATTTTCTTTATGATCAATGTTACCAAACTTCTCTTTATCCAGGTCAACAATGGTTGATACCGGATTTTGGGAATTAAAATTGATGAGTTTTACATCAATTACCCTTGTTTTTACTCTTGTTGCCATAGTAATAAAATGAGTTTAAACTTTTTCTTAAAATGCAATAATCCAGCTAATAGGGCAAGGTCACTCTTGCCTTTATGTGCCACATTTTCCTGTCGTCAAGCCCGTTAAATCCCCCGTTGATCTTTTTAGTAATTGTAAGTATATCGTCCTGGTCAGCGAATGAGTTTAAATCTTTCCGGTTCCAGTACCAGCCGGCTGCAAGACTGTCATATGGCTCCTCTGCTACCTTATCAGGATCTGTCAAAAGATCCAGCCCCACTTCCTTGCCGAATAACCGGTAATTAGTCTTGCCTGTTAGTTGAATCCATCCTCTTCCCCTGTATTTATATCCGTCGCCGTCATGTTCAGGGGTATTGCCAAGATCGATCCTTGTATCATATGCCTGCTGTGCCGGAGTGTTGCCCCATATTTCAGATGAATACCTGAAGGCTCCGGATTCATGCAGTACCTGTGCCAGAAAATGACACATCCTGATATTTGAATCAATTGAGTATTTTTCAAATGTGTCATTTAAGGCATTTACAATAGATTGAATCCTTGAATCATCATACCTGACAGGATTGATGATTGCTCTCAACTGATCAACAATAATAGGCATAATTTTTATGTTTATGGTTAATCTTAAATATACATTTTAGAGTTCAATAATTGAATAAATTCTTCCCTGATTTATCCTTTAATTATCAAATTCACCACTAATACTCATTTATTAGGGACATATTTTAATTCAATCTTAAAGTCAGGTAACTCATCGATATTTCAAAACTGACCTTTCCTAAATAAATAAAACTCTATATCAAGTCGAATTAATAAACCTTCCTTATACCAAAGTTCGGCAAACGTCAAAAGGAATCAAAAGTACTAATGGGAACAAATTGGATTTTTTGGGAATTTTTTGGGAAAATGTGGAATTTACTTTCCGAATTAGAGTAGATATTTGAAAAGTTAAAATACTGACCTCCCTGTTTCTAAATATATTTGGTTTTACTAATTTTTTATTTTAAATTGTATACGAAACTTAATATTCTGGTCATGTTGAAGTTAATTTAAGCCCTCTTTTTTATAATAATGACATTTTCCCGGAACATTTATAGGCAACTATTTAGTTAGTTCCTGACATCGGGCCATTTAAAATATTTCGTAAAAATTACTACTATGGAACAAAACAACGACATCAATGAAACCAAGGTTCTGGAAAGGTACCAGAAAGCTATTGATTACTATTGGAGCGCCAGCCAACACAATAAAATTTCCTATAAACGTTCCCGGTTTTCAATTATCATACTCGGGTCGCTGATAACGCTAATGTCTTCCTTTTCATCAGCAGCTTTTATTGAAGGTAACAATGCATTGAAAATCTCCTTTGCAATCATCACACCTATGATGGCAGCCCTAATGACTATAATCGGCGGATTTGTTCAGAGCTTTCATTGGGGAGCTGCCTGGCGAGATATGGTATTAAATGCACAGGAGCTGGAGAAATCGAGGGATCTGTTCCTCGCTACTAAACCTGAAAACAGAGATTTAAAACAGGAATTGGAAAATTTGCATCAAATAGTAATTAAAGAAACAAAGAGCTTCTTCCAGAGAGTTATTGACAGTGAGATTAAACCGAAGGAAAATAACAATGCTGATTCCGGGGAATAGTCTTGAGAAAACTTTTTGTTGTTTGTAGTAATTACTGAAGTGGCAACAGAAAAACCGGAAGTCTACAAAACTCCAATCAGATTACCATTTACATCATAATAATATCTCGTTTTCTTATCACTATCTCCTAAATACTCATCTTTCCATCGGGCACAATAATTATTGCCATCCCAATACAAAAAAGGTCTGTCTTGAGTATCCAAATATATTTCTTCAGTTTTATTGCCCCATTCATCATATGAATGCTTAATGCAATGAGGCCCATTACCATAAATTGTTTCGATTAATGTAGGAAGCTCCCTTTCATCATAATAACGTTCTTCAACAATTTCGTGATTCTTATTATATAATATCTTTAGAATTGCATAACCTTCCTCACAACGTACAAGCTTTTTATTTGTACCAAAATAGCTTGTCTTTGTAATGGAATCTGAATACTGGTACCCAACAGAAGCATAATAATCACCGTCCTTCTTCTTTTCCTTATTATTACTTCCAAAATAAGTCACAAGGATCAGCTTATTGTTTTCATTATAGCCATAAATAGTTTTTCCAATCAGTTTATCTTTGTTATCGAATGTGGCTTGTTCAATTATATTTCCCCAATCATCGTATTTATATATAAGTTTTGCATATCTAGCCAAACTTAATACTAAATTAACATTTGAATCATAAGTACTTACCTCTTCCAGTTGATTTCTGAAATTAAATTTATACCTAATACAGGCATATTTATTCCCTTTTATATTGACGAGCTTATTGTCATTTCCCAAATACTTTTTTTCGGTAATATTTCCCCGGGCATCGAATGTTGTAATAATTGATGCATACCCATCCTTGCATAAAATTGATTTCCGGTCCTTTCCATAATAGCTTTGTTTTGTAATTTTTCCCCAGGAATTATAATCACAAAAAAATCCTGCATAACCTTTTTCGATGATGACTAATTGATTTTTGTTGTTGTAATATTCTTCCTGTATAATTTTTCCTCTGTCGAATTTTCTTAAAACTTTAGCATAACCAAGAGAATCATTAATTACCAGGTTATCATTTTGATCCTTATAGATTTCTTCTGATAGTTCTCCATTCTCCAGATATTTTGCCTCCCATTTAGACCATCTGTTATAACAAGTTGTTATTTTCCCTGAGGTATCAATTAGTTCTTTTTTAATAAGGTTCCCAAACTCATCAAACCTGTTTTTAAATCCGGCATAACCTCCGTAATTTTCAACATTTCGACCTTCTTCATCAAAAAACTTCCGAGCAATTAAATTCCTGTTTATGTCAAATTCATCTTTCCACCCGGAATAACCACCTGCCATTGATGATGGTTTCTTAATTGTATCCAAATAAGTTACTTTTATTCTGTTACCGAATTTATCAAACTCCTGACTATAAGAAGCATATCCGGGCTTAATCAATATTGGTTTTCCCTTACTATTGTAAAATGATACAAATATTTTATTATTATAATTATCATAAGCATTTTTACATATTGAATAACCTTCCTTCATAATTACTGGTTTACCTGTCATACCGAAGTACCCCGTAGAAATAAGATTACCACGGAAATCATATTCCATTTTTATCGTTGAATAACCCTTACTGCAATCTAATAATTTACCCTCCTGATCAATGTAAGAAACTTCTGTCTCATTCCCGTTAAAATTATATTTTTTAAGTCTACCATAATAGCCACTTTGCTCAACAGAATCCTTAATTGAAATAGGCTGGTGTGCTTCTCCAAAAAATTGCTGATTTACCATGTTTTTACCTTCCCATAGCTGGGTATATTCATGGTAACCTTTTTTATCAAATCCATCTTGCTTTATTTCGTCTAAAAAATCTACCATTATCACGTTACCCTTTGAATCATAGTTTTTTTCCAAAATTGCATAACCGGATGAATTATTCTTAAGTTGCATTACAGAATCGCAATATAAAATTTTCGTCATATTACCAGTTAAACTATCATACTTAAATTCCAAAGCATGATAGCCATAATCAGAAAAAAATACGGGCCGATGTAAGGTATCAAAATATTGTATTTTAATTAGCTTGCCATCAATGCTATATGTATAATCTACTTCAGAGTACCCATCTTTTAGTATTTTTTGAACATTATTTATATCAAAGTATTTATTTTGACCTATGTAGCCATAATTATCATACTTACTTTCAATTTTATGGTAACCTTTATTGTTTAATACTGGCTTTCCATCACCATCAAAATAAGATTCCTCCAACTGATTGCCATATTTATCATATTCTTTTCGCACAATAGAATATCCATATTTAGATGCTGTAATATTGCCCTGATCATCTAAGCTGAGCGCTTCTGTAATATTGCCCATCTTATCATATTTTAACTTTATAATTGCAGTACCTGTGTTATCGACAAATGGTTTTTTTTCGGAAGATTCATCAATAGAAGTTATCTTAACTGGTAAACCGTCGGAGTTATAGACATATTCACGCCCATATGCATTATTTGGTCCGGTTACCTTTAAAAAATTCAAATCGTAATACTGTACGAATCCTATACTATCGCTAACATATTCAAAACCAATCAGATTTGCATTAGACTGCATAATAAATAAGGGTTTACTTATCGAATCGACATAATGCCCATAAAATTTCAATCCTCTTAGCGAGCTGGGGTAAGTGAATCCCCATAGAAATTTTGAATTCTTATCATACGCTTTCTCGAGTATTATTTTTTTATTATTATCCAAAATATATTCCCACAGGCATTCTCTCATAGGATTTTCCTTTGACGGCTCAGGGTCCAAATAGGTGCCAAATGAATTAAGTGGTGTTAACTGAAATTTACTATTGACTGCTTCAATCCTTGTTACAGGATTTAAAAGTCCTTTTCTTATAAGTTTAAACGAACAACTTCTTTTCTTAACCTGATTTTTGCTTAATTTACCTATACCTGCAGGGATGCCATGTTTTCTTATAACAGCATTATAATAGTTGGAATGAATAATTATTTCTGAGTTAAGATACCAACCTATTATGAGAAGTATCAGAATTAGTATTGTAAGAAGATACCACTGCCTTTTATGAAATACATCCCGCTGATGTATGCGATGTAGTTTTTCCTTGTCTTTTTTTCTTTTACGTTCCTGTTCATTTTCGCTTTCTGTCAAAAACTCCAAAGCCTCCTTATAATGCTTACCATAACGTGCTGCCCAATATTCATTCCATCGCCCTTCTTTTTTCGTACGTTTGGCATCTTCCAAATCGGGAGTATCCCAAAGAGCTGCTTCACCTTCTTTCCACAAAAGGGCATTCTGTTCGAGACGTTTATATTTTTCAGCAGATTCTGCTTCATTCTCAACCCAATTTTTCATTTTATCCCATTGACGAATCAGGCTTTCATGGGTAACATCCACCATATCGTCGGGATTAATTTGCCTTGGAGAAGAAGGAATAATAAAACATCGACTGGGATCGCGGAAAACGTCAATTACCTCAACAACCTCTTCATTGGATACTTGAGCAGAGTCTGCAATAATTTGTAATTTGACAGGCCTACGGATATCTTTTAAATTCATATCCTGTTCACTTAATCCCCGGAATAAAACCTCAGCAATTTGCTGTTGTTTTTCAGTTAATTGAGAGAAGGCTTCAGTAGCATGGTTCGAAAGAGCTTTTGACAATCCTCCTACAGAATTGTAATCTTCATTCGTCAAAACAATTCTCTTGTCTTTTTCATTTTCCAATTCTATTTCTTTCCGTTTCCACATTCTCATCATAAGGTGCTGCATCAAAGGCAGCTGATCAGGGTCAGACCCCATATCGTTCAATAAATTATTGAGCAATTCCGGTTCAATTTCACCACCAAAGACTTTTGCAGGGCCAACAATTGCAGATTCACACTCGTACCTTGTAAGCCGCGGGATAAGAAACAGACTTTCATTCATTATTTCAGGAAGACCATGAAAGAGAGTGCATTTACCAATATAGTCGGAACGCATTGTTATTACAACATAAACCGGAAATTCTGTTTGATTGGCGGATTCAATTAATAATGAGATAAATGCATCAGCTTCATCATCATTGCCTCCATCTTTAAAACGAAAGATTTCTTCAAATTGATCTACAAGAAGTAAAAAATTGGTTTTTTTTGGTAAATCCACATATCTTAAAACCTCAATTAAACCCAAAGGTCCCCTGCGTAAAGTGGCACTAATATAAGCTTTGGAATTCTCTACAGGACACTCATCTTTAAGTATTTCAGAAAGATTTTCGGCAAGCGATCTGATCGGGTGGTTGCCAGGTCTCATTTCAGCTATTTTCCAATGGACACCAGCTTCAATCATGAATCCAGCTTCTAAAGATGCAATCATACCGGTGCGCACCAGAGAAGATTTTCCGCAACCGGAAGGACCAACTACAGCAATAAAATGGTTATTTGATAACTTTTCAAGTAGTTTATCTGTTTGTTTTTCCCGTCCAAAAAAAATGTCAATTTCTTCCCTGAAAAAAGGACGCAACCCTGGAAATGGAAAATTTGATAACATATAAGGTAATTTATATTAGTTCCAGAAAACGGTCTAGTTCTGACTCATCAACCCCTTTAATACAATTTATTATATTAAGGTTGTTCATTTCTACTTCTAATTCCATCTTTGGCTCAGGTGGTCCTTCTAATACAGCTAAAACTTTTAGGGGAGTTACCCGAAGTCTGATTATTTTTTCTTGATACCTTAACTGGGCTCGTACCCAGTTTCTTGTTGTATTGCCGTAAACAATTATAAGAGCGTCGCATCCTAACAAATTATCCTCAAGATCTTTCCGGATTTCTTCAGGTGTTCCGCTTGATATTGATTTAAATACTGTTAAACCTTTATTGCGTAGAAATTCACTAACTTTTTCGGCTAATGGTTTATCAGCAGATTCCATATTTACAAAAACAAAAGCCCGTGAAGCAGTTTTTTGTTTTTTTGGCGCTAATTTATTTATTATCTCTCTTTTAAACTCTTCAATACCAATCGCCATCACTGACTTATTATTTAAAAACCTTTGATACTCATTATCCAATGTCGTTGACTTAAGCTATAATGGTTTGTAATTCATGTAGTAGAGTTTCTTAGGTCGTTTTTTTCTTTCATTCTTTCTGCCAGTGCGGATGATTTCCCTTGTTTGGCTCACAATGGAATCAAACGCCGCAATAGCTT
>CAIMVD010000272.1 GCA_903844815.1 uncultured Bacteroidota bacterium | reverse complement strand
TGGCATCCAAAATCTTCTACAGACAATGAACGCACAACCACAGTTATACGCCATAAAAACGGAGAAGAAATTCTTGTCAGGCAAATTGCAGGTGCAGTTGCCCGTAGAATTATCTGTTATGCCAAACCAGGAGAAGAGGTGAATCAAGGTAGTGAATTGGGGTTTATTAAATTCGGTTCCCGACTTGATGTATTACTCCCACTATCAGCTGAAGTTAATGTTGAACTGAATCAGAAGGTTGTTGGAAAACTCACTGTTCTTGCCAGCTTTCCACACATCGGATGACATTTAACGTTTTGTTAACAAAATACCAGATTCCCTGATATCATATAAGAAGCATTAATGCGTTAACTTTGTCAAAGTTTAAACTAACAAAAAAAATACTATTTATGAAAAAATTAGCACTGCTTTTGTCACTATTCAGTTTTATCTGCTTTGTGACTGTTGCTCACGCACAGGATGCCCCTAAAAAGGATACCAAAACCGAACAGGTAAGCACATCTAATGTAAAAGCAAAAGATGCCGGTTGTAATCATTCAAAAGAAGCTGCTGCCACCTGCAATCATTCATCAAAAGAGGCTAGCTGTTCAAAAAGTAAAGATGCTGGTTGTGCAAAAAAATGCACTGAAGGTAAATCAGGTTGCTGTTCAAAAGATAAAAAAGGAACAACTACAACAGAAAAAGAATTAAAGTAGGGTATTTAAATTTCCCTTATAAAAACAGCTGCCCGACCGAGCAGCTGTTTTTGTTTATAATAACCTCCATATAATTTTAGCCTCTTTGCATTGCCTGCTCCCGCCGTTCGGGTGGCATCTTTTCTATAGAATACCGGAGAGCAGTCCTTGGCATCACATCCTTTCTCTTCATAATAAAGCCAAACACTTGATTTTGATTTACCTGGCTTGCAACCTTAAGTAACCAACCATAACCTTTTTGAACCATATCATCCTTATCAAAAAGCAATAAATCAGAAATTTCGAAAATTTGGTCAAGAAATAATCCTTTTCTTCCAGGAACAATTAATGAAACAGCAGCTGCACGTCTTACCCATCGGTTCTCTGAATTTGCCCAGATCTTTAAACGGGAAATGAATTCAGGATATTTCATTACAAATTCACCTATGGTATGATTGCAGAAACCATCGCACGAAGCCCAGTTACTTATATTTTGATGTACCCACTTCTCAAACTGGTTAAAGTCGAAAGGTTCATACTGCTTATGCAAACGATATGAAAATGAAGATGCAATAAATGACTCCTCCATCATACCTGATTCCCACAATTCATCACAGAACTTGTAAATTTCAGATTTGGGCTTCCCCTTAAGTTCAGAATAGAAAGCTCTGCCTATATTAGTTACCTGTGAACTTTTTATCCCATAACAGTTGATTGGCTCTTTAAAGTACCTTTTTGCTCCTTCCTGTTGCACAGGGTCACTATTTTCTGTCAGCTTTTCCCGAAGCCTGTTTATTAATTCATCCATCCTAAAGTATTTTTGAACTTAAATATTACCTGCCCGCAAAGTTCAAACAATTCCAAAATTAAATTTAAAAAATAACGATGAAATAACTTGACTTCTCAATATTCAATTTACTATCTTTGTGATATCATTTTAATACCATATAACAATGAAAAACGAAAAAGAATTTACCCCTATTTCAGGGTATGTAGGTTTATTATTAGTATTGGCTCTTTATGTACCAGCTATCTTTCTAATTGTACTTCAGCAACAATTTTGGGCATTGGTATTTCCAGTGCTTGGCTTCATTTGCTTTGCAGGTTTCCTGGTTGTTAATCCAAACGAATCAACCGTACTTACCTTATTTGGTGCATATAAGGGAACAGTAAAGCAAAATGGCTTTTTTTGGGCAAATCCGTTTTTTCTGAAGAAAAGAATATCACTGAGGGCAAGGAACTTAAATTCTGAACTACTAAAGGTAAACGACAAGATTGGGAATCCGATCATGATTGGCGTAGTGCTCGTTTGGAAGGTCGAAGACACTTACAAGGCAGCTTTTGAAGTTGATGATTACGCGAAATTTGTGCAGATTCAAAGCGAAACTGCAGTACGTAAATTAGCAGGCCATTATTCATATGATAATTTTGATGATGAGCAGGCAGAAATAACACTTCGAGGTGGAGGGGAAGAAGTAAATCATGTGCTGGAACGTGAGCTTACAGAACGTTTAAGCATGGCAGGGATCAATGTTATAGAGGCGCGGATTGCCTACCTTGCTTATGCTCAGGAAATTGCACATTCTATGTTGCAACGCCAACAGGCAACCGCTGTAGTTGCTGCAAGGTTCAAAATTGTAGAGGGTGCAGTTTCTATGGTTGAGATGGCCTTGGATCATCTTTCGAAGAAAAAAATTATCACCCTTGATGAAGAGCATAAAGCTGCAATGGTCAGCAATCTTATGGTTGTTCTCTGTGGTGACAAATCAGCAAATCCGGTGATCAATAC
Source organism: uncultured Bacteroidota bacterium (assembly GCA_903844815.1). GTDB lineage: Bacteria > Bacteroidota > Bacteroidia > Bacteroidales > VadinHA17 > LD21. Next base: position 3,500 of record CAIMVD010000272.1, on the reverse strand, counting down.
AGGCACCTTGCACCAATAGTCATGGCTGAAAAGAAAGCTTTTGTACTCCGGCTTGATCCTGACTTGTTGAAGCTCGTAGAAAAATGGGCTGCAGATGAATTCCGGAGTACGAACGGCCAGCTTGAATGGATCATTTCCAATGCCCTAAAAAAAGCAGGCCGTTACAAGGATAAAGGCTCAGGACTGCCATAACCTGCCTTGCCAGGTATTCCGTTCCTCCATCCGTTTTTCTGTCATTATGAGAATCTGATCGTTGCGAATAAGACCAAAACCAGGTCCTTCCAGAAAACGGGGTGGAACCTCACCTGCAAATCGTTCAACTACGATTGCTGGATTTAAAATTTCCAGGTAATCGATAACCAGATCGATATATTCATTAAGCGTAAAAAAGCTGAAGCGTGCAGGGTCATTTCTGTACGCCTCAGCCATTTTTGTACCGGAAATAATTTGAAGCTGGTGCATTTTAATAGTTGTTAATGGCAACTGGCTCATAATTCTTGCACCATTCAACATTACATCTTTTGTTTCGCCAGGCAGCCCGAGGATCATGTGGGCACCTGTCCTGATCCCTTTGGCAGCAGTACGTTTAATGGTTTCCACTGATTTTTCAAATGTATGTCCCCTGTTAATTTGGATAAGGGTTTCTTCAATATGAGACTCAACACCGTATTCCACAATAACATAATACTGGGTATTAAGCTCAGAAAGATAGTCAAGCAACTCATCCTGAACGCAATCAGGCCTGGTTCCGATCACCAATCCGATTACATCTTTAAACATGAGTGCTTCAGCATACAATGATTTCAGGCGCTCAATCCCGGCAAAAGTATTACTGTAGGCCTGAAAATAAGCAAGATACTTCTTTGCACGCCGATAGCGTCTTTTATGAAATTCAGCTCCTTCTGTAAGTTGTTGGGTAATACTTTTTTCAGGCTTGCAATAGGATGGATTAAAAGCATCGTTATTACAATAGGTACACCCTCCTAACCTTGTTACCGGATCTCGGTTTGGGCACGACAATCCTGCATCCAGGGTGAGTTTTTGCACCCTGGTGCCAAACTCCCGCTGAAAATACTCCGCATAGGCATTAAAACGACGTTGATGTTGCCAAGGATAATTCAAAATCTTTACTTTTACGAATCAAAACCTCAAAGTTATGGGAAAATACCGTTTAATATGGATACCTAGAGTTATCACAATACTCTATGCATTGTTCCTGATGCTGTTTTCATTTGATGCATTTGACGGTGATTCAGGTGTTTTTCTCAAGTTTCTGGGATTCATGGTTCATAACCTCCCCACTGTTTTATTAATTCTGATTATTATCCTTACATGGAACCGGCCGCTTATCGCCGGGATTTTATACCTGGTAACAGGCTTAGTATTCACAATTTACCTAAAAACATGGGCACATGGAATAGAAGCCTTCAGCTTCCTTTCTTTACCCCTTTTTGTTGTCGGAGGCCTTTTTATTGCCTTGTATTTCCCTGACAGAAAAAGATCGAAAAAAGTTAAAGAAACTGTCTAAAATCGAGTAGGTGGGGGGATTGCTCCCCCGCCCTCTCACACCACCGGGCATACTTTCGTACACGGCGGTTTCTTTAAATTAATTAACCGTTCAAAATTTACTGTAAGGTTGTACAAGCCTTGCTCATCAAACCATCGATTGCCCATAGCCATTTGAGACTGTGGGCAATTTGATTTCCGCCAATAACCGATGCCAGACAGAGCCAGTATCCAGCTTTGCCATTTATCAACCCCCTGATTTTCCAAAAATCTTTGAAGGGTGATCGTGCGTTTACATTGCTTGATCCGGTAACAGCGAAGTTTCCTACGTATCCATGCATCAAGACCTTGTAAAAGCTTATGGCATCTGGCATATTGAAAATACTGTAACCACCCTCGCAGAACAGGTGTGAGTTCAGAGATGATTTGTATGAAGCTCCGTCCCCTGTTTCGCCTAGTGATCTTTCGTATTTTGTCCTTCATCCGCTCTAGACTCTTGGCGGCAATGCTAAGGTTTCCGTCCAATTGAATGGTGTATCCCAAGAATATAGTTTGATTACTCAAACAAACTTGACTCTTCTCTTTATTCACCTTGAGTTTCAGTTTGTTTTCGATAAAGTTGCTTACCGTCCGCATTACCCTCTCTCCTGCCAATTGGCTTCGTACGAAGATATTACAGTCGTCAGCATAGCGAACAAATTTGTGTCCCCTTGCCTCCATCTCCTTATCAAATTCGTCTAACACTATGTTCGACAAAAGTGGTGAAAGAGGGCTGCCCTGCGGAGTGCCTTCTGTGCGTTGACTTGTTAGACCGTCTGTCAGTATACCGCTTTGCAGGTATTTCCGTATCAGCTTCAACAGAGTTTTATCTGCTATTGTCTCGGCTAAACGGTGCATTAAACGGTTGTGATGAACCACGTCGAAGAAGTTCTTTAAGTCCAAATCTACCACAACTGTATTTCCTGATTCTACGTATTCGCTTGCCTTCTTTAGCGCTTGATGTGTGCTGCGTTTGGGGCGAAAACCGTAACTGTGATCGGAAAATTGTTGCTCGTAGATCGGGCTTAGTACTTGGGCGATCGCTTGTTGGATGATCCTGTCCGTTACCGTTGGGATTCCCAGCTTGCGAGTACCTCCGTTAGGCTTGGGGATTTCTGCAGGTTTGACTGCCTGTGGCTGATAATGGCCCGATTGGAGTGATTTCAGAAGGTTGTCCCCTTCCGATACAAACCAGGCGGCAAATTCCATTACAGGCATATTGTCTATGCCTGCTACCCCTTTGTTCTGCTTTACCTGCTTGTAGGCTCGTTTGATATTTTCGTGCGAGCATACTACCTGCATTAAATTCGTGGCTAAGGCTCGTTCTTGTTCGCCTGCTCTTCTTACTTGCAACTCCTTTCTGTCGTCCGCTTCAATTACGGTGTCACGGTGGTGGGAAGGGCGTATAGCTTCCAGACTCGTTTGGGCAAACAAATCCAATTGGTAAACTATGCCTTGCTGTCGCTCCATAAACTGACTTTTGAACTAACTGCTCCTTAAATTTAAAGATTCAGACCTTCGCCTCGGCTGTTCCTGCCTTGGCTACTATGTCTTCTGCTGACTTCTTGGGGCACTTTTGTCGTTATCACTAACACCATAGTCCTGTTGGGACATGCCTCAAGATCTCTCGGGATAAAGTCCTTTGCTTTCATTGGGTCCTGTCTGATTTACTGTAAACGGTTACGGTTGAATTTTGGGCTTGCGCAATCCATTGCTCGCTCTCCCTCCGTTATTCAGCCTTGTATCAGATTTCTATGCGTCAAAACGCCAATTTTGCTGATGGCTTCCTTCAGATTTTACCTCACGGTAAACACCCTTGCCATTCGCTAACACTTCCTATCAACTCGGCGTGCACAGGGACTTCCACCCTGCAAGTCAAAGAACTATGCCCGACATACAAAAAAGAAGCCGTCCCGAATTCGGAGGGCACTGAAAAAGTCCCCTTCTGATTGAAG
>CAIMVD010000271.1 GCA_903844815.1 uncultured Bacteroidota bacterium | reverse complement strand
CTGACGGATCAGGTGGATCTTGCTGCCGAGACTGTCGATAGCATCTATAATATAATCATACTGACCGAGCCCGAAAAAGTCATTATTGTCACGATTATATATTTTCTGAATGTCTGTAATCGTAGCACCCGGGTTGATCTCGAGAAGCCGTTTTTTCAGGGCATCTGTCTTTACTTCACCAACTGTCTTAGTAGTTGCATGCAGCTGCCGGTTTATGTTTGTCACGCATATCCTGTCGGAATCGACGATGGTCAGGTTTGTAATTCCTGATCGGACCAGGCTCTCTGCGCACCAGCTCCCTACACCACCAATCCCGAAAATAACCACCTTTTTTGAGGCAATGTCAGCCATTATTTCGGTTCCCATTAACAATTCAGTGCGCTGAAATATTCCCTTAGCGGATATCATTAATTACTATGTTTTGATTTAGATGTGTATAAAATAGTGGTGCAAAGTAAGTAAAACTGGTTCATGTGCGCAAATCGGGTTCCATTTTAACAGGTTATCCCGTAAAACCGGGGAGTAAAATACCTAATTAGATGATTGTCCACTGATATTTCAAATCATGTCAGGAATAGAATGCAGCCTCTCAATCCGAAATGAAACAAAAAGAAAGATTATTGGATTGAAAAGCAGTTTCTTGTGAGTTTTATCTGGTGAATTTAAATCAGGAGGTTTTTTAATTGATAAAAGAGCTATTATTGCAGGGTAATAACCTGAGAAGTTTTCAATATCTAATTCTATCCGATAGGTAAACCAGATGATTTTTAAAACTGAACTATCACGTAAAGTTAGTATAAACGGGATACTCCTTTTCTTTCTTTTGGGAGTCTCGTGTCAGACGGCTGTTTCAAGGGGAACAGATACAATAAAGCTTAAAGATATTTCGCAACGAAAAGTCCGCAATTACCTGGTATCAAAAGATATTGCCCGGATGGTTGACTTTTCATTAATTCATTCAAGCTGGAAGAAGGAATTCAATAAGTCAGATTTTAATATCCAGGAGAAGGAATTTTATCTCAATTACGACTTTTCCTTGGTTTGGGAATCATACCGGCATGTTAATTCAATTAAAATGTGGACCGGGAAATCGGTGAGGTTTGGAGTGCTTCTGTCAAAACCTTCAAATACTGTTGTATATGAAGGCACTCTTCCTTCACCTGAGATTGACACCGGACAGGTTTATTTCCTTAACCTTAGGCTGATGAAGGGATTTGTTAATGTTCCTGTTGCTTTTGAAATAATCAATATAGATCAGGCTCAACAAATAATTGAGTTCAGCTATATTGACAGCAATAAATCGAAAGGCAAGCAGTCCATCCGGTTTTTTGATAATGGAGACGGACGCACCAGAATTGTACATACCAGCTATTTTAAAAGCGGTTCACCCCTTCGCGACAATCTCTTTTATCCATGGTTCCATACCAAATTCATAAAGGAGTTTCATGGAAATATGAGGCAACTTATGAATAATGCAGCTGTTAAAGAAAATAAAACGGAAATTATTGAGTAATTTTAATCCCGGAAGTTTAATGTGCTGATATATTGAGATTGATTTCGGATAGTAACAAAAAAAACTGACAAAATGAAACCAGTTGGTACTTTCATAACAGGATTACTGGCAGGAGCGGCCATAGGCGGTGTTATCGCTTTACTTTATGCTCCAAAAAGCGGAAAAGAAACACGCGACCAGCTAAAACAGAAGCTTGATGACCTGGAAAAGGAATTTGAAACTCTGAAGGAAAAGGCTGTTCAAAAGACGGGTAACATGAGAAAAGACCTGGCAGACAAGCTTGCTGAACTCCAGAAAGAGATTGATAATCTTTCAGGAGCTGTTTAGAAAAAACACAAGTAGATGATAGAAGATATTGATAATATAAGGAAAGATATCCAGGAATATCTTGAGATTAAGCTGGATCTCATCCGGCTTCATACTGCCGAAAATATCTCCAGGATGTTGAGCAGTGCCATAAATATGACAATTATCGGCTACCTGTTGTTTTTTATCCTGCTTTTCCTTTCGTTTGCTGCCGGCTTTTTTCTTGGATCAGTATTGAATTCCGATGAACTTGGATTCTTATGCGTTGCGGTTTTTTATATTGTTATTCTTGTCATTTTCCTGGTTCTCAGGAAAAAAATTATTGAACGCCCCGTGATAAAAGCCATTATGAAACTTTTTTTCCCAAAATTCGGAGAAGATGAAAAGTAACAGTGATCATAAATTTTCTGAAATAGATTCCTTTGAAGATTTTCGTTACGAAACGGAAAGGCTTGTTTTCAGGAGCAAGCTGATTGAGGCAAGGTTGCATCTGGCTTTCGTTGATATCACTAAGGTATTTTCATTCTCCAACCTGCTCTTTTCGTTGGCGAAGAAATTTGTTTTACCCAGGATTTCAGACTTATTAGGTTTTTTCCTGAAGAAAGTTGACTCTGAAGCCGGCCCTCAACCAGGCAATGCCGGGGACTGATTTGTTTCAATAATGTTTTTCTCTTTTTTAAAACATGGCGGATGTATTCCTATGTGGGCGGATGGAGCCGTTTGCTGAACCATGTCCGGACAGAGCGCATTGTTTCCATCTGGAAAGCCGGTGCGTGTCGCCGGCAAGAAGACCGTTCCTCACTGTTTTCAGGAGCTCCCCATCTTATTTCAATTCCGTCGTTCGGATTATAGGCCATTTCAAAGGCTTCCCTTCTGCTCAGAATTTCAGCAACCGAAAGTTTCATGACTGAGCCATCAGTACGGGTATAGCTGATCGGGAGTTCCGAACTCTTTTCCGCGAGGATAGCCTGGAGCTTTTTACTAATCTGTTGAGGGGATGTTAGTTTTGAAATATTAAAATCTTCCGGGAAACGTAAAATATGTTCCGGGAAATCGAGCACCGCGTCCATGGCTATGAGCAGCCTCAGATCGCGGTTTGGGGTTGAAAAGTCTTCCCACTGGCCTCCCGCCTGGAAAATTCCGGCTGCCCGCGAAGGCATAGGGATCACAGCGCCTGGATGCGATACGAAATAGGCTTCACCATTCGCTACTGATGTTACCCGAACCAGCAATTGCTCATGAAGCGCCTGCAAAAGGTCGAGCAGCGCAGTCTCCGGGTCAAGGGGTTCCGGATTGATCAGGCGTTCCATAGTATGATAAAAAACATCGCTTTCCATCTTTCTCTGCTGCAGGGAAAAAGGAATATACCCGGCATCTTCAGTAAGTTCATTGTTGGACATCAGTTGTGAAACACCTTTTTTTTCAATGATCGGACGAAAAGCCTTAAAGCCCGGTTCTCCTACAACTTCTTCGGTATTGAAAAGGAAATTCCCTTTCCAGAAGCGTTTTATACCAACTGTACCGTCGGGTTGGGCATCTACTGAGAGGAGCAATCCCGGCCGGTCCCTTGTTTGTTGTACCCAGCCAACGAGAATCAGGGTATGTCCGTATGGGTCGGCATAAACTGTGCCGGGAAGCAGGACTTTCCGTTTAAGAGGAACAGGATAATAATCCGAATTCCCGTTATCGAGCGCTGTACGGGCTGTTCCTGAATGTACACCGTCGGCCACCCTACGGAGGAAATTATTAAATGCCAGAACCGGATGGGTTTTGGAGGTGAAGGTTTCATTAGTTATCCATAGGCCGGTTCCTGGATTTCGTCCCAGATAGCCACGGTCGCAGAGATGGAATCCAAAGGGGAGTCCGAGTTTCCATGAAAAATATGCCCTCAGGTAAAATGGATTATCGGCACAGTCGGGCCGCATGATGACTTTATTTTTTCCGTCGGGATCATCCTCCCCCAGGGAGAGATAGTTGAATAGAAAATTCCTTTCCGGATTCTGAGTCACTTCGTTGAGGGTTTTCCATGAAGAGTTCTCATCGCAGCCCTGAAACAACGCATTTATCCATGCAGAATAGATTGCTTCGGCACTGCTGTTCCACCAACGAAGGGTTTTCCATACAACTTTGGCTGAGGAGGAGTTTTGAACTGCAGAGATTTCAAAATCAAGTTGGCTCACCTCTTTTGAATCCACACTCAGAGTGACCTTGTATTTGCCGGCTGCACAACCCGGAAAATCATCAATTCGCCAGTAAGGTAACTGATCGCCGTTTTTGCTTTTAAGCGCTTCCGGTTTATCCGCCGGACCTTCAACAATTATTGCTGCTTCACCTATATTTTTCCCCCCCGTGACAATAACGCGGAAAGGTTCACCCGGAACAGGAGCTTTGGGCAAAATAAGTATGGAATATACAGGATTAGGTTCATCGTCGATATCAGGTTTAGAGGATGACCCGGAAAGAACAGGAGAAATTTGCCCGCTTTTACCTGAGGAGCGGTCTCCGTTACACGATATACAATTGAATATTAAAGGAAAGGAGAGACAGAAAATCAACGTACGGATACCTGTAACGGTAAGTGGTTTCATGGCTGGTATTTTTGATTTAAAGATAACCGAATTCACTGTAAGAAAATACTTGCAAATAGCAGGATCAATAAACCTGAATTTTAGCAGGCTCATTAATTAAGGGAAAGTGAGTTAAGAATGTTAAATTTGTTATCTTCACTTGAATTCATGAGATTAAAAGTATGATTGTTTCAAATAGCGCTGTCAGCAATTACATCTGTTTGCACGATAAGGTTTACTCTTTTTTTGGAGGGAATAATTATCTGGGTCTTGCGGATAATCCATTATTGAAAAGAGCGGCAATAAATTCCATCGAAAAATACGGATTGAATTTTGCCGCAGCACGACAGACAACTGGAACTTCCGAAATACACACTGAACTTGAAAAACTCCTTGCGACATTCAAGAATAAAGAAGATGCCGTTGTTTTCGGCTCGGGTTACATGGGGAACAGAATATTGCTAACGGCTCTCGGAGGTAATTACTCCTCGGTTTTCATGGATGAATTTTCACATTCCAGCATTAAGGAGGGCATTCCTTCTGATATATCAGAAATCTTAGTCTACAATCACTGTGACCCTGATCATCTTGAAGGTCTTTTAAAGGCCAACAATAAGGGCAAACCTTTAATAATTACCGATGGAGTCTTTTCTCTCACAGGAGAGATAGCCCCTCTTGACAAGATTCATGCACTTTCAGAAAAGTATGGAGCGATTATCGTTGTTGATGACGCACATTCAACAGGGGTTCTCGGGAAAAACGGGAGAGGGACGCCCGAGCATTTCAATCTCGAATCGGCAACTAACATCTACCAGACTGAAACCATGAGCAAGGCCGGCGGTGTATATGGCGGATTTATAGCCGGCGACAGGGAACTGACAGGTAAAATCAGGGAAAAATCGAGCACCTATCTTGCCTCTACCTCACTGCCGCCTCCGCTTGTTTCAGCATCAGCAGCATCGGTGACAATAATGATGCAGCACACGGAACTAAGAACCTCACTTCACCGAAACTTAAAAATGATAATTGACGGAGTCCGAAAACTCGGATACCTGACTTTTTCAAGAGAAACTCCGATTATTCCGCTCTGTTTCAAATTGAAGGAGACAGCTGAGGAGTTATCGGAATTTTTAAAGGAACATGGCATTATTGTTCCTTTTATTATTTACCCTGTAAATACCGGGATGTATGTTTTGAGGATTACTGTTTCATCAGTTCATACTTTGGAACAGATAGGAGAGTTGCTTGCTGTTTTGGGTATTTGGATTAATGACAATGGATCACGCAATGACCAGATCTGCTGTTAATTAATTAACACTGAAAACCGAAATGCCCATCCTGTGATGATTTGAAATATTTTTTGTCTGAACAGCGGGTAAGAGGTAGTTTATAATCTTTCTAAATAATTAATTGTCAGGCTCATATATATCATATTTCGGGGGATAAGTTCCTCCTGATTTTATATTTGACCAACTATATGAATTTCACTCATAAATTCTCTTTATGAAGTTCTATGTTCCACCACAATTAAAGCGACTGGCGATTGCCTTTGCAGTATTCATTGTACTGTTTCTCGTGTTACGAAAATTTCTTGTTCCGGATTCATTCGGACAGTATGGTCATTACCGGGGGGATTCGCTTGCCGACAATGCCCTGCCTGAAATCCACTATGCAGGTCAGCAGGCCTGTTTAGACTGTCATCAGGACATTGAAGACCTTAAGGCGAAAGATGTGCATGCCAGAATCCATTGCGAGACCTGCCATGGCCCTGGCCAGAAGCATGTTCTTAGTGGGGAGGCTTCCGACATTCTTAAACCGGATTCGAGGGAGTTTTGCGGCAACTGCCATGGAAAGAATGCGGCGAAAAAGCCAGGCACTATTGTTCAGGTGCAGTTAAGCGAACACAATACTGATAAGAAATGCATTGAATGTCATAATCCGCACCAGCCATGGGAAATGAAGGAGTAAAATCATCGAGACGAAAGTTTTTGAAGTCAGCAGCAACTGCTTCCGGAGCTATTTTGGGTTATTCTTTGCTTAAATCGAGTCAGTATCTTGTTTATGCAGCAGAACCTGAAGATCCGAACCTGCCATGGTACGGAATAGTAATAGATGTTGAAAAATGTATTGGATGCGGTGCTTGTGCCAAGGCTTGCAAAAATGAAAATGATGTTCCCGTGGAGCCTTTCTTCTTTCGTACCTGGGTTGAACAATATACGGTAAAGAATGACGGGAGTGTGGAGATCCAGTCACCCAATGGTGGAATCGACGGATTTACGCAAACCGTACCTGACGAGGAGATCTTTAAATCTTTCTTCGTCCCTAAAATGTGCAACCATTGCGCCAAATCGCCTTGTGTTCAGGTTTGTCCTGTAGGTGCCACCTACGATAGTCCTGAAGGCATCGTCCTTGTTGATGAAAAATACTGTATCGGATGCAGGTATTGCGTTCAGGCCTGTCCCTATGGCTGCCGGTTTATTCATCCGGTGAAGAAAGTTGCAAGCAAATGTACTCTCTGCTATCACAGGATTAAAAAGGGACTTGCGCCTGCCTGTATGGAAACCTGTCCTACCGGTGCAAGAATGTACGGCAATCTTAGGGACAAAAACAGTGAGATTGTTAAGTTCCTTAAGGAACATACTACCCAGGTGCTCAGGCCAAACCTGAATACCGGTGCAAAACTCTATTATAACGCATTAAGTTCAGAGGTACGATAATATGGAATCAAGCTATCCTCATCTTTACGAAATCCTGTCGCATATCCAGGGTTATATTTTCCCTAATGAGATTGATCTCCAGTGGGGGATACTTATCGTTGTCTATCCGTTTATAACCGGGCTTGTTGCCGGTGCTTTTATACTTGCGTCTCTTGAGAGGGTATTCAAGGATAAGGTGCTAAAACCAACATACCAGATTGCACTTCTGACGGCTCTCTCTTTCCTGCTGGTTGCAACCATGCCCCTGATAAGCCACCTTGCCCAGCCACAGAGGGCTTATGAGATAATGATTACTCCGCATTCTTCCTCTGCCATGGCTATATTCGGCTTTGTGTATCTGTGGTATCTGATGGTTGTTCTTCTGCTTGAAATATGGTTCGATTACCGTCATAGTATGGTTGTGTGGGCTGAAGAGAAAAAAGGAATAATGAAATGGGTTTACCGTATACTTACTCTCGGCCTCAATGATATCTCTCCAAGGACTGTATCCTGGGACAGAAAGCTGGGCTATATTATTACGGTAGTTGGTATACCTTCAGCATTCATACTCCATGGTTATGTCGGTTTCATATTCGGATCGATAAAGGCGAATCCCTGGTGGTCGACCCCGCTGATGCCGATAATTTTCCTGTTTTCTGCAATGGTGTCAGGCATCGCGATGGTTATGCTGATATATATGGCAGTTTCTTATATCAGAACCCGTACTCTTGATGTAAATGTTCTTGACGCAATAGGCAAATATCTCTTCTTTGTCCTGATACTTGATTTCACAATTGAGGGCCTCGACCAGATACACAGGATATATGTGGCTGAAGAATCCTTTGAAACTATCAAACTCCTTGTAGAGGGAAAACTTTATCTTACACTGTTTATTTCTCAGGGCTTGATAGGGACTTTGATACCTCTTGGGGTACTTGCATTCCTCCAGTTTTATAAGGGAAAAATAAAACTAAGGAAAACGCTCTATTTCATTACAGGCATCATGGTGCTGATTGGTGTTTATTCAATGAGGTGGAACGTGGTTATCGGAGGACAGCTTTTTTCAAAGAGTTTTTCGGGATTTACCAGTTTTAAAGTTGGTCTTATTGGTATCGATGGGACATTAATGGCTATCTTCTGGCTACTTCTCCCATTTGGAATCCTTACATTTCTTCTTTGGTTATTACCGCCCTGGAAAATGGTTCCGGAAGTGGAGGAGTAAGCTTCTTCCTGCCGGTGATTTGATTGTGCTTTTGAATAGGTATTTAACTTATATTAATTCTTATGACAGAGCAGGAAATTGAAATGGAAGGAATCCGGAATCATCTTCGCTCCATTGAAATGCGGCTGAACCGTATGGAGGAAGCCCTGGCATTGACTGATCAGGACAAGGCCTTCATCGCTGAGGATAAAATATGGAGCGAATACTCAAAGCCGGTTGCTACTGAGTCAGATGAGGAAGAAAAAGGCCTCGAGTCGTTATTCGGGAGATACGGGCTTGCCTCACTGGGGAATATTGTTCTTTTTTTCGGAATTACCTTCCTTGCACAATATCTTATGAATTCAGGACAGAGTTTAATCTCTGCCATTCTGGGCTATTCATCTGCAGCAGGAATATTTTTCCTTGCCAAATACCTTAAGAAGTCAAATGTTCCGCTGGCTTTCATGTTTAAAATTACGGGACAGGTCCTTCTGTTCTATATTACTGTCAGGTTGCATTTCTTTTCGGAGGTGCCACTCATCGGGCAGAAATCGATAGAGGTGGCGCTTCTTTTCGCTGTAACCGGTTACCAGATTTACTGGGCTGTAAGGAACCAGTCGCAAACCCTTTCTGTAATATCCCTGATATTTGTACTAACAACCGCGCTTGTCACCGATTCAACTCATCTGACCCTGTCAATAGTGACAATTGGTGCAGCAGTATCTGTATACTATTATTACAGGTTCAGATGGCAGCCACTGGTCATCCTGACAATTCTTATGACCTATTCTGTTTTCTTCATGTGGCTTTTCGGGAATCCCATCATGGGGCACCCGATGGTTATGATCAGCGACCATCATTATGGTATCATCTATCTGTTCCTTCTTGGCGCTTTATATTCCTCTTTAATGCTTTTCAGGAGGAGTGAATCAAACGCCGATGGATTTTTTGCAGGGGTAACTTTTACAAATGGTCTTTTCTTTACTTTTTTGCTTGCCCTTTCAGTGCTGAGGTTTTTTAGTAATAATTATGTTGCTCTTTTTCTGGTAATTACAGTTTGTTGTCTTCTTTATTCTGCCTTGCTTCATTCTAAATCGGACTGGAATTTTGCCTCGGCATTTTATGCCTTGTATGGTTTCATGGCAATGAGTATTTCTTTATATGGCTTATACGGTTTTCCAAAAGTATATCTTCTGCTTTCAGTACAGAGCCTTGTTGTGGTCTCAATGGCGCTTTGGTTCAAAAACAGGCTTATAGTTATTATGAACAGCCTTCTGTTTCTGTTTATTATGCTTGTCTATCTCCTCTCATCAAAATCAACTGACAGTGTCAATTTTTCTTTTGCACTTATTGCAATTATTTCGGCAAGAGTTATAAACTGGCAGAGTTCAAGACTTAAGATCGAGACTCATATCATGAGAAACCTTTATCTGATTGAAGGATTTATTATGATATTACTGGCATTATACCATGCTGTTCCCAAGCAGTTCATAACTCTTTCCTGGATCATGGCAGCACTTGTGTACTTCGTATTTAGTATAGTTCTTAAAAACGTTAAATACAGGTACATGGCGCTTGGTACAATGATCTTTGCGGCTTTATACCTGTTTATGGTCGACCTCGAAAGTATCGAGATTATCTACAGGGTTATGGCCCTGTTGTTTCTATCTGCTATTTCCATCGGGATTTCGATGTACTATACAAGCCGTATTAAAAACAAGGAGAACAGTTAAAGCAAAGTAAATAAAAATAAGTTATTGGCAGTCAGGATTTAAGGCTGAGTATTTTCCTGTAATTAAGGAAAAAAGGCGGAACAATGCCCGGTATGTTCGACAAAGGCAGGATCTCGTATGGGAGATTAAATCCTAACTCTTCAATCATAAATTTGCGTCGTTTCATACACCTTGCATAAACATCCGGATAATGTAACAACAGGTCAGCCTGCAAATCACTATCGGCAATTATTATCCCCTCTTCCATTCTTGAAGAAAAGAATTCCCCTGATCGTGGAATTATATCGGCCTGCATATACATTCCCGACCTGATCTCGTCATCCGAATCTTTATAAATCGGGGAGCTGACCCACTCTTCGTAATGTGTAAGATGCCCGGGATTCAGGAATACTGCAAATTTATCGAAGGGAAGGAGGGTATCTATAATATCCTGTAAAATAGCTCCCCTGGCACCTATCCTAAGGTTTTCATACCATTTCGCGCATGCGTAAAAATAGGGACCAGCAAATTTCTCAACATATTCTTTAGCTGGTTCTGGAAGATCATTTTCATCATAGGCTACCCAGCCTGCCCTGCAAATATTGCTGCCCCAGTAGGCAATGCCAGTTGAACAAGGCTCTCCTTTTCTTATTAATGCTCCCACGGGACCCGAGAGCCCAATATTCTGATTGCCTGAGCTCTTCATTCCTATATGACAGCTCAGGGGATAACCTGTATATTGATATTCCCGTATCATTTCAAAATCAGTTACATCGTATCTGAAGTTTTTGAGAAGGTTTTTCATCCCTTCAGAGGCCATGACATTGGAATACTCGAAAAAGGCGATCTCGTGTACCGAGCATTTCGTTTTAAGTCCGTAACGCGGCGACAATAAGATATCAGTTGCATTCAATACATTGTCATAGCCACAGATTGAACGAAGAATCTCAACAATGAATGAGGGAATCTCGATCATCTTTTCAGGATCAGCGAACTCAATATTCGTGAAATATTTCCATCCAATGCACCCGATTCTGGAGTCGCCGGCAATGCCTTCATCCCCGAATATTGTTTTCAGTTGCCTGCTCTGATCTTTTGGCTGGCTGATGAGCGAAAAGGGTTGATATCGCTCCTGTCTTAGCTTTCCATTGTTGTATAATGGCGAAACACTAAGGTGTGCACCGCATTCATTACCGACCAGGATCAGGGGAATAGCCTCATGATTAATAATCAAAAGGGCTTCTTCAAATTTCGGATCGAAATGAGTAAGATACATCAGG
>CAIMVD010000270.1 GCA_903844815.1 uncultured Bacteroidota bacterium | reverse complement strand
TTAATTACGCCACGCAAATTGTTAATAACACCACATTTTTAAACTTTATTCACTTTTAACTTTAGCTCAATTTAAGTACTGATTAGTTACAAAATATCCTTTATTTCTTCGGTATAGCCTAATATGAAACTTTTGCCAGCAGTAAGCACCGGTGTAGAATACGAATTATCATATTCAGTGCTGTTTACAATATATTTTGTTGGTTGAATATAATCCAAACAGTCTCCCAATCTCCCCTTCTCCCACTCCCCATATTCCTTCCCATCATTATCCCTGAACCTGATTTCCTGAGAGAATATTTTCTGCATCACCCCTTTTTTGTATTGTTCCAGCAGATTTTTCTTTTGTTTAAGCCGGGAAATTTTAAGGTCAATGGCGGTGAAAAAGGAGGCGATTTTTTGTTGTTCGGGGAGAGATGGAAGATTTAATTGAAGGGTTGCTAACTGCTTTGAATATAAATGAACAACGGAAACACCTTGAGCTAAGTTTGCTATTTCCAGTTTCTTTTTATTATTTAAATAAAGAGAAAGAAATATACCATTATTCTTTGTCCTAATGATATTTAGATCTCCACTTAAGGCAATGCCTGATCGTAAAACACACGAAGCTGTTGCTATATCGATCTGGGTTTCACCTGATGCAGGGATAATAACATCATTAGCTTCACTAAAAACCAGATTTGCTTTATTGATATTTGTCCTCGAAATCACATCTTCAACAATCTCGTGATAATAGGTATATAATTCCCCATATCGAATGCATTCGGTAAAACCATCAACCTCAATATCACTTTTGGATATACCTTTCCCCTTGGAAAATATTGCTATATCTCCCAATCGCACGTTTTCCCATTGAGAATCGAATTCTGAGAAACGCAATTGCGGAATCTTTGAATGCATTTCCATTATTTCTTCTTCTTTGCAGCTTTCAATACCTTTTTCTCGTCGCCTTCAAGCTTTCGCTGAAGTTTTTTCACATCTTCAGCAGGTGATAAATTCTCAGGAATAATCCCCCTCTGGGTGAGCATATTTCGCACGGCTAAATTATTATCGACATGTTCCTTTTCAATTTTAGGCTGCCCTCTTAAAATCTTGTTTTGTACGTTAATGCCTGTCATCTCAGCAGCGAGGTCCTTAGCTTTTATACTAATAGTTGGCAAGAAATCAGCTACGGGCCGGCCCTCCGGCACACCCATTTTCCGCTTGAGCATCTGAGTATTCAACCTGAAAAGTGCCTGATCCCCCTTGCTTCTTATTATGGCAAAACCCTGATTGTCAACTCCTCTTTCGTATAGAATTCCGGAAAGTTGTTTTTCCGTATGACTCAGCTTATCACGGGCTTTAACCCTCTCATACTCCAGAAAACGCTTTTCAACCAACTCAGCCTTACGTGTCTGCACCGCAAAATAGTTCTGGGCAAAGGCTATTTCTTCTTTCCTGCTATCGCCATTTTGTGCAATTAAGTAACATGCATAACGGGTAAGAAGGATATCATCTATTTCTTTTTCAGCACCTTTGGGCATGGTTATCGTTTTCCTGACGTCAGGAAAATGATAATCCACCTCTTCACCTGCATTAGTGCAGGCTGCCCTTGCCTTCTGAATTACCTTTTCAAAGTTTTCCCATTTGCTATATCCAAGTAAGAATTGCAATTCACGGGCACTCCAGCACTCTATACCTTCCAATTCTGAAGCAGCAGATTCGAACATTGTAAACATCTGTTTAATATCTTCTGTTTTCATAAACAAATAATTAAAAAGGTGATTCTATTTTCAATTCCAGACAAAAATCAGCTATAGTCTTATCCAGAGCTTTAGTTTCAGTTTCCAATGCTTTAAGATCATCAGCGATAGACGAGATATCAATCGATTCATCCTCTTCAAAGGTGTCAACATACCTTGGGATATTCAGATTGTAATCGTTCTCCTTCACCTCATCAATAGAGGCTGTTCGGCTGTACTTTTCTACTTCGATGCGTTTTTCATAAACATCGAGTATCCGGTCAACATCCTCATCACGAAGGTAATTCTGTGTTTTTACCTTTTCAAAGTGCTGGCTGGCATCAATAAACAGAATGTTATCGGGTTGTTCACGGCATTTTTTGAATACAAGTATGCATGTCGGGATTGATGTTCCGTAGAAAATATTTGCAGGGAGTCCGATAACGGCATCGAGATAGTTTTTCTCTTCAATAAGGTACTTTCTGATGTGTCCCTCGGCGCCACCTCTGAAAAGAACACCATGAGGCATAACAACGGCCATAACACCATTTTCTGCTAGATGGTATATCATATGCTGAATAAAAGCAAAATCAGCTTTTGATGATGGCGCCAGTCTGCCATATTCGCTGAACCTGTCATCGGTCATGAACAGCTGATTGGCGCTCCACTGTGCTGAAAAGGGAGGATTTGCAACAACCGCCTCGGCATCGAGTTTGGCGTGCTGAGGGTGTTCGAGGGTATCCTCAAGCCTTATATCAAACCTGGAATAATGCACGTCATGAAGTATCATGTTCATCCGGCACAGGTTGTAAGTGGTACGGTTAAGTTCCTGTCCGTAGAATTTCAGAACCTCACATTCTTTACCAAGCCGGAGAATTAGTGATCCGGAACCTGCTGTAGGGTCATAGGCCGATTTTATTCTTGTCTTGCCCAGGGTAACTATTCGGGCAAGGATTTTTGATGCCTGTTGCGGTGTATAAAATTCGCCTGCCTTCTTACCAGCACCGCTGGCGAACTGACCAATAAGATATTCGTATGCATCGCCAAGAACATCGATTTTTGATTGTTCGAGCTGGAAGTCAATCTTGTCGAGATGGCTCAGGACCTTGGCGATTACTTCGTTTCTCTGTTCAACCGACTTGCCAAGTTTCGTGCTGTTCAAATCGAGGTCCTCGAACAGATGGTCGAAATCATCCTCACTGTCGGTACCCATCGTTGAGTTCTGAATGTTTATGAGGATTTTCTGTATATCTTCTATGATGAAGTTACTCTCTTCCTTTCCGTTACCATTACCCCGTTTAGCAACATGTTTAAACAATTCCGAAGGCAGAAGAAAATAACCAAGTTTTTCAAGCGATTCTTCCTTAATGGCTTCGAGGTATTCCTGTCCTTTTGAACTGTCTTCGGATATGTCGAGATAGCTTATTTTATCCTCCTTCAGTATCTGGTTTGCATATAATTCCATCTTCTCCGACAGATACTTATAGAAAATGAATCCCAGGATATAATCGCGAAATTCATCGGCATCCATTTTACCACGGAGGGTGTTGGCAATGTTCCAGAGTTGCTGGTTAAGAATACGTTTTTGTTCTTCGCCCATAAGGAGGTGCTTTGTTTCAATTAATTAAAAAATGTAATAAGGATTTTTCTTCATGTTTAATAAGGTACTAAGATAGCAAAGCAAAAGATAATATTAAGTGCCTGTTTGCATAACATGGTGAGCTTGCCGAAGCTATTGCTGAGTATAACAAAGCCAGTGATTATTCTAAACTAAAGTCTACTAATTCGTAGTTTGCGTTTCGTCCTCCTTCTTGGGTTTGTTTCAGGATCCCTTTTTCTACCAGGTCTTTTATGTCACGTAAGGCTGTGTCGGTAGAGGTTTTGACAATTTTCGCCCATTTTGAAGTTTGTAGTTTTCCTTCAAAATCGTCAAAGAGTTTGTTAAGCATTAAGCGTTGGCGTTCGTTGAAGGATGTGTGTTCGTGTAATTTCCAAAACTTAGCTCTACGCAATATTTTTTGTGTGGTGTTTTCTGCGGAGAGCATCGCATTTTTGAGACAATGCAAAAACCAGTCTATCCATTCGGAAATGTCACCTGAACTATGTTGCACTTTTTGCAATACTTCGTAATAGCGTTTGCGTTCAGCTGATATCTGGCCAGACATACTGTAAAAACGTTCTCCACTACCTTCGGCACAGGCAAGCAACATATCAGATATGGCTCTTCCAATTCTGCCGTTTCCGTCATCAAAGGGGTGAATGATTATAAACCAAAAGTGTGCAATAGCGGCTTTTAAAACAGGGTCAAGGCAGTTTTCGTTGTTGAACCAATCTAAAAACTTGTCCATTTCCGTTTTTACTAATTCGGGCTTTACGGCTTCGTAATGTACTTTTTCTTTGCCCATAGCACCCGAAACAACTTGCATTTTGCCAGTTCGGTATTTTCCCACTTCTATTAAGTATGGTCCGCTGAACCCAGTGGGAAAAAGTGCTGCATGCCAACCCAATAAACGTTTTTCGGTTAAAGGTAAAGTGAATCGTTGGGTGGCATCCAGCATCATTTCTACAACGCCTTCAATGTGGCGGCTGCTCGCTACAAGTCCTGCGGTGTTTATGCCCAAACGCCTTGCAATGGACGAACGTACCTGGTCATAATTGAGCAATTCGCCTTCAATTTCTGAAGATTTTACAACATCTAAAGTTAAGGCTGCCAGAGTGGCTTCTTCTTTAGCAAGAAAGCCCAAAGCGTTCATATGCCCTATTATTTTACCTTGCATAAGTCGAACCTCTCCAAATACAACATTTATGGCTTTGTCCTGCCACGAAAAATCTGTCCAGTTTTTGTACTCGTAAATGTATTTTTCCATAACCTAATACTATTGTGCGGTAAATATACGAATTAATCACCGCATATTTGCGGTGATTAATTTATTTTTCACCGCAACGGAATAGGTTGTCTAAGTTCGAAATTATTGTACAGCACTATCATTGGCTACAACGGGAGGATGAGCACAGTTGCCGGCATCGCTCTTTTGGTTACGCCTTTGTCGATGTAAATCTAGGGGGTAACTTTAGTCGAACCAATTAAGTTTGCACCAAGTGAAGTATTCCAGATATCGTGATTCGCAAACTGTATACACCGCTTGTTAGCGCTTTGTTCTTTGGGATCATTTATCTTCATGTAAATATCATAGTCCCCGTCAGGAACGCTGCCAAATGCGGACATTTTAACCGAGAAGTTTAAATCACGCCATGAAGCTTCATTGTCGGGTCTGCCGTTACCACTCTCATCTGTCAGCCAATCCCCCGGGTCGAGGCCTGTAAGCGAAATGTAAAAGTCAGAACCGGTTTTAGGTTTCAGAATTACCGACACATTTTTTCGGTTGACAACATTACCAAAACCGACGTTTTGGATCTTCCCTTCGAACCTCAGGGTACCATTCTGCTTTACCCATTCACTTGCTTTTGCCTCACGCAAAACCAGCCGATAGCCCATTCTGTCGCGGAAATATTCCAGCCCGGTTCTGCCATCATATACAGGGTCGAAGATTGCAGTTTTAATTTCTCCCGTAAAAGCCCTTCCCACTACTTCATCTTCGCTGGCTGGGAACTGAACCGGCCTGGTTACGTTTGTATAATTATAGATAAAATTATTCCACCTGGAATAACTACCATGTCTCATATTCAAAGCAGTTGTCCGGAGTTGTTGGGCCTCTATAATAGCACCCGGCATATTGCCAAAAACATTATCGCCTATTCCTCCTTCTCCCTGACATATTTTGTTTTGCTTATTAAGCCATGTGATAACTCTGTAACGATCATAAGTACTAAAACCGTATTTTCTATTGATCATAGCATCTCCTTCGGAGAGCGAGCCATTGTCAGTCCAGCTTCCAGCGGCATAACTATCGTTGAAAAATCCAAAACGCGCCTCCGGCGAACCCTTTGGCGGAACCGGCATGGCGTCTATTTTAGTAAAGGTATAGGTGGTCCCATATGTTTCGTTATACCATGCCAAAAATCCGCCGGCATGTGTTAACAGCGCACGCGAAGATGGAACAGCGTCGAGATATGCATCCAAAAGCATTTTATAAGCGTTTACACTTTGAGCTTCAGCAGATGAGTGCTGTTCGCCCCATGGACCAAGCATCCCCGTTTTAACACACATGATTATGTCTTCGAATTCATTGAAAATGGGTTTAAGCTGCCAGATATGATATTGGATCCAGTTTTTGTCCTCAGAACCTGGTACATTACACATTTCCGAAGGATTATTATCAGTTACGAATGTTGGCTCAGGTCCCTGTATAAGTCCTTCAGTGAGATTCAGGTTGGGATACTTATGGGGTTCAAT
The DNA here is from genome assembly GCA_903844815.1 of uncultured Bacteroidota bacterium. Taxonomy (GTDB): domain Bacteria; phylum Bacteroidota; class Bacteroidia; order Bacteroidales; family VadinHA17; genus LD21. The sequence goes on along the minus strand of CAIMVD010000270.1, from coordinate 58,755 downwards.
ATAATTAAACCCGTTTCCGTCATAAGAAAATTTCACAAAGGCTACACCGTTGCCATCTCTCACCTTCTGAAGCAGGCCTCTCATATAATTAAGCGCAAACGATGTCAGGGGTTGAGTTTTTCCTGTTCTTGTTGCTCCGGTGCCCGGGTCTGCAAACAATCCATCATCCTTGTAACCAAAAGCATCTTTCGCCGAGAGGAAGGCGTTCGACGAAAAGTTACACAAGTCAAAACACATAAATGATATTGAAGGAAGAGCCGAGACCCCGGTACCGTCAACGTAGGGGTTAGCGTTTTGATTAACACCATTATAAAATTGAGTCTCTTCGATATCATCACCTTCCACAGGCGGCACCTGTCTCCCATGATACAGCACAGAATTTGCGTCAACAGGAACCCGGTGATCTACTTCAGGCGTAATACCAAAAGGCGAATTAGTCTCATTAACCGAATTCGGCGATATATTCTGCCATCGGCCTCTATAGGCGCCTCTGTCCGGATTCGGAATATCAACAGGATTCTCCGTATAGTCAAGCGCCTGTAACACAAGAGGGGCTACTTCCTGATCATCTGCATCATTCAATACAATGTCGTTTCCGGGAGCCTTCACCGCATATGCAACACACAACAAGCCTGTCAACGCCAGGCCAACGATTAACCTGATTTCATTCACTCTAAATACTTTTTTCATAACCAGACTTCCAACTTAAAATAAGAAATGTACAAAACAGATTCGTCAACAAAAGATTTTATGGTTGTTGTTAACTTTCAATAGTAATTGTTTTTCCATTTATTGAAAATGCTAATTTATAATGAATCTTCCATAAATTTTATATTTAAAAATCATATCCCGATAGTGGCTCCATGCTCACATGCAAATTCTTACTGTCCGTTTTCAGCACGAAGCAGTGTCCGCTTTACTCAGGAATTGGTGTCCGGTTTCAGCAAGAAAACGAAAAAGCCCCCGGTGAGGGGGGCTACCGTACTTAAACAGTACTTGGAGTGTTTTTTGAAATTGTAATCAGCTGATTTATTGCCGACTATTTTAATCAGAAGTGAACCTGGAGGGACTCGAACCCCCAACCTTCTGGTCCGTAGCCAGATGCTCTATCCAATTAAGCTACAGGTCCTTTACTTTCTTATGGTATGCAGCCATCCCAATTTCCCGGGACAATTAAGCTAAAACCCATTTTGAAGGCGCAAATATAACAAATTTTTTTTCCCGGATATAATAATTAATTTTAATTCTCGTAATCAAAACTGTTCGGTTACTAATTTGTTGATTTCTGTAAACTATCATTGCTATGAAAAATATCACCGGTAAAATCGTAAAAATATTCGCAGGAGTTGTCATTCTCTTATTAATACTGCTCATTGCCATACCTATACTGTTCAAGGACAAGATCAAAACAAAGGTCGTTGATTTGGTCAACCAGTCAGTAAACGCTACTGTTACCTTCGGTGACTATAAACTGGGCTTCTTCCGTAACTTTCCAAACCTGACTTTTTCAATCACCAACCTCTCAGTGGTCGGAAAGGATAAATTCTCAACTGATACCCTTGCGGATATCAGTTCGTTCGACATGGTGCTTAACCTCTCAAGCCTTTTTAAGAAATCGGGATATGAAATTAAAACCGTTATTATTGACCACGCAGCCCTGAATGTACGATATCTGAACGACGGATCGGCAAACTACGACATAATGAAAGAAACAGCCGGAACTTCGGAAACATCACCTGCAACATCAGCGCCTGCAGTGAGCTCTCCTGCAGTTGGTGCTTCGTCTGGCATGAAAGTACTCCTGAAGAGGGTCGTGGTCACAAACAGCTCCGTAACCTACTTTGACGAGAGCCTTGCCATGAAAACCTGGCTGAATGATTTTAGCCTTACCCTGAGCGGCGATATGACAGCCAGCGAGACCGAACTTAAGATTATGGCAAATTCAGGAGAATTCACCTATCTCATGGATGGCGTAAAATATCTTAACAAGACAGTTGCTGAAGCAAAACTCGATATGCATGCAAATCTCGATAAATGGAGCTTTACCTTCGGAGACGATTATCTCACACTAAATGATCTTAAAGTCAATTTCAAGGGCACCGTCGATATGCCTGGCGACGATATTACCACAAATATTGAGTTCCAGTCGGAAAAATCGGATCTGAAATCGCTTATGTCTCTAATTCCCTCAGTATATATGAGCGATTATAAAGATCTCACGACCAGCGGCGAATTTGCCCTGTCGGGCAAGGCCGTAGGGGTTTATAGCGATGCCGACAGTACTTTGCCAAACGTCAACCTGAACTTTTCAGTATCCAACGGACTAATAAGCTATCCGTCCCTTCCTGAACAGTTAAAGAATATAAATGTCAAATCGGAGATCTATTATGACGGAACAGACGACGATAAGACAACAGTTGCCATCGATCCCTTTCACATGGAACTTGCCGGTAATCCGTTCGACATGACTCTTTATCTTAAAACGCCCATGAGCGATCCGGATATAAAAGGTTCAATGAAGGGACGCATCGACCTGGCTTCTCTGTCGAAGGCAATTCCAATGGATAGCATCAGCCTGTCGGGACTGATTGATATGTCGGTTCAAATGGCTGGAAGAATGTCAATGATTGATAAAGGTCAATATGACAAATTCAGTGCCTCAGGTACGATGGGGATAAAAAATATGCTTGTTGCAATGACGGGATATCCCGAAGTTAAAATTAATAGTGCTGATTTCGGATTCACTCCGGCTTTTGCGACATTATCGAATGGAAGCATGAACGTGGGAGGGAAGAGCGATTTTGCACTTACCGGCCGGCTTGAAAACTATATCCCATACGTTTTCAACGACAAAACCTTAAAGGGTAATCTTTCATTGCGATCAAGGGTTACTGACGTCACCGAAATTATGTCGGCTATGTCATCGGGTACTTCTGAAGTAAAAAGCGCGGGCACTGTAACCGCCGATGCTCCAGCCGGAAAAGCTCCGGCTGATGTTTCGTCGCCTGCCCCCGCTGAAAATGAAACTGCACAGGCCCTTATAAAAGTCCCTGAAAACCTTGATTTTGATTTTGACGCACTGATCGATGAGTTGCGTTACGATAAGATTAATGCCAGGAATGTAAAGGGGCATCTTATAGTACGGAACGGAATACTAAGCGTAAAGGATGCTGCAATGAATATTCTTGGCGGATTAATTTCAATGAACGCCGACTATGATACCAGGGATACCCTGAAACCAACTATGAAGGCCTCGTTCGGTATTCAGAATATCGGCGTCAAGGATGCATTCGATACCTTTAACTCGGTTCAGAAGCTTGCTCCGGCAGCCCAGGGAATTGATGGAAAGATTAATCTTACACTTGATTATCAGAGTCTTCTGGGTAAGGATATGATGCCTGTAATAAATTCAATATCAGGCGCCGGCAAAGTACAGTCTGATGAGATAGCTCTTGTGAAATCTGCAACCTTCGATAAGATGAAAGAGGTTCTTAAACTTGGTGATAAATATAATAACGTCTTCAAAAACGTAACTGCGAGTTTCAGGATCGACAATGGAAGAATCTATGTCAATCCGTTTGATGTAAAAACAGGTAACCTTAGGATGAATATCAGCGGTGATCAGGGTATTGACCAGACAATTAACTACTTCGTAAAAACTGAGATTCCACGGTCGGACCTGGGAAGTTCTGTTAACTCCCTGATCGATAATATCTCTGCCCAGGCAGCATCGTTCGGGATTTCATTCAAGCCTTCCGAAGTGCTTAAGGTTAATGTTTCAGTAACAGGTACTTTCAGCAAGCCCGTTGTTGCTCCGGTCTTTGGTAAGTCAATGGCAAATGCGTCGGAAGGGGAGAAGGCCGCAATTAAGGAGACCGTAGGCCAGGCAATAGGCACTGCAACAGATAAAGCAAAGGAGAAAGCATCGGCCGAAGCACAGGCGGAAGCTGCCAGGCTTATAAAAGAAGCTGAGGCAAAAGGCCAGACAATGCGCGAGGAAGCGGCAGATGCTGCTGCGAAAATGCGTAAGGAGGCAGATGTCCAGGCTCAGAAACTTATCGACGATGCATCAACAAAAAACACCCTGACAAAGATGGCTGCACAGAAGGGAGCCGATGCCATAAGGAAGACTGCCGATGCAAATGCGAATAAGCTGGTTAAGGAAGCCGATGTTCAGGCAACAAAGCTGGTCGATGAGGCAAAGGTTAAGAGTGATGATTTATTGAAAAATATCAAATAGATTAACTATAGATATAAAACATTTTAGTTAAAAAGATCTCTGTGTAACTCTGTGAACCTCTGTGTTCTCTGTGTTAGTTCTTAAATCCTGTGACACAGAGATCCACAGAGAAGCACAGAGATCCACAGAGTATCATAAAGAATAAGATTTCTATTGTTACATGAAATTGAGAAAAGAAGAATAAAAAAAGCCGCCTGAAGGGGCAGCTTTTTTCTATTTCATAAAAATCCTAGAATTTCCTTTCGCGGATACGTGCTTTTTTACCGGTGAGGTCACGAAGGTAGAAGATTCTTGCCCTGCGAACTTTTCCATATTTGTTTACCTCTATTTTGTCGATAAAGGGAGATGCAATCGGGAAAATTCTTTCAACGCCGATATTACCCGACATTTTCCTTACAGTGAAGGTCTCATTGACAGCTGCGCCACTGCGCTGCATTACAACGCCACGGTACTGCTGAATTCTCTCCTTGTTACCTTCCTTAATCTTATAATGGACAGTAACCGTGTCTCCTGCTCCGAATTTCGGGAATTCATTTTTTACCGCAAACTCTTTTTCAACAATATTCATTAAATTCATCTCGCAAAGTATTTTGTAATCTCACATTTGGTTTCAAAAATCCGGTCGCAAACTTACAAATAAAAATTTGATAATCCGAATTATCTGTAAAAATATTTCGACGGCTTTTGACTTTATCTGGTTGTCTTGCCAGTCTTGCAGGTCTTGCAGGTCTTGCAGGTCCCTTCTTAATTACATGACTTGCACGACTTGCACGACTATTTCTCCTTAAGCTTATCCCCCGTGCTCCCTGCTATCGCCTTCAGCCATTCTTCGCTGTAGCCGGGCTGGCTTACCTTGGGATTGACCCTGTTATATCCTATGGGAACTGCCTGCTTTGTCTTCACGTTTCCGTCGACATATTTTGTGAAAAGGAATCTGTATAGATCTTTCCATTCAGCAACAGTTGTATTCCCTGCTTTCACCGAAAAGTCAGTAAGGAGCTGAACGGCTTTTGCCGGACTGTTTTTGTACAGGGCAGCGGCTGATTTATCAAGCTCGGCTGTTTTTACAACGTAACCGTCTTCCAGCTCACTCTGTTTTGCCTGAAGTTCATCGATAAGAAGGCTGGTACGGGTATATGCAAAGTTAGTAACCTGGTTAAATACCCAGAAGGCAGCATTATCGCTGAAAGTCATCATATCTCCGTTTCCTACGGCGAAGGTTTCAGGAACCTTCGTTATTCCGCAGTACATTGGGGAATATACAGTGTAATAGGTATCATCAACACCAAACCAGTTTATGCCTCCTATTTCATCTGGCAGCCATGAACGGCTCTGGGTAACGAATGAAAAACCAGTCTGCTGGGTCGCAATAGCCCTTTCGTGAATATACTTTACTCCGTCGACCTTCCATTGCATGGGCCTCCATCGTACTGTGCTTCCGTATGGGCCTGCTCCGAGGTCTTTTGACATATCCATCGGTGTTCCCTGAAAGTAATTTCTCATCATTCCCATCACGTCTTTAAGTCCGAGCTTGTTGTCGGGCTTGATCCAGAGAGGCATTCTGTTACTGAGGTTTTCACCCATTGCATAATCGAGGTAATTCGACATCTCCCTGCTGACCATATTGAAGCCAGACCAGACCCTTGCTTCGCAGAACCTTGCACCTGAAAAATCCAGGGGAGCATAGGTATCGCTGAAACTGAAATCCTTGTCTTCTCCCTTAAACCATCCGTAGCTGCGGGCAACGTCTATTACATCATAAGCATAGACTGTTTCTACTTCAGGATTATTAATCTTATCAAACTGTTTTGAAGTTATTGACTTCACTCCGTCAGCAAGTGGGAAGGTGGTAATCCTGGGGTGGTTAGCATGGCCTGAAATATAGCCATCAGGGATGCGGCGTGCAACCCAGACTGACCCTTTTTTACCCTGACCTCTTCCTACCAGTTCAAGAATCCATGCCTCATTTGCATCACCAATCGAAAAAGATTCGCCTGAACTTGCATACCCGTAGTCTGTAAGAAGCTGAGAAAAGTTCACAATGGCTTCCCTTGCATTTTTTGCCCTCTGCAATGTCATGTAAATAAGTGATCCGTAGTCAACAATGCCGGTTGAATCGGCCAGTTCGGGTCTGCCACCAAAAGTTGTTTCACCGATAGATAGCTGATGCTGATTCATATTTCCAACAACCGAATAGGTATGAGCCTTCTGAGGTATTTTACCAAGGTATTTGCCGGTGTCCCATTCGTAAATGTCGACATAAGTGCCTGTAGGCCAGTTTTTTGAAGGCCAGTAATAAAGTTCACCGTAAAGTACATGTGAATCGGCAGAATATGTGATCATTACCGAACCGTCCTTTGAGGCGCCTTTTGTTATGATAAAATTGGTACAGGCATTTGTTACCTGCTCCGGCAACATGGCTGCCAGGATCATCAAGAGAACCAGGGAAACGAGTTTTTTCATATTAATAACTGAATTTATAATAAACTATGATTTAAATTTATTTGAAATAAATGATTCCAAAGATATCTGCTTTAAACCAAACACCCAAATATTAAGGAGTGTTCAGGACAAAGTTTAAATAAGAACTAACACAGAGTTACACAGAGGACCACAGAGGACCACAGAGGGCCACAGAGATAATACGAGGCAGCGACTCTCTGTGTTCCCGAGTACTCGGGACTGTGCTTCTCTGTGCTTCTCTGTGTAACTAAAAAATAACCTGAACACTTTAAATTGCAGTGAGGATCTCTATTACCCCTTTTATTATGCCGGGATCGGCAACTTTACGTGAAAATTCCGGAACATCAGGATGGCCGCCCATATAAATACCTTCCTTCCGGAAAATCATAGAGCTTTCAATAGTTTTTCTTCCTGTAAAATGAAACTCCCCGGCTCCCGTTGACCTGGCTACCATTTCGATGTTTGAAATATTAATTCCGCCGCCTGGCATAATAATGATTCTGTTATGAGCTTTGCCGACAAGCTGCTTTATCAATTCAGTCCCGTCGGGAACCTGGTTTTTATGTCCGGAAGTAAGAATCCTGTTTGCACCTGTAATTATTACATCCTCCAGTCCGGAAAACGGGTCACGAATCATGTCGAATGCTCTGTGAAATGTGACCTCCATCGGGTGAGCCATCTCGATGAGCATTGCAGTCCTTTCCACATCGATTGTCCCGTCGGCACGCAGTATCCCTATCACTATGCCATTGGCTCCGCATTCTCCGCAAAAATCAATATCCCTGCGCATAATATCATAATCGAGGTCGCTGTAGAGGAAATCTCCTCCACGGGGACGTATGATTACATTTAGCCCGATATCGATATTTTTTCTTGCCGTAACAATTGTCCCATAACCAGGGGTTGTTCCGCCTTCAATCAGGTTATCACACAATTCAACTCTGTCGGCTCCTGCTGATTGTGCAAGAATAGCTGATTCCGGACTGTCGACACATATCTCAACTTTAAAATTCACGATTCATATTTTTAATTATTACCCTATGTTATGTCTGTTGATCGCCCCCTGGCGTTAATAATTCCGATGGCACAAGTTAAGGATAAAACTATATTGCAATGGAGTAATGCAACACAAATTTTTATTCAGGAATAACAGTTTTCTAAAATTTTCTGTATACTTGTACATAATCAAAATTTAGAATATATGAAACCAACTTTATTAGTTCTTGCAGCAGGAATGGGAACGCGCTATGGCGGTAACAAACAGCTCGATCAGGTAGGTCCTTCAGGGGAAACAATAATTGACTATTCAATCTACGATGCCATACGTGCCGGATTTGGCAAAATAGTTTTTGTTATACGGCGCGATATTGAGGATCAGATTAAGGAACGCTTTGTTGACAAGCTTAAGGGCAAAATCGAAGTTGATTATGTTTTCCAGGAAATAACCAACCTGCCCGAGGGTGTAACGGTTTCACCGGACCGTACAAAGCCATGGGGTACAAGCCATGCCATCCTCGTAACTGAGAAGGCAATTCAGGAACCATTTGGCGTCATCAATGCTGACGACTATTATGGTGTTGATTCGTTCAGGATACTGCGCGACTTTCTTGTAGACGATAAGGACCCAAACAACTATTGCATCGTTGGATATAAAATGGGAAACACCTTGTCGGAGCACGGTCATGTGAACAGAGGCGTTTGCGGTGTTGAAAACGGACTTCTTAAGGATATTGTTGAAACACGTCAGATCGAAAGAACAGAGACTGGTGCAAAAGCTCCCGGGCCTGACGGGAAAGATCTTATTTTCACCGCAAATGAAGTTGTATCGATGAACCTCTGGGGCTTCAAACCTTCATGCTATACCTTTCTTGGCGGCGAATTCAGGAATTTCATTGATAAAAACGGAATGGATCCCAAAGCCGAGCTTGATATCCCTACTTCGATCGATAAATTCGTTAAGAACGGAGAGATTACAATACAGATACTGATGAGCAACGAACATTGGTTTGGAGTTACCTACCGCGAGGATAAGCCTTTTGTAGTTGACAGCATAAATAAGATGATCAGCGAAGGCGTATATCCGTCAAAACTTTACTAATCTTCTTTTGAATAATTTTCAAACAATCTGACAACCTTCCCGGAACAGCAGGTAAATTTCCTGCAGGTTCCGGGATTTTTTTTACCATGTGAACGAGGAACTTAGAGTCCTGGAATTATCTTTGTTATCGGTCACTTTAAGCAGCAGTTTGTGCTTTGAACCTCTGGTAATCCTTTTTTCGTCGAACCTGTAGGTCAGCAGGTTATTCTTCTGATCGTATTCAAAAAGCGCCCAGTTTCCATCTATTGTTGGTTCATACGATTTTATTCCCGAGAAATCATCGGTGATCCTTATATTCAGTTCTTTTTTGCCTGTAAGATTAGCTCCCTTTACGAGTCCCTCGGGTGAAATAGCCGGAGCCACAGTATCAATGCTGATGAAGAAACTGCCAAATGCGAGCAAATCTGCGGTCATATAACCATCCAACCATTTGCTGCTTATGGCGTATTTCTTCTGGTCGATGCCTGTCATTGCAATGACTAGTTTCGACTCTTTGCCGGCAGGAATTCGTGTAGGTTTTATTGAGAGATTATACGCCTTGTGCAGGGGGGTAAACCTGTTGTGCACCTGATGCAGATCAGAATACATCCCTTGCTGAGCGGGTTCTTTTTTATATTCAAAGAACAGAGTATCGTAAAGTGCCCCTGTCGGAATATTTACAATTATGTCTTTTGCAGTATACTTGTTGCTTTTATTGAATGGCATTATTTCGGTGATCTTATCTGCTTTTGCAGGCTGTTTGCCGGCAGAAGGAAGTTTTCCGGTTTCTGACTTTATCCTGAATGAAAGTGTCGAAGTGTTTTTCCGGATATCAGTTACTGTAATAATAGCATGATGGATCCGGTTGTCGTTAAAGTTGAAAATTCCCCTGTTTACGACATCCTTGTACACACTCAGCCTGTCATTGGGCATGACGAAGGTCTTCTCATAAAAAATCTTCTCCTTCTGATAGGTTTCATAGTCAGTATGGCTGTTAATATACCTTGATTCATTAAATGAAAAGCCATCCATCGAGTACCTGAACAGAATGATACTGTCGACTGAGAATTCAATCGAGTAGACAGCGCATTTGTTATAGCTGTCGTTCATCAGATCATAAGCCTTGATGCCAAATCCTGCAGGGCCGCTGATTGTGATGGTGTTTTCTGCAGGGATATAATAGTTGCCATGTCCGCCTGCAACATTAATTTTCTTTGTACTGTTGCTTCGGTTTATAAGGGTATTTTTCCCTGAGGGATATATGGCCAGTCTTTCAATTACCGGGTCAATATTATCGCCCGATCCGAATTCAAACAAAAGAGGATTAACCGGAAACTCATTATCCGATTTCCTGATTTCATAATGAAGATGGGGGCCCCCTGAGCTTCCGGAATTCCCCGACCAGGCAATTACATTTCCCTGCTTAACGGGGAATTCATCTTTGTCGGGATAGAGATTGACCAGATAACTCCTGTTATCATACTGCCTGTTTTTGACGTACTCTTCGATTTCGGGACTGAAACGCCCGAGGTGGCCATAAACGGTGGAATAACCCGACGGATGCTTAATGTAAAGAGCTTTACCAAAACCTGCAGGCGAAACGCTTATCCTGTAAACAAAGCCATCGGCCGCAGCCAGAACTTCTTTTCCGGTAACACCCTGCGTTTTGATATCGACCCCTGAATGGAAGTGGTCTTTTCTTAATTCTCCGAAGTTAGAAGAGAATTGCAGCGGGATCTTTACCGGAGAAATAAAAATTGATTTATCTTTCAGTGAGTAATTCAGGCTGTTAAAGAGGAATATTGCAATAATTAATAGTCTGCCGGAGAGCATCAGTGTGACATTTTTTTAATAACGAGGTGCAAAACTAAACTTCTGAACCAGTTTGACAAAGTATTTATGTTAAATTTTTGAAAATATCGTTAACAATATTAATTTTGTGGTAAAGAAATGTATATGTCCGGTCAGGGTTACGAAGAATTGATTGTACTTAACAGGAAACTGGATGAATTAATTAGCAGGTTTAACAACCTGAAAAGTGAAGCCGAGGATCTTAGAAAGGGAAATGAAGCATTGAAATCGGTGCTGAAGGAGAAAGATGAGCAGATAAGGGTTCTCGGAGTGAAATATGAAAGAGTTAAATTAACGGGAGCATTGCTGAGCGGCGGCGAAAACGCCGGTGAGGCAAAGAGAAAGATTACAGAACTTGTGCGGGAAATTGACAGATGTGTTGCTCTTTTGAACAGATAAGATATAAGAATGGATGATAAACTATCGATAAAGGTAAACGTTGCCGACAGGTATTATCCATTGAAGGTTGAACGGGAAAACGAGGAAAAGATCAGGAAGGCTGCCAGGATGATAAATGAGAAGGTCCTGCAGTACAAACAGAAGTACACTGACAAGGATGTACAGGATTTTCTGGCAATGGCCGCCCTTCAGTATGTGATTAAGCTTACGGAGGAAGAGGAAAAACTCGAGAAAGATTATCTTCCCGACGCCCTCAGGGAACTGATTCAGAAAGTAGATTCAGTTCTGTGAAAAAGAGAAATGACGTTCTTTAAAATATTAATGATTTGCCCGCATTGTTTCTTCATTCATTTTTGAAACTCAACAGTTAAAACTTTGGAGTCCTCCTTAGTGCAGGTAGAACAGGCCTCATCCCGATTCGTCGGGCTCCCGCTACGCGGGACAGTGGACGTTCGAACTGGATTAGTGGCTCCAGCCATTCAGACATGGGGTTTTATAAAAGCTGGAGGAACTTTGCGGGTTTTTTTATATTAACGCTAATAATTGATTTATAATGACATTATTGATAGGAAACATGGGTAACGGGCTGCTGCTGGTAATTCTGCTGTCGGCGCTCGTATTAGGCTTTGCTGCCTTATACCTTATCTGGCAGGTAGCCCTGAAAAATAAAAGCAGGAAGATAATCAGCGATGCGGAATCGGAGGCCGAGGTGATCAGGAAAGAGAAGATCCTTCAGGCAAAAGAAAAATTTCTCCAGCTTAAAACAGAACATGAAAAGGTAATTAACGAAAAGAACAGCAGGATAGGACAGGCTGAAAACAGGATCAAACAGAAGGAATTAACACTCTCTCAAAAAATTGAAGAACTGCAACGCAAGAAAAACGAAACTGATTCCTTACGTGATAACCTGACCTCACAGCTTGAGATGGTCGAGAAGAAATCGGAAGAACTCGCCAAATTTCATAAACAACAGGTTGAACAGCTCGAAACAATTTCCGGGCTTTCTGCTGAAGAAGCCAAGAACAACCTGATTGAATCACTCAAGGAGGAAGCCAAAACCGGGGCCATGTCGTATATAAACGAGATCCTCGATGAGGCTAAAATGACTGCCAACAAGGAAGCCAAAAGAATTGTGGTACAGACCATACAGAGGGTTGCCGCAGAAAATGCTATAGAAAATGCAGTTACCGTATTCCATATTGAATCGGATGAAATGAAAGGTCGTATCATCGGACGCGAAGGCAGGAATATACGGGCCCTTGAAGCTGCCACTGGTGTCGAGATTATAGTTGATGACACTCCCGAGGCAATAGTCCTGTCAGCATTCGATCCGGTTAGGAGGGAAGTTGCAAGGCTCGCCCTGCATCAGCTTGTAACAGATGGAAGGATTCACCCTGCCAGAATTGAGGAGATGGTTGAAAAAACACGTAAACAGGTCGAGGAAGAAATTCTTGAGGTAGGAAAAAGGACTACAATCGACCTTGGGATTCACGGGCTTCATCCGGAACTGATAAGGATGATAGGTAAAATGAAATACCGCTCCTCATACGGACAGAACCTGCTTATGCATTCACGTGAAGTAGCGAATCTCTGCTCTATAATGGCAGCGGAACTCGGACTAAATCCTAAATTGGCAAAACGTGCAGGCCTGCTGCATGATATTGGAAAAGTTCCTGATGATGAGCCTGAATTGCCACATGCAATACTCGGAATGAAGCTTGCCGAAAAATTCAAGGAAAAACCAGAGATATGCAATGCCATTGGTTCTCATCACGATGAGACTGAAATGACGACCCTTCTAGCCCCGATAGTACAGGTTTGCGATGCGATTTCAGGCGCTCGTCCCGGTGCCCGTCGCGAGGTTGTGGAATCATATATAAAAAGACTTAAGGAACTTGAATCCCTGGCTCTGCAGTATCCTGGTGTAACGAAGACTTACGCTATTCAGGCAGGCAGGGAGCTTAGGGTAATTGTTGGTGCAGAAAAAGTTAACGACAAGGAAGCAGAAGGACTTTCATTCGAGATTGCGCGCAAGATACAGAATGAGATGACCTATCCCGGTCAGATCAAGATAACTGTAATCAGGGAGACAAGGGCCGTCAATTATGCTAAATAGTAGTCATGGAATCAGGTTGTAAATTTGTAATGTTAAATTTCTTCCGGTCTGATTCGAATTTGAATAAGATTCTATTTTTCTATCTTTGACGCCTGAATAATTCAACCAGTTCAATGTCGCATATAAAACTTCTGAATATTGTTGGCGCGAGGCCTCAGATTATAAAGGCTTCAGCTATCAGCAGAGCAATAAAAAAGCATTATTTCGGACAGATAACTGAAATAATTGTACATACAGGACAGCACTATGACAAGGAAATGTCAGATGTCTTTTTTGAGGAACTTGAGATTAATAAACCCGATTATAATCTCGGAGTCGGCTCTGCCAGTCATGGCAGGCAGACTTCCCTTATGATATCGGGTATTGAGGATATTCTTATTAAGGAAAAGCCCGACTGTATAATTCTTTACGGTGATACAAATTCCACGCTTGCAGCAGCAATAGCCGCATCGAAACTTCATTTTCCGGTCATCCATATTGAAGCAGGATTGAGATCATTCAATAAAACAATGCCGGAAGAACTCAACAGGATAGTCAGCGACCATTCTTCCACGCTTCTGTTTGCCCCAACGCATGCCGCTTTCAAGAATCTTATGAATGAAGGCTTCAGGCCCGAAAACAGCCCTCCCTATACTATTGATAATCCTAAAATATATCTTACAGGAGATATAATGTACGATAATTCAAAGTTTTTTGCAGCGCTTGCAGAGAAGAAGAAGACTGATTTCTTCGACAACCTCAGGCTGGAAAGAGATAACTACATACTCGTAACAATACACCGGGATACTAATACGGATGATTTTGAGAGGTTGAATGATATTCTGATTACACTCGAATCGCTTGCCAAAGAAAGAAATATAACCCTTGTGATGCCACTGCATCCCAGGACCATTGTTTCATTGAAAAAGAATCTTTACGGTTTATATTGCGAATTATTCGGCAGCAAGCTGATAAAAATAATCCCTCCGGTTTCCTTCCTTGAAATGATCCTTCTTGAAAAGAACAGCCGAATGATAATAACCGATTCAGGCGGTGTTCAAAAGGAATCTCATTTCTTCAAACGGCCCTGTTTGGTTTTAAGGCGGGAGACGGAATGGGTTGAACTTGTAAACAATGGAACTGCCAGACTGGTTGATGCCGATCCGGTTAAAATAACTGACGAGTTTAATAATATGTATGATTCACTTTCTATGCTGGAATATCCGGGTTTTTACGGCGATGGAAAGGCTGCTGAATTCATCCTTAAGGAAGTTCTCCTGATGTTCGAAAATTGAGGCTTGGTAATGTCATGGTTCGGAAACGATAGTATTAATTTTATTACAAAAAACTTATGGAACGGATACTCAGGAACAGCAAGGTGCTGGTTACGGGGGGAGCAGGATTTATAGGTTCGAACCTGATTGAATCACTGCTTGATGCCGGGAATCAGGTAGTATGCCTTGATAATTTCTCGACCGGCAAGCGTGAAAATCTGGCCGGTTTTGTAAATAACCCGCGGTTTACTCTCATTGAAGGCGATATCAGGAATTATGAGGATTGTGAAAGGGCAGTTAGTGGTGCTGATGTAGTTTATCACGAGGCTGCTCTTGGTTCGGTTCCCCGTTCAATCAAGGATCCGGTTACTTCAACTGATGTCAATATAGGAGGATTCGTAAAGATGCTTTTCGCCTCGAACGAAGCGGGAGTAAAAAGGTTTATTTATGCTGCCAGTTCATCTACTTATGGCGACCATCCCGATCTGCCGAAAGTTGAGGAGGTCATCGGATCCCCTCTCTCACCTTACGCCATTACAAAGTACGTAGATGAATTGTTTGCCTCAAACTTTAACAAGACATATGGAATCGATACTGTGGGCCTGCGTTATTTTAACGTATTTGGCCGGCGTCAGGCACCCGACGGGGCGTATGCAGCAGTTATTCCAAAATTTGTAAAAATGCTTATGAAACATGAAGTTCCCGTTATTAACGGTGACGGTTCTGTTTCACGCGATTTTACTTATATCGACAACGTAGTACAGGCTAACCATCTGGCTGCTGTAGCAACAAACCCGAATGCCCTTAATCAGGTTTACAATGTAGCTCATGGTGAACGTACCACTCTGAATCAGCTTTATTCTACCATCAGGGAACTTGCTGGCGGCTATGACCGGGAGATCCTCACTATTGAACCGGTTTACGGACCAACAAGGGGCGGTGATATAGCACACTCTCTGGCTTCCATTAAGAAGGCCAGTGACCTTCTTGGTTACTCGCCTGTACTTAACGTAGCACAAGGACTCGAAGAGTCTGTGAAATGGTTTTGGAATAATTTGTAACATTTGTTACAAAAATATTGTAATTAATACAGAGTCAGGCAAATACAGTATAGTATTATGTGACTGACGGGGCGAAAGCATGTCATATTTGAAGGCAACCATTTGTCCATATCCTTACTTAAAAGGAGTTCCCGGACAAAATATAGATGAAGAATCAAAAATTTTGCATAATTTCGCATAAACATATCATGGATATGATTGAATCATTGAAAGACAGGTTATTCAACTTATACAGAGATCATTCCCTTCCCCGATGGCTTGTATTGCTCGTTGACATGGCAGCTGTATATTTTTCTTTTCTGATTGCATATATGCTGAGGTACAACTTCGAGATGTATACCTTCGATATCTCTACCTCATTTAATCAGGCTCTGTTAGTTTTATCCGTATACTTCTTTTTTATGCTGATCTTTAAATCCTACTCAGGGATGATCAGACACACAACTATCAGGGATACCTACAAAATTCTGTTTACCAACTTTTCATCATTGATTGTGCTTTTTGTTGTAACTCTCCTGTGCAGAAAGTACGAATGGAGTCAGTTGTTCAATGTACCACTTTCAATAATTTTTATCCATTTTGGCGCGGTTACAGTATGTCTGTTCTTCTTTCGTGTATTTGTAAAAATGTTCTATGAATTCGCCTCCTCAAGCTCCCATGACCGGAAAAACGTTTTGATCTATGGTTCCGGAGATCTTGGAATGCTTGTCAAGAGAGTAATAGAGGGAGATCATAACGGTCAGTTAAGGCTAAGAGGATTTATTGATGATGATAAAAAGCTTCAGGGTAAAAAAGTAGATGGTTTTCCTGTATTCTCCAGAAATATCTTAACTAAAGAGTTTATTAAGGAAGAAGATATAAAGGTGTTCATTTTTGCGATAAAAGACCTTTCAACCAGTGGCTTAAAAGAAGTTGTTCAGACAGTCATTAACCTTGGTCTCGAGATTCTTGAGACTCCGTCGTTCGACCAGTGGCTGAATGGCAACCTGCAGATAAAGCAGCTAAAGAAGGTACAGTTCGAAGATCTTCTGGGCCGTGATCCAATTACACTTGACCTTGAAAGGATATCGGAAGGCCTTCGTGGCAAGACTATCATGGTTACCGGAGCAGCAGGTTCAATTGGTTCGGAAATTGTACGGCAGCTTACCAAATTCAATTATAAGCAACTTATACTTGTCGATCAGGCTGAGACACCATGCTTTTATCTCGATAATGAATTGAAATCAAAATTTCCGGGTTGTAATTACGAAATGATAATAGGCGATGTTACTAATCGCCCGCGCATGGATTATATTTTTCGTAAACACCGTCCCGAAGTTGTTTTTCATGCTGCGGCATACAAGCATGTCCCTATGATGGAAGCCAATCCTCATGAGGCTTTCAGGGTAAATGTAGGCGGAACTAAGAATATAGCAGAACTTGCACTGAAATACCATGTAGCGAAGTTTGTGATGATTTCTTCCGATAAGGCGGTTAACCCAACTAATGTCATGGGTGCTACAAAGAAGATCTGTGAACTTCTGGCTCAGGCGGTCTCTGTAAACTCATCTTCTGACACAAAATTTGTAACAACAAGATTTGGGAACGTACTCGGATCGAACGGCTCGGTGATACCCCTTTTCAAAAAACAGATTGCTGAAGGAGGTCCTGTAACGATCACTGATCCGGAAATTACAAGGTTCTTCATGACAATACCTGAAGCATGCCAGCTTGTTCTTGAGGCAGGGTTCATGGGAAATGGAGGACATATTTATGTTTTCGATATGGGTGAGCCTATAAAGATTCTCGATATAGCCACAAACCTGATTTTACTTTCAGGACTTCAGCCATATAAGGATATCAAAATAAAATTTGTAGGCTTGCGCCCCGGGGAAAAGTTATTTGAAGAGCTGTTTAATGGCGACGAACCAAGAGTTCAGACCTATAATTCAAAGATAAGTATTGCTCAGGTAGCTGAGGCTGATGATGATTTCCTGCTTACTAAAATAGAACAGATCCTCGGATCGCTTTATAAATTATCGGAGGAACAGCTTATAGCCGAAATGAAAGAAATAGTGCCGGGTTATACAAGCAGATTTGAATTCACAGAACAGTCCAGGGTAAGTTGATAAAGCCTTAATGTTCTCAAGGCTATAGCTGAGGCACAGTCTTAATTTCATATATTTTTCATCTAAATTTCTAATTTGAAAATGTCAACAACTAACCGCAAAAAAGTTTTTGTCAGCGGCTGCTTCGATATTCTTCATTCGGGCCATATTGCCTTCCTGAAGGAAGCTTCGCAGTTCGGTGATCTTTATGTTGGTCTTGGATCAGACAGGACCGTATATGACCTGAAAGGCCGAAATACGATTAATTCGGAAGAAGAGCGTTTATACATGCTTCAGGCTCTGGCCTGCGTTCATAATGTGAAGATTAACAGGGGAAGCGGCATTATTGACTTTCTTGACGACCTTAAAGAGGTCGGTCCGGATATTCTGGTTGTAAATGAAGATGGCCATACGCCTGAGAAGGAACAGATCTGCAGGGATATGGAAATTGAATATAAAATCCTGAAAAGGATTCCACACGCCGATCTCCCGGCCCGTTCAACTACTTCACTGAGAAAAGAGACTCCTATACCATACAGGATCGATCTGGCCGGAACATGGATTGACCAGCCCTATGTTTCAAAGTTTCACCCCGGATGGGCTATAACCACTTCAATTGAGCCGACTATTGAGTTTAATGAGCGTTCTGGCATGGCTACTTCTACCAGAAAGAAAGCCATTGAACTGTGGAATGATCAGCTTCCCATGGAAAATCCCGAGAAACTTGCTAAGATTCTGTTCAGGTACGACAATGATCCGGGTACTGAAAACGTGAGCGGCTCACAGGATTCAATCGGAATCGCAATGCCTGGAATAAACAGATTCTATTATGAGAGCGGAAAGTACTGGCCTTCTAAAATTGAGACTATAACCGATATTTCAATTATTAAATGGCTCGAGGAAAGACTGTATATGGTTACCCTTTGGCCACGGCCCTCCGACTTTGTAGTGCTTGAAGAAACCAATATTACCGCGGAAAATGTAAAAAACCTTACATCTGCTGCAGAGCTTGCCTGGGAAGGACTAATTAACAAGGATATTGATACCTTTTCAAAAGGATTCCTTTCTTCTTTTAATTCACAGGTGGCTATGTTTCCAAGAATGTTTAACGATAAAATATCCCGTGTTATCGATAATTACAGGGATACAGCCCTGGCCTGGAAACTCTCAGGGGCTGGCGGGGGAGGATATCTGGTCTTTATCAGTGAGAAGAATATTCCAAATTCAATAAGGGTAAAGATCAGGATCAAGGATTATTGGATGTAGTATAACTATTTAAAAAGCCCCCGTTGTGGAAAATTCAAAAAAAACCGCACTGATCTCCGGTATAACCGGCCAGGATGGATCATATTTAACTGAGCTATTGCTTGATAAGGGTTATGAGGTACATGGTATTATAAGGAGGTCAAGTTCGTTCAATACCTTCCGGATTGATCATATCTACAATAATCCCGACTATCTGAACAAAAGATTCTTCCTTCATTATGGTGACCTTACCGATTCGAGCAATCTGAACCGTCTTGTTGAGAAAATAAAGCCCACCGAGATTTATAACCTCGGTGCACAATCGCATGTACAGGTTTCGTTTGAGGTACCTGAGTATACTGCTGAAGTGGATGGCGTTGGTACGCTCCGTTTCCTCGACGCAATTAAGGAAGCAGGAGTTAAGACCAGATTTTATCAGGCTTCAACGTCTGAATTATATGGAAAGGTTCAGGAAATTCCTCAGACAGAGAAAACTCCGTTCTATCCCAGAAGTCCTTATGCTGCTGCCAAACTATATGCTTACTGGGTGGTTGTGAACTACAGGGAAGCGTATAATGTTTTCGCAAGCAATGGCATCCTCTTTAATCATGAAAGTGAAAGACGCGGGAAGACCTTTGTTACAAGAAAAATTACTGTTGCTGCTTCAAAGATTGTTCTTGGGCAGCAGGACCAGCTTTTACTGGGAAACCTCGACTCAAAGCGCGACTGGGGATATGCCCCCGAATATGTTGAGGGAATGTGGAGAATACTGCAGGCCGATGAACCGGACGATTATGTTCTTGCAACAAATGAGACTCATTCAATACGTGAGTTTGTCGAAGAGGCTTTCATGGTTCTTGGAGAGGAAATAGTATGGATTGGATCAGGTTTGAATGAAAAGGGGATACTCAGGTCCTCTGGTAAAGAAGTTATAGGTATCGATTCACGTCATTTCCGTCCTACCGAAGTAGATCTTCTGATCGGAGATCCCGCAAAAGCAAAAGAAAAGCTTGGATGGGAACCAAAGACAACTTTCAGGGATCTGGTCAGACTGATGGTCGAATCGGATTTCGAAAAGGCAAAGAAAAGATCAGAATTAGTCTGAAAATCGCCCAAATCCGAAATCAAAAATCCGCAATCCGAAATCTTCAAAATGGATAAATCTTCAGTGATATATGTCGCGGGCCATAACGGAATGGTTGGAAGTGCCATAACAAGGGCATTAGCGGCCAGAGGTTACTCAAACCTTATTTATTCTCCCTTTCCTCCCTATGATCTTACAGATCAGAAAATTGTCGCTGATTTTTTTGAAAGGAAAAAGCCGGAATATGTTTTTCTGGCTGCAGCAAAGGTTGGAGGAATAATTTCGAATAATACCTACAGGGCACAGTTCATTTATGAAAATCTGATGATTCAGAATAACATAATCCATCAGAGTTTTATACACGGCGTAAAAAAACTCCTGTTCCTGGGAAGTTCCTGCATCTATCCTGCTGATTGCCCCCAACCGATAAGAGAAGACTATCTTCTTACGGGTGAACTCGAATACACTAATGAGCCTTATGCAATAGCCAAGATTGCCGGCATAAAAATGTGTGAATCATACAACATCCAATACGGAACGAATTTCGTCTCGGTGATGCCTACCAATCTGTTCGGGCCGAATGATAATTACAACCTCGAAACCTCTCACGTTCTTCCCGCTCTGATCAGGAAGATGCACCTTGGCAAATGTCTTATGAACAATGACTGGCAGGCCTTGCGTAGCGATCTTGATAAACGTCCCGTAGAAGGTGTTTCAGGATTAGCATCCGAACAGGAAATTCTGAAAGTATTAGGCAAGTATGGCATTAGCCAATCCGAAATCCACAATCCGAATTCCACAATCATAACCCTTTGGGGCACAGGAAAACCCTACCGCGAATTCCTTTATGCTGACGATCTTGCCGACGCCTGCCTGTTTGTAATGAACAACATTGATTTCTCTTCCCTGTGCCCTGCGCTCCTTGCCCCTCGCTCTGAGCCCCGTGCCCTGGGCCCCAAAATAAGGAACACCCACATCAACATTGGCACAGGAAAGGATCTTACTATAAAGGAATTGGCCGAAACAATCAGGAGAATCACCGGTTTTGACGGCATACTGAAATGGGATGAATCAAAACCCGATGGAACATTTCGCAAACAGCTGGATGTAAGTAAGATAAATAGTCTCGGTTGGACTGAAACAACAGGATTGCAGGCAGGTATTGAATCCGTTTACAGGAATTACGTTTCAGATCTGAAATAGAATCATTCCTTTTAACCAATACTAGTTTAGTGGAGGATGAGAGTTGCGATTATTATTACCCGTCCGGTATTACTTGGACCGTCGATTGTAATGAAATCGCTGGTTGCTTCATTATCCGGAATAGAAAATCTGAGAGTTGAACTCTACTGCCTTGGCAAGCCAAAAGAAGACGAAGAAGAATTCGATTACCACTGGCTGAAGTTCAGCCTTTCCAGGTTCCGGTTTGAAGATTATGATTTAATCCATACGAATGGGATACGGCCCGATATGATCGCCTTTCTTTTCCGCAAAAGGATAAGACGCCATATTTCGACAATTCACAGCCTGGTTTCCGAGGAATTTTTACTTACACGTAACAGGCTGTATTCTGTAGTTTTTGGCAAAATATGGCTTTTATTTTGGAAACAAGCCGATAAGCTTGTTTGTGTTTCAAATTCGGTCAGGAACTATTATTCAAAGTCGTTTCCTTCAGGAAAGCTTAAAGTTATTCATAACGGAATACCTGAAAAAGTAAGCTTTGAAGAGTCTGATCATGATATAAGAATGAGAATTGATCATTTCAGGAACAGAGGATTAAAAGTCATTGGCACAGCTGCAATACTTTCAAGACTTAAGAATACCCGACTGTTACTTGAACTTGTTGCCGCCCGGTCAGATTCCGCCTGTGTTGTGATTGGCAATGGGAATGAACTCGATAATCTGAAAGAACTGGCCGAAAAACTTGATATTTCCAATCGTTGTTTTTTTGCAGGATTCAGGAAGGAGGCAGCAAACTATTTCAGACACTTTGATTTTTTTATATCGGCATCGCTGTCAGAAGGATTTGGATTGACGGTTCTTGAAGCCATCAGGGAAAAAGTTCCGGTTGTATGTTCGGGTATAGCTGCATTCAGGGAGTTGTTTACCCCGGATGAAGTTACATTCTTTGATCCATTTGACTGCAACTCCTTATCAGCAGCACTGGATATTGCATCTGTCGAGGGAAAAGGAAAGTCCGAAGCAGCCTATTCAGCATTTAGAGTTAAATACACTGAAACGCATATGGGGTTTAATTATTACGAACTTTACAAATCCGTTTGCATCCAAAAACCAAATTAAGTTTATTTTTTTTTTCACCTTGGCTGCTGAGCCTGTCGAAGCATGCCTTTCGCCATGACTGCTGAGCTTGCCGAAGTACTCCTTTCGCCATGACTGCTGAGCTTGTCGAAGTACGCCTTTCAACTTTCGCCTTTTAGTCCATGACAGATCTCGCCGTGATAATGTCGGTTTACCTTAACGACAGGCTTGAATTTGTTAAGGAGTCTGTGAATAGTATACTCGGTCAGTCATTTACGGCGTTTCATTTCTATATTGTTTTTGACGGGCCTTTAAAACAGGATGTGGATACTTTTCTTTCATCACTGACTGATGACAGGATAAGGATTTTCAGGCTGGAGGAAAATGGCGGTCTGGCAAGGGCGCTGAACTATCTGCTCGGGATTGTCCTCAGTGAACAGAATTATAAGCTGATAGCGAGGATGGATGCCGATGATATATCGGGGTCGGAGAGGTTTGAACGTCAATGCCGGTTCATGAAAGATAATCCCGGAATTGGTTGTCTGGGCAGCTGGTACGAAGAGATTGATACGACTGGTAACCATTTGCATTTCAGGAAGATGCCAGTAAGGCACGAGGAGTTAAGAAGGCGATATTTTACAAGGACGCCCTTTGCCCATCCGACTGTGATGTACAGGAAAAGCCTCATAGAGAAGGCAGGGCTTTATCCAACTGACACTATCCTTATGGAAGACAATGTGTTGTGGGGCAGGGCGCTTAAGGCAGGAATTAAGTTCGCAAATATTCCGGAATATCTGTTTAAATTCCGGATAGATGAGAACTTTTATGACAGGAGATCAGGTATCAAATACGGTTGGAACTTTATAAAAATCAGGTTCGGCATACTTAATGAAATGAATGCGCCCTTCAATTCTTACATCTTGTCTTTTTTTGTAGGTTTTGTAAAGATGATGCCTTCGTTAATTTTAAGGATTTTTCATATGTTTTAAACCTGCCAGCACTGATTTAATGCTGAAGGATAAAAAAATACTATTCATTTCGCCTCCATATTTCAGTTATCCTGATATAATTAAGTCAGGGATTGAATCTCAAAGGGCTAAAGTAGATCTGTTTTACAGTCAGCCTGTTGGTGCAATAAGTAAGTTTGCCGCAGTTTGCAGCACAAGGATTTATGATAAATTAAAAGAGCGATATTTCAAGGTTCTACACGAAAGAATAAAAGGACCATATGATTATGTCCTGATCATAAGGGCTGATCTTATTCCTGAAGAGTTTATCGGATTTCTGAGGCATAACAATCCGGGTTCAATTTTTATTCAGTATCTGTGGGACGATGTCGGGCTTTTTCCTGCTTTGTTGGATACATTTCAATATTTTAACCGGATCCTGAGTTACAATATACATGACAGCAAAAAATACGGATTGGTTTTCCGGCCATTTTTTTTCATCCCGGATGATGAGCCGTTAGGGGAAAAACCCAAAAAATATGACCTTTTTTTCATTGGGATTTTCCATACCGACCGTTTAAAAGTCATAGAGGAAATCATGTTACAAAATCCCGGAATAAAGTTATACCTGCATTTTTATATTAGTGTTATAACCTTTTTAAAGAAAGGGATTCCACTGAAGAAATTGAAGTTATTCCGGTTTAGAAAAATGAATTATAAGGAGATGATAAGAATTGTTAAGAGTTCGTCAGCAGTTCTTGATATCCCGAAGCCATTACAAAAGGGTTTGTCAACGAGAATATTTGAGGCGATGGGAGCAGGGGCAAAGGTTATAACCACAAATGAGAAGGTTAGGGAGTATGAATTCTTTAATAATAATTTTCTGATTATTGACAGGGATAAACCGCTCGTTAACAAGGAATGGCTAACGTTGCCATTTAAAGATTATGAAAATGGTTTATTATCGGGATATCATGTCTCGACCTGGATTTTTGATGTTTTCATTAAATGAATCTGTCTGACACTATTATATTACTGGTAAAGGAAGTTTTTGGCTATTTATACTAATTCATGAAAATCACAATAAGCAAAATAGATATCCTTTTAAGTTACTCTTCACAGATTTTGAAAATAGCTTCCGGGGTTCTTGTTTTGCCAATGATCCTGATCTGGGTACCGTCGAATGAGCTCGGTATCTGGTATATATTCAGTGCAATTTCGGCCTTTGTTTTGTTGCTTGATTTTGGTTTTTCACCTACCATTATGCGAAGTGTGTCATATATTTTCAGCGGTGTTACTGAACTTAAAAGCAATGGCTTCTCATCAGGTACTTTGGGAAAAGTAGATTATGGGCTCTTAAAATCTATTATAAGAGGAGTTAAAAGAATTTATCTTATTATATCGTCAATTGCGCTCGTAATTCTGCTAATAGCAGGTACAATTTATATAAATTCCATAATTGGTGATATTCCTGATCACAGGAAATATATGATCATCTGGGTTTTTTATGTTCTTGTGACAGTAATCAATCTGTTTTTCCTGTTTTATAACCCTTTGTTGCAAGGAAGGGGATTGGTTGGTAAGTCATACATAATAACGATTATAACTAATTTCACTTATATACTTATTGTGGGGATAGGAGTTTATCTCAAGTATGGACTTATTGCTCTTATAGTTGGAAATTCAGCGACAATCATACTGACAATTATTCTTTCAGTTTTGTTTTTTTATGACAAAAATCTCAAGACTGAACTTCGAAATGCCTTACCAAAATATAGTACTCTAAAAGAAATAATGGCTATTTTATGGCCTAATACCTATAAGGTTGGCCTGGTTGCTATTGGGTCGTTTTGTATCAGCAAGAGTGCTCTGTTCTTTGTTACTAGTTTTACTGATTTAAACACACTTGCCAGTTATGGATTATCTTTAAGCGGTTTGACATTTATAGCAGGATTCTCGCAGATTTTCTTTAATGCCTATATGCCTGAATTTAATCAGATGAGAATTATGAACGATACGGGGAATCTGATGCGAAAATTCGGGATAGCGCATTCGATATCCCTGCTGACTTTTATTAGTGGAATATTGGTTTTAAATATCTTTGGAAACAGAATACTATCCTTGATAAATGTTTCTACTTATCTTCTTGAAAATAAGTATCTTTGGCCAATAAGTCTGATTTATCTTTTAGAAGTAAACTTTACAAACTTTACTGCTATTCTGGTTACAAAAAATGAAATCCCTTATATGAAGCAATACCTTGTTTCTGGTTTCTTCATTGTCCTGATTTCTCTGGTTTTGATAAAGTATACAAGTCTTGGTTTGTGGTCAATAATTATATCACAGGGATCTGTTCAACTTGTGTATAATTACTGGAAATGGCCAACGCTTGTTTGTCAGGAATTTAACACCTCCTTTTTTAATCTTTTAAGGACAGGTTTAGCCGATATCTGTCAAAGGTCACGGTTAAGCTTATCAAAGATACAGCCAAAAAGGATAACGGGGCAAATGAAATGATGTTTAAGTGCTAGTGAAACCATCCTCAGAAAAAAGGACACTTATTTTTGATCATGAAATTTCAGGTCATCATTTGGAGTACCTTAATCATTTGTATATCAGAGCAGGAGAAAAAAGTGAAGAAACTTTTATTTTTGTAATAAATCCTGATTTTGAGTATGTAAGGCATTACTTCATTTGGCCGGAATTTAAAAATGTTAAAGTAGTATTCATTGACAGGGTACAGATTTTAAAGATTGAATCAGGTTCATTCAGAACTTCATTTGAATTATGTTCAATATTGAAAATGTATGTTAAGAGAGAGCATGCTTCTCATATTTTTCTCATCTCTTTGATGGTTTTTCTCCCCTTTCTCCCTGTTTTTCTGACTGATAAAGTAAGAGTCTCTGGGATCATTTATTCGATAATGACCCGAAGTTACAGGACTGATAGTATAATTAAAAGGTTTCAGGATGCTCTTAAGTATAGAATCTTCACAGGTTTCAGGGTTTTCGATAGAATTTTTTTGCTTAATGATGCGCCAAGTTCCAGATTATTGAACAGGAAATATAGAACCGGCATCTTCAGGAGTTTGCCGGAACCTATTATTCCGCTTCGGATTGCCGCCCATGAGGATTTAAGAAAGACTCACAATATAGTTGAAAACAAAAAGATCTTTCTTCATTTCGGAGGCTTATCGGCCCGTAAAGGTACTCTTGAACTGCTGAAGGCTATAAAACTGCTAAAGAGTAATTCACTTGAAAATGCCTGTTTTATTTTTGCAGGAAAAGTAAATGATGATATCAGAAATGATTTTTATAGTATACTGGCTTCATTCTCGACGGAAGTTAAGGTAGTGATTTATGATAAATTCTGTAGCTACGAACTGTTAGGGGCACTTTGTTCCGTTTCAGATTACATTGTTATGCCATATAATATCAACTCAAGAAGCAGTGGTTTACTCGGGTATTCTGCTCAGTTTAATGTTCCAGTTATAGGTCCTTCAGAGGGTTTAATTGGAGTATTGATAAGAAGATATGATTTAGGATTCCGGTATCATTTTGATGATTCAGTGTTTCTTGCAGGTATTCTTGATAAGCATATTCTGATGCCACCTTATGGAATAGATGGCAATGCTTATTTAATCAATAATTCAATATCCAGATTTCAGGAAGCTGTTTTCAATTAATACTATAACAATTATCAAGTGTATTTTAATCTGAAAGAATTCAATACCAGGTTTCTTCTTTTTCTATTGGGAATGCTGGTTTTTTCTCCTGTCTCATCTGTGATAACAATGGATTTTCTGGGGCTTCCCCTGGCCCTGCCTGAATTATTGTTTATACCAATATTCCTCTTACTCCGACGCAGACTGGCTTTAACGTCATTTAACAACTCAATCCTTTGGTTGTTGCCTTTTTTCTTTATACTTCTGGCCATAAGTTTATTACTACATACTTTTAAAACAGGTTCAATAGTATCAACAGCAAGAGGTTATTTATACATGATCTTGTCATTTGCGATATTCAAGGGCAAAAATGAAACTGCACTAACTGATATTTTACTAATATCATTAGGCTCGGTTATTGGATGGTGCATTCTGACAGCAAATAGTTTTTTCGTCTTATCGAATTCAGCCTATTCACAGGCCTCAATAGCCATTTATGGTAATATGGTATCTTTATCACTTCTGATTTCGATTTCAATACTTAGTCGCAACAAGAAATTTATTTACATTTCACTTATCCTCAGTATATTTCTTTCGTTAACATCAGGTTTAAGAAGGCAGATACTAATATTTGTTATTACGTTGGTTATATCATTGATTTTCCGTTTCCAGAGAAAAATTAAAATGTCACTTAAGGCTTTTCTTGTTATTGCGTTATTTCTTTTTGTTGTCATAGCAAGTTTTGGAAAAATAGAAAAATATATTGAGGATAGGGCCCCATTACTGTACTATAGAGTATTTACGAGAACGGAACAGTTCATAACTGGGAAATTTCAGGAAAGTGACCAATATCGTAGCAAGGTAATAAAAAGCTATTTTGCGGATATAAAATCATATCTTTTTCCCAGAGGTTTTGTAAGCAAAAGAACCTTGCAGGATAAAGGCGCTGGACTATTTATGGATTTTCCATTTATAGAATTGTCATATATGCTGGGAATATTCCTGTTACTCTTATTTATTATTTCATATTTCTATTATATTTATCGTCACATACGAAGTTATATCCTGACGGATAATTATGAAAATGCAGTCTGGGCTGTTTCAGGAATTGTATTGATCTTCCTTACATTTCTTGACGGGACATTTCTAAATTATGCTTTCATAACCCCTTTAACCGGATTGGTTCTTGGGAAACTTTATACAATCAGGTAGTTACTTTTTCAACAAAGATGAAAATAATCAAAGTCCTGCTTATTCAAAATTATATTGCGCACTATAACATCCCGGTTTATGATCTGATTGGGAAAAACAACCTGATTGACCTTACTGTAATCTACTTTTGGGGTAAGCCATTGCAGGAAACCTATTCTTTCAAGAAGATGTCGCTTGGGTGTCGAAAAGTCGGGCCTATTTATTTTGTTGATAATCTTTTCAATACATGTAGTCAATTCGATGTAGTTATCGCAATGGGCGACATTCATTTTCTCTCACTCATGATGCTTGGGAGAAAAAGGAGGAATTTTAAACTTATTTATTGGGGCATTGGGGTATCGGCTTCATACAAAAACAGATTGGATCAGAACACTAAATGGGACTTTTTAAGGTTTTATTTTATGAAAGGGGCAGATGCTCAGATTTTCTATAGTTCCTATCCGATAAACAAATATGTTGATCATGGTTTTCGCCGGGAAGGTCTCTTTGTTGCAAACAACACTGTGAGTATTAAAAGAACAATTACCACAAAAAAGAAATTGGAATCAATCCTTTTTATCGGAACTCTTTATCGTGAAAAAGGAATTTATGAGTTATTATTTGCATATAAATCAGCGATTGCCATCAATATTAATATTCCCAACCTTTTTATAATTGGTGATGGTCAGGAATTTCAAAATATTCAGTCATGGATTGTCGATAATAATCTCGAAGAAAAAATAAGGCTGTGTGGTGCAATATATGATGACTCTGAACTTGAAATATATTTCCACTCGGCCATTGCTACGATATCGCCTGACCAGGCAGGTCTTTCCGTTTTGAAAAGCATGGGATATGGTGTTCCGTTTATTACAAGCTGCAACTCCATAACAGGAGGCGAAATATTTAATATTGTTAATGGAGAAACAGGTGTTTTGTATAATAGCCATTCTGAATTAGTGATAATATTAAGTGAAATGAACAGCCATCTGGATGAATACAGAATAATGGGTGAAAAAGCAGCCGGATTTTATAATGAAAACAGGCAACCGGAGCAAATGGCTGAAGGGTTTATAAGTGCAATTAATTTTGTTAATTCCAAAGATAAGTCAGATGAGTAGTTTAATGAATTTGAAGACCTTTACCGATATACGCGGAAATCTAACCGTTATTGAGAAGATTATCCCATTTGAAATAAAAAGGATTTTTTACATATATGGAGTTGATAACTCTTCACGTGGATATCACCGCCATAAGAAAACTGTACAGGCTGCCATTGCAATTCAGGGTAAATGCAGAATTTTAAGTAAATCGGGTGATAACACCCCTCTTCAGGAGTATCTGCTTGATTCGCCTTCTGAGTGTCTTATTCTCCAACCGGAAGATTTTCATTGGATGGATAATTTCTCAAAGGATTGTATACTGATGGTTTTGGCGTCAGAATTTTATGACAGCAATGATTATATATATGATCCCTACAATTAAACGGGATTTAATATTTATTACTTTCAGTACGAGAAGAAAAAAACTAAATTAAAGAATGAAAATAAAACACAGATCCTTTTTTTCCGACGATTATAGTGCTCTCGATTGGGAGCAACTGAGGAATAATCAGTCAGAGACTTCCTATTACCTTCCATATTCAAAGGATAAGTATATTGAGAGAGTAGATACATCAGAGCCTTCATCTGCAGTTAAAAACATTTTGGAGACAGCTTCAGGTTTAGGACTTGTTAATATATTTTCTATGGGGTCAGGGATAGCAGCACTTGAATATCAAATTAAGAAATTCTCTGACCTTCGGATTGTAATTTCTGACTATACACCTGCAGTTTTACGATTAAAAGAATTTAACATTTTTGATGATTGTCTTCAGCTTGACATTTTAAATGAAGCCTTACCTGTTGATGAAAATACACTTGTACTTTTCCCACGAATAGATACAGAATTTAAGGATTCCCAGCTCAGTTTTATTTTTGAAAAACTAAGGGAACAGGGTGTAAAGTATATTTTTTTCCTGCCAGCCCAGTTGCTTGGTCCAAGAATCGTCATTAGTGAATTTAAAACTTTCATTCTTAGCATAATCAGGAAAAAGAGACTTATCGACTGCGGATACTCCAGATCAAAAAGCTCTTTTATTGGAATCTGGTCAAAACATTATCGTATAAGACAAGAATTTCAACTTGGATACAATAGCCTATTTTTATTAATTGCACAAAATAATCTTGAAAATGATCGAATATGAAAATTTAGGCAGGCTTAACAGACCGTTTTTTGAAGAATATAAAGAAAAATTCAGCAATATTCTGGAATCAGGCTGGTATATCCTGGGGCAAAATGTTGTTTCTTTCGAAAAGGCTTTTTCGGAATATTTAGGTTCACATGAATGTGTAGGATTGGCATCAGGTCTTGATGCACTGAACCTTTCACTCAGATGTTTTGATTTTAAACCGGGAGCAGAAGTGATTGTTCCTTCAAATACCTACATTGCAACAATTCTTTCAATAATTCAAAACAACCTTACACCAGTACTTGTTGAACCGGATATTAATACCTACAATATTGACCCAAAAAAAATAGAGGAAAAAATTACTCCTAATACAAGGGCAATAATGGTTGTGCATCTTTATGGCAAATGCTGTCAGATGGATGAAATTGTTGAAATCTGTAAAAGAAACGATCTTCGGTTAATTGAAGACTGTGCCCAGTCGCATGGAGCCATGTTCAAGGGTAAGATATCAGGAACATTTGGGGATTTTGGGGCTCATAGTTTTTATCCCACCAAAAATCTGGGTGCATTGGGTGATGCAGGCGCTATAACTACAGACATACCTGAACTCGCCGAAAAAGTAAGGTTTTTGCGAAATTACGGGTCAAAGGTAAAATACTTCAACGAATATGTTGGTTTGAATTCCCGACTGGATGAAATACAGGCAGGATTTCTTCTAATTAAACTCAGATCACTCGAAAAACTAACTCAACATAAACGCAATCTGGCAAACATCTATCTGGCCAATCTGAAGAGTGATATTATTAAACCGCGTGTAGAAGAAGATTTCTACGATGTATATCACATCTTTAACATCAGGCACACTAAAAGGGATTTGCTTCGGGAATATCTTCTTAAACACGAAATAAAAACTGAAATTCACTATCCAGTCCCTCCTCATAAACAAAAAGCCATGGAAGGAATAATTTCAGGTAATTATCCTGTTTCTGAAGAGATCCATTCTACTACATTGAGTTTGCCTATTTCATCTTTTCATACTCCTGATGATGTTTTAAAAGTTTCAGAAGTCATAAACTCTTTTTAATTTCTCAGTATTATTTTTTACTAAAAATGAAGTCGGTTATGTTGAGAAACTATTGTACAATTTTTGACCGTAATTACTTGGCTCGTTTTCTTACAATGCATGATTCCATGAATGAATTTTGTTCCGACTTCAGGATATTTGCATTCTGCATGGATGATGAATCCTATGCGACAATATTAAGCCTTGGTCAACAGTCAGTTGTGCCGGTAAGTTATCGTGACCTCGAAGCTCACGATACAGCAATCTCCTCAGTTAAACAAACCAGGTCGCTTATTGAATATTATTTTACCTGTACTCCGGCGATAAGCTGCTATGTATTCGATAAGTTTGACAATATAAATCTTCTTACCTACCTCGATTCTGATCTTTTGTTTTTTTCATCACCAGAGCCTATTTTTGAGGAAATTGGTGATAAGTCACTCGCAATTGTAGAACACCGGTTTTCAAAATACGGAAGGAAATTTCTGAATCTGGGAATTTTTAATGTTGCCTGGATAACATATCGTCGTGATATTCAGGGAATTGAATGTCTGCAAGAGTATAGGCAACAATGTATTGATTGGTGTTTTGATTATCTTGACGGAGATAAATATGCTGATCAGAAATATCTTGATAAATGGCCTCAAAAATATTCCGGTCTTGTTGTAATAAAAAATAAAGGGGTTAATCTTGCATGCTGGAATGTAGGAAATTATAAAATTGAAAGAAAAGGTGATACTATATTAGTTGACGGGAATAAATTGATATTTTATCATTTTGCCGGACTCCGACAAAAATCGGACAAATATTTTACAACTTCCATAAGCTCATATCTGGTAAAACCCAATAGAACTATTAAATCAAACATCTATTCATTTTATATTAAAAAACTCCGGTCAGTATCCTTAGGTTCAGATATTACAAAGAAAACGGTAAATCCTAAATATTCGAACATATCTCTAAAAAGACTGATAATTAATTGTTTTCGTAATCTAAGGATGGTCTTGTTTGGTGATTTGATTAAAGTATAGCTTAACCATCTTAAATAGGGGGATATCTTTTTTTTAATGCCCTTGAATACAATTGGACTTTTAAAACTCTGCCGACTTTGGTTGATTACTTCAAAGAGCACCTTAACTTCATATTTTCATAGATTTACCAAATGAGGAGTGACCTGTTTCTAATATTTTTCATGTAATGGATGAGGCATGCAAATTAAAATTTTCCTGTTAATTAGGGTCTGCTGAAAAAAGGGTTAACAGTTGATATATAACGTGATAATGTTTATTTTTGAGTAAACCAGTGAAAGGATCTATGAAGAGAACCACCGAAAAGCGTGCGCCGACGCCACAGTAGATCAGTCCCAATCAGCTATCTCCTGACAATTTTGAGACACCCTTCGATCGACAATTAAATCCTTAAAACAGATGGGTCGTTCTTGCCCATCTAGTACCATAGTAACTGATGGAAAAAACAAAGGGCGGATAATTTTTATGCCACAGCCTGTCTACAGGATATACATGGAAGTAGCATGGAAGAGATATCTGAAAACGACGCAAAAAAAGAAGAAGACAGATAAAGAAATCCACAAAGCAATAGGTTAAACAGTATAAGACCCAGGCTGAAAGGAAGAAGTAAATCGTGGATTGCCAGCATCTTTTTGGTGCTGAACCTGGTCAAACTGGCTAGGACAGCACTCCCGTATCTTATTATTAAGTTTATGAATAGTATTTCATCAGGATTACATTCACTCAAGCGGTATCATTATGTTCCAAGAATCCATAGAGACAGTGACTTCGGTGAATTCTTATTAAAGCTAAGACTAGTTGAACTTAATAACATATGCTGAGTTTCTTAGCAGACCCTAAATAGTAGTATCAATTTAAAAAAAAAAGAATAAAATGTTTAAAGACAAGACTCTTCTGATTACCGGAGGAACCGGATCTTTTGGTAATGCAGTTCTAAGAAGACTGCTGACCAGTGATATCAGTGAGATTAGGATTTTTTCCAGGGATGAAAAGAAACAGGATGATATGCGACGGGTCTATAACAATTCGAAGATAAAATTCTATATCGGAGATGTTCGTGATTTAAGTAGTATTGAACGGACAATGGCTGGAGTAGACTTTGTTTTTCATGCTGCGGCTCTCAAACAGGTACCTTCATGTGAATTTTTTCCTGTTGAGGCAGTCAAAACCAATATTCTTGGAACCGATAATGTTTTACATGCCTCAGAAAAATATGGGGTAAGCCGGGTAGTTGTATTAAGTACAGATAAAGCAGCGTACCCAATCAATGCAATGGGAATGTCAAAGGCTCTCATGGAAAAAGTCATGATTGCCAGATCAAGGAATAATAAAACTTCATCGCAAGTGTTTTGCGGAACACGCTATGGTAATGTTATGGCTTCCAGAGGCTCGGTGATTCCACTTTTTATTGAACAGATAAAAGCCGGGAAATCACTGACAGTCACCGATCCTAACATGACAAGATTTATGATGACACTTGAAGATGCGGTAGATCTTGTCTTCTTTGCATTCAAACAGGGTCAACCGGGAGACCTTTTTATTCAAAAGGCGCCTGCTGCAACTATCGGATCACTCGCAATGGCCATTATTGAGCTTTACAATTCGGAAAGTAAAGTAGAAATAATCGGTACAAGACATGGTGAAAAACTGTATGAGACTCTCGTCAACAGGGAAGACATGGTTAGATCAAATGACCTTGGCAACTATTTCAGAATTCCTGCAGATAACAGGGACCTTAATTATGCACAATATTTCTCCGAAGGAATTCCTGATGTTTCTTCATATGAGGAATACCATTCACATAACACAGATATTCTTGACATAGAAGGAATAAAAAAGCTTCTCTTAAAACTTCCCATTATCAGGAAAGATATTTTTGGTGAAATCACTTCCAATCAGTATTTTGAATAAATTCTTAATATGCTAAAGGTAGGTATAACTGGTCAGGCAGGTTTTGTAGGTACTCATTTGTATAATACTCTCGGGCTATTCCCTGCCAAATATTCCCGTATTCCGTTTGAAGACAGTTATTTTCAAAACAGGGAAAAACTGAGTGCTTTTCTATCATCATGTGATGTAATTATACATCTTGCTGCAGTGAACAGGCATGGCGATCCAAAGTATATTTATGATACAAACATTTCGCTGGTAAGGCAAATAATTGAGGTAAGTGAATCATTGAACATTCTACCTCATTTTCTTTTTTCTTCTTCAACACAGGAGGATAGGGACAATCCTTATGGAAGGTCAAAAAAGAAAGGAAGGGAACTGTTCGAAAAATGGTCGCTGAATACTGGAGGAAGATTTACAGGCCTTATTATCCCCAATGTATTTGGACCATTCGGACATCCGTATTATAATTCAGTTGTTGCAACATTCTGCCATCAATTATCCCACTATGAAGAGTCAGGGATCGATGTAGACGGAGAATTAAGATTGATACACGTTTCTGAACTTGTGAACTTTATACTCGATTTGTTATCAACTGACATCCCTGATATTGAGGGATTGAGTTCGCATGTTGAAGTTCCGCACACTGCTGTAATAAAAGTGTCCGAGCTTCTTGAAAAGATAAAGAGATTCAGGGATCAATATTTTGAGAAAGGAATGATCCCTGACCTGGACAATGAATTTGACAGGAATTTATTTAATACTTTCTTAACATATATTGATCACAAATCCTTCTTCCCATTTCATTTAAAACAGAATGAGGATGAAAGGGGAACATTCGTGGAAATCCTGAAGCTTGGCAGTGGGGGACAAGTCTCTTTTTCTACCACAAAGCCCGGTATTACCAGAGGCAACCATTTTCATACACGAAAGGCTGAAAGGTTTGCAGTGATAAAGGGCCGTGCAAAAATAGAAATCCGAAAACTGGGGTCCTCTGATAAATTGGTTTTTGAACTTGATGGAGCAAGTCCGTCATTTGTTGACATGCCTGTTTGGTATACACATAATATAACCAATATCGGGAATGAGGATGTTTATACCATTTTCTGGATAAATGAACATTTCAATCCTCTGGATCCCGATACATTTTTTGAAGTAGTGTAGAATTTTTATTAACTGAATCCCAAATGTTAAAAAAGTTAAGGGTAGTAACTGTTGTGGGTACCCGTCCAGAGATAATAAGGCTTTCATGTATTATGTCCAAACTCGATCAGTCTGATGCTGTTGAACATATCATAATCCATACCGGACAGAATTACGATTATGAACTAAACCAGATTTTCTATGAAGATTTGAAACTTA
Source organism: uncultured Bacteroidota bacterium (assembly GCA_903844815.1). Classification (GTDB taxonomy): domain Bacteria; phylum Bacteroidota; class Bacteroidia; order Bacteroidales; family VadinHA17; genus LD21. The sequence goes on along the minus strand of CAIMVD010000270.1, from coordinate 23,245 downwards.
GGAAACCTGATTATTTCCTCAATGCAGCAGGCATTTCGGCCATGGAAACGATAGGACAAATCCTGATAAAAATAGATCCGTTGCTTGAAAGCCTTAATCCTGATGCCCTCCTAGTACTTGGAGATACAAACAGTTGTTTATGTGCAATCCCTGCAAAAAGAAGACATATTCCAATATTTCATATGGAAGCCGGAAACAGGTGTTTCGATCAGAGAGTGCCTGAAGAAACTAACAGAAAGATCGTGGATCATATTTCAGATATAAATTTGACATATAGCGATATTGCAAGAGAGTATCTTCTCAGGGAGGGGTTGTCGCCTGACAGGGTGATAAAAACAGGATCGCCAATGTTTGAAGTTCTCCATCATTACCTGACAGAAATCAGAAAATCAGATATCCTTCAAAGACTGGGACTCGAAAAAGGTAAATTTTTTGTTGTTTCGGCACACCGTGAGGAAAACATTAATGATGATAGAAAATTCGGCCAACTTATCGATGCTCTTAATCTTATTTCAAACAGTTATAAATTAAAAGTAATAGTTAGTACTCACCCGAGGACGAGGAAAATGATCGAATCAAAGAATGTAAAAGTAAACGATGAAGTTATATTTCTTAAACCGTTGGGATTCAACGACTACAATAATTTGCAGATTAATTCACTTACGGTTTTATCAGACAGCGGTACTATCTCCGAAGAATCTTCAATTCTTAATTTTAAGGCACTAAACCTGAGGGAAGCTCATGAACGACCAGAGGCGATGGAGGAAGCAGCAGTAATGATGGTTGGCTTTAATCCTGAGCGAATTTTACAGGGGTTGGAGCAGCTTAAAAAACAAGGGACCGATGAAAGAAATACCAGGTTGGTAGCCGACTATTCAATGCCAAACGTTTCTGATAAGGTTGTAAGAATAATAATTTCATATGTTGATTACATTAACAGAGTAGTCTGGAACAAACAATAAATATTGTTTAACTTTGTCCCATATCATGAATGTACTTGTTGTATCAATTGTTTTTCCACCTGAACCTGTTGTCTCGAGTAAATTATCTTTTGACATTTCTGAAGGACTGGCGGAAGCTGGTCATAATGTGACAGTAGTATGTCCAAAGCCCACCAGGCCATTCGGTTATAATTTCAACAAAGAGGAAACCAATTTACAAAATTTCAAAAAAGTCGTTCTTGATTCATATACATATCCTGAATCTGATATCTTAGGCAGGATGAGAGAGAGTTTCAGTTTCGGACTACATAGTTCCCGTTATCTGATAAAGAATCATAAAAATATTGATGTTGTATATGCAAATACCTGGCCTGTATTTGCCCAATTGTTTATTGCCATCGCAGCAAAGAGACATAAAGTACCATTTGTTCTTCACATCCAGGATATCTATCCTGAATCGCTGGCGGGAAAACAAAAAAGAATAATAAGAAATATTATTTTATCTGTTTTTCTACCTATTGACAGATTCATCCTCAGGAAGTGCACTAAAATTATTGCAATTTCTTCAAATATGAAGGATTATTTATCGGAAACAAGAAATATTGACCCTGATAAAATTTTTGTTGTCAGGAACTGGCAAAATGATTCGGACTTCATGAATGTCTCAAAATCGGTGTCAGTTACGAATTCTTTGTTTACTTTTATGTTTCTGGGCAGTATTAGTCCATCTGCCGGTGTGGAAACTTTAATTCACGCTTTTGGTAAGGCCGGTTTGACGAATTGCAGGCTGATAATTGCGGGCGAGGGATCTAAGAAATCAGATTGTGTAAAAGCTTCAAAAAATTATCCTGCTGCAAATATTGACTTCATTGATGCACCATCCGACAAGGTTCATGTGATTCAACAGGATGCAGCTGTACTTCTTCTTCCTCTGAAAAAAGGTATATCTCTTACAGCAACACCTTCAAAACTTGCAGCTTACTTGTTCTCTGGTAAACCTGTAATCGCCTGCGTGGAAACTGAAAGTGATACGGGAGTCTGCATTTCAGAAGCTGGATGTGGTATAGTAATTGAGCCTGAAAATGAGGAAAAACTGGCAGAAGCAATGGGAATTATGTTTAAATCGGATAGTTGGGTTCTTGACAGATTCGGCAGGAACGGTATTAAATTTGCTGTTGCCCACTTGTCGAGAAAGGTTAATCTTAGTAAAATTATATCAATAATAGCACGATAACACGATGGTAACAAGGACTCTAAATGAAACTGATGTTTATGAGATTACCAGGATTCATTTAATTTCATTTAGTACTTTTTTCTTAACCAGATTGGGTGAAAGCTTTTTGAAATTCTTTTACAAGTCGTTTCTGAAACACAGAGATTCAATTGGTTTTGGGATATTCGATAATACCGGGCTTATGGTTGGGTTTTCTGTAGCCACTGCCAGGTCATCGGGATTCAATAAAAGTCTGATAATTCAAAATTTGAATTCATTTTTTTTCATCGGGTTGAAACTTTTGGTAACGAAGCCAGGAAGTCTTTTGAGGTTAATTCTGAATTTATCAAAGAAGAATGATCCTCGAGATGATGGCGATTATGCCGAGCTTTATTCAATTGCCGTAGACCCTGGAAAGCAAGGTTTGGGAATCGGGAAAATACTGCTTGCTATTACTGAGAAAGCAGCTTTGGATAGGGGATGTAAAAAGATGGCCCTGACAACTGACTTTTATAATAATTCTGATGTTGTGAGTTTTTACAAGAGCCTGGGATATGTAGTATTTTATGAATTTATTGCTTTTCCTGACAGGAAAATGTACAAATTGGTTAAAACGTTAATTTAGAATATTATGATAATACCATTTTCTCCTCCTTATATTGACGATTCTGTAATAGAGGAAGTAATTGACACTCTTAATTCAGGATGGATAACTACAGGTCCAAAGGTAAAAGCTTTGGAAGAATTAATCGCAGTATATACAGGTATCCCTGATGTGCTTTGTGTGAATTCATGGACCTCAGGAGCTATTCTGATATTAAAATGGTTTGGTATCAGAGAGGGTGATGAAGTAATTATTCCGGCTTATACTTATAGTGCAACAGCGCTTGCTGTTTTGCATTGTGGTGCGAAACCGATTATGGTGGATGTAAATGATGAATTTGTAATTTCAATTGATGCAATAAAAAAAGCAGTCACCCCTAAAACAAAGGCAATTATTCCTGTTGATATTGCAGGATGGCCTTGTGACTATGAGGAAATAATGAGTCTGGTTAAAGAGAAGAAAATAATTTCTTTGTTCAATCCTGAATCAGAAAACCAAAAAAAACTGAACCGTATTCTGGTTATTTCAGACGCTGCTCATTCTTTCGGAGCCATTTTGAACAAAAAGCCCGCAATTGCCTGTAGTGATATAGGTATTTTTTCTTTACATGCCGTTAAAAACCTGACAACGGCAGAAGGAGGTGCAATTTGTATAAACCTTCCTGGTTCATTCAATAATAGTGATGAATATAAGTTCCTTAGGATTATGACCCTTAACGGACAGACTAAGGATGCTTTTACCAAAAATATTGCCGGTGGATGGCGATACGATATTATTATGCAGGGGCTTAAAATTAACATGCCTGATATCTGTGCTGCTGTCGGGCTGGCACAGATTAAGAAATATGACTTTCTCTTATCGGAACGCAAAAGGATTTTCAGGCTTTATTCCGAACTGTTTCAGAAATATTCCTGGGCAAAAATTCCACCACAGGATAATGATGAAAAAACCTCATCCTCCCATTTATATGCATTGAGGATAAAAGGGATCGATGAAAATAAAAGAGATCGTATGATTGAGTTGATCGTTAAAACGGGCATTTCGGTGAACGTACATTTCATCCCTCTGCCTATGTTGACATTATTTAAAAACCTTGGTTATGATATTGAGGATTTTCCGGTATCCCGTGAAAATTATTCCTGTGAGATTTCCCTTCCTATTTATCCGCAATTAACGGATGATCAGGTAATCACTATTGTCGAGGCTATAGCTGAAGCGTACAATAGCCTGTAAACAGATTAAATGATGATTCGTTTCTAATATTATCCTCCTGAACATATTGGGCCCCATCGTATATTTCATTCCGGTATATGAATCTGATTGACCAAAGATATAGCATTAATGAGTTTTTATGTCTTAAGAACAAAGACTCTATATTGTTTGAAGTCTGGTTGATTAATCTGGTTTTACTTTTATTTATTTTCAGAACTGCAGTACCCTTCTTCAAGTATCCGTTTTTTTTATGCATTATTCTTCTTGCAGTTTTTTTTCTGTTAAAACACAGAAGTATAAATATGCCTGTAATTCGGGGTTCTTTTCGCAATTATCTTATTCCGATACTTCTTTTTCTGGTCTCTTTGCTTCAATTTGTATTAACTGATAAAATCTTTCTTACTATTTTTAAGGAGCTGGTCAGTACTTCTTTTTTGCTTTTTGTTTTTATTGTACTATCTGTAATTATTGATACGGAAAATAAGTTAAAGCAGTACCTCGAAAATCTGCTTTTTCTAATTGCTATTTTCGCATTTATCGTCTCAATATTTAATTTTTTTGTCATTTTTGATATCCTTTCCTTCAGGGACTTTGTTCCTCTTAATTTGGATTATATTGGAAAAAAAGGGGAAACACTTGATATTGATAATAATTTTGCATCTATTCCCATCTTCTTCGGGCTTATCATCTTACTCTTCCATCCTCCGAAACCTCTAAAAAAATCAGGAGTAGTCTCAAGTATTTTTCTATTTGCATTCTTTACGATGAATGTTATTTTGTCTGCTTCCAAAAGAGGAATAGTATTATTGTTTATACTTGTTATTATTGCAACAGGAATAATAATAATCAAATATTTAAAGGTTTCCATCGGCAATAACTCTAAAAATAGTTTTGAAGTAGGAGCAGGAAATTTCCTGTTTTCGCTAATTCTGCTGGTTGTTTTTTCAGGATCATTTCTTTTCTTAACTGATTATCGGTTTAAAAGCAAGTTTTTTGGATCCATGGGTTCACGGAATATTAATGGATCATTTCACCTTGTGACTTCAAATATTCTTGAATACACACAGGTTCTTAATCTAAATATATCCTTTTCCGACCTGTACCGGCTAATGTGGAATCCATCGGATAATCCATATGATCCAGATAGTGGTTGGGGTACCAGAGTTCATAAAACAATTAATCACCTTACAGGCTTTAACGTTGAAATAGTACCCGAAGGTTCAAAAGGTTACATGCTCGACAATACATGTAATGCCAGTGTCAGGGAGGGCAATGCATATGCTTATACTTTGATAGGCTCCGAAAATGCTGTAAAAGAAGTAGTAACTGGAGCTACAGTTTATTGTTTTGTAAGTGAGGATTTTGATGGATTCTATGCTATGATGGCATTTGAAGCTGAGAGTGAAGATTATCAAAGAGTCAGCTACGACATGTCAAAGAAAGGAACCTGGCAGAAGCTGACTTTGAACTTCACTTATAAAAAGGGGGAATTTCCGACATATTTGTACATTGCCAAATTAGGAGAAACAGATTTTTCTGCGATGAAGGGCTACGTAATATTTGCTCATCCTGTTATAAATACCCCTGAAAGCAATGATAATTCTGCACCGCATGTTCTGAAATACAAAAAATCGATTGAAACAGAGTATAATGATAAAGGATATGGAAATCCTTCGTTTTTAATTAATAAAAGTATTTGTTACAAGGGATCTGATCCGACAATCAACTTGTTAGGTCATTATCAAATCTTTAATATAGGCGATCAGCCTTTGCTCAAGAAAGGTTCATTTTTTCTTAATTTCATTTTGCCGGTTAACAGACCGCTCTTTTCGAAAAGGATTTTACAATCACATGCTGACTTAACGAATAGTACTACTGATCGGGATCCTTTCAGATTATTTATTTCAAAATTGGTAAGGGAGGATAGTACTTATTTAGCACCCGGAAAAATGAAAATTCAATCATCTGATGATGAATCAGCTGGCTTTATTCAAATGAGAGTGCAAAGGTGGAGATTCGCTGCCAGGATATTCTTTGAAGAGTATAGCTTTGGTAAAAAGATGTTTGGAGGTGGTTATTGTTTTATTAACTGGTATGGAGCTCGTTTTCTTAACGACAGAACAAAAAGTGACTGGCCACATAATCCATTCCTTTCAGTTCTTCTTTATTCCGGAATTCTGGGACTCTCTCTTTTTTGTTTTTTCATGTATAGGGTTTTTTATTATTATATCAAGTATATTAAAGTATATCCTATCTTTTTTATTTTCTTTATCATCACCTTCTTCTTTTCGTTTTTCAGCGGTGGCAGCCCCTTCGATCCCCCGATAATGGGTTTCTTTTCAATTCTTCCATTCTTCATCCACTCTGTTCATAAAAGGGCAGATAAGGTTTCAAAAATATCCAAATGAAAGAAAACAAATCATTCTGGGACCGTTATGCGTCCGATTTTGATGCTATTTACGGCACCAGAAACTCGTGGTTCAATAGTATCATCAACAAATTGTTCCGTGGAGCAATGAAAATACGTTTTGATAAAACCATGAAGATAATTCCACCCGAAAATGTCTCTGTGATCGACATCGGCTGCGGCCCGGGACATTATTGTTTTTCCCTGGCAACGACCGGTGAAAGGGAGATCCTGGGGATTGATTTTTCGGAACCAATGATCGGTCTTGCAAAGGAACATGCGAAAGAACTAGGACTCGAAAATTCCCTGCGCTTTGAAGTTGTGGATGTTTTCGGCTATGAACCGGGGCGAAAATTTGACTATTCCATAATGATGGGCTTCGTGGAATATTTTGAACATCCGGAACTGGTCATAGAGAGAGCGATAAATATTACAAACCGTAAAGTAATGATAAGTTTTCCTGCTGATGGGGGGGTGCTCGCTTTTCAGAGAAAACTCCGCTACAGGAACCGTTGCTATCTTCGCTTGTACCATCGAAAGGATATTGAGGATTTAATGGCGCAACTTGAAATAATGTCTTATTCAATCGAAAGGATTGACAGAGATTACTTCGTCACTATAAACCTGAACTGAAAAGGTATGAATGCTGTGATGTCAGTCGACGTAGAGGAGTGGTTTCATATTCCTGAAGGTCTCGACAATATCATCCCGTTCGAAGGCTGGGATGGGGCCGTGCAGAGGGTGCAGCATGTGCTTCCCAGATTATGGGACCTTTTTGAGAGAAATAATGTAACAGCGACTTTTTTCTTCCTTGGCTGGGTCGCCGAAAAACACCCGGATCTTGTAAAAGAATCACTCCGACGTGGCCACGAAATAGCAACTCATGGTTATGCCCATAAAATGATCTATAACCAGACTCCGGATGAGTTCCGGCAAGATATATACAAAGCGGTCTCTGTAATTGAAGATATTTCGGGAAGAAAAGTTCTTGGATACAGGGCTCCGGGTTTTTCAATAACACCGGAGACCGAATGGGCTTTCAGCATATTGGCAGAGCATGGAATAAAATATGACTCTTCTATTTTCCCGGGGAAAAGATTGCTTGGGCATTATGATAAGTTCGATAAGGAACCTGTAATTATTAAGTTGGGTGACAGGGAAATTCTGGAATTTCCCCAGACTATTGTTGATTTTCGTATTCTGAGGCTTTCTTGCTTTGGTGGAGGATATTTAAGGATGTTCCCCTTGACTTTCTTTTTAAAAATGGCCGGTATTATTCAGAAACACAATCGGCCTCTCATTTTGTATATCCATCCGCGTGATATCGACGGAGATCAGCCGCGGTTATCATTTCCCCTGCTCAGGCATATAAGACACTACCTGAATATTTCGAAAACAGAACAGAAACTTAATGACATTGCCGGCAGATTCGATTTTAAAAGTTTCGAATCTGTTATTTCAGATGAAACATTTATGAATGAAATTACTTCGAGAGCAAAATCAATATGCCTTTGATTTTTAGTAACAAAATATTTTTAATAATAATCTGATACTATGTTGATTAGATTTTTTGACTTAATTATTTCGATCCTGGCTATCATTATATTATTACCGGTTCTCATAATTGTATCTTTTCTAATCATTACGGACACTCCGGGAGGAGTTTTCTACACACAGAAAAGAGTTGGGAAGAATAATAAGGATTTCACCTTGTTCAAATTCCGTACAATGGGTCTTAATTCCGACAGAAAATTACTTTTAACAGTCGGAGCAAACGACAAGAGAATAACCAGAACAGGTCATTTTCTCAGGAAATACAAAATCGATGAGTTACCTCAGTTGATAAATGTAATATTGGGGAACATGAGTTTTGTCGGACCAAGACCTGAGGTACGAAAGTATGTCGATTTGTATAATAATGACCAGAAAATTGTATTGAGTGTAAAACCGGGGATAACAGATTACGCATCAATCAGATTTAAAGATGAAAATAAACTTCTGGCACTTTCACCCGATCCTGAAAAAACATATATCGAAGAAATAATGCCCCTGAAGATTAAACTGAATATGTCTTATTTAAACGAAATGAATGTTCACAGCTATTGTAAAATAATTCTTCTGACACTCCTGGCTATTATTCGAAATAAGTAACGTACTGATATTATTGACTTTGCTTTCACATAATGAATAATCCGGTAATCACGGTAATTACCGTTTCACATAATAGTGCGGCTACAATTTCAGGGACTATTGATTCGGTAATGTGTCAGACATATCCGCATATTGAATACATTGTTATAGATGGGGCATCAACTGATGGTACAGTCGAAATTGTAAAATCGTACGGTTCGAAAATTTCAAAGTTTCTTACAGAGCCAGATAATGGTATTTATGATGCAATTAACAAGGGCATAGCTATTTCCACAGGAGATATTTTAGGGATAGTTAATTCAGATGATGTATTTTATGACCGGCAGGTAATTGCGAAAGTGGCGGAAACATTCATAGAAAACGATATTGATGCTGTTTATGGAGATGCTATTTTCGTCAGTTCCGAAAATACTTCAAGAATTGTAAGATATTATTCATCAGGAGCTTTTCGTCCGGGAAGGTTTCGCTTCGGTTTTATGCCTGCTCATCCAAGTTTTTATGTTAAGAGGGATTTTTTTGAGAAGCTCGGCTATTATAAACCGGATTATAAAATTGCAGCTGATTTTGAGCTTCTGTTGCGGTTCATTTATGTGAACAGGCTTAGATCTCAGTACTTAGAAATGCCCTTTGTATCGATGCGCAGAGGAGGAGTAAGCAACAAATCGCTGAAAAGCAATATTACCCTGAACAGTGAAATTCTGAGAGCCTGCAGGGAAAATGGCCTCAGGACAGGATACTTCTTTATTTACCTTAAATATTTTTTTAAGATTTTTGAGTTTTTGGGCGGTAGCAGAAAGCATGATAAAATCGCAAGTCGCTGATGAACCTGAATCAGTGCAACCAAGATCTGAATTAAAATGGCCCGAATACTGATTACCGGTACAAATAGCTTCATTGGTACCAATTTCCGTAAGTTCTCAAAATACAAGGAATTCGATGAGATTTCCCTTCGTGAAAATCTTCCTGAGTCGATCGATTTCAGTGGCTTTGATTCAGTTTTGCATCTCGCTGCAATAGTTCACCGATCGAATACCACTCCGGCTTCTGAATACTTCAGGGTCAATCGGGATCTTACGATCAGGATGGCTGAGCAGGCCAGGGCATCGGGTGTAAGACAGTTCATATTTTTAAGTACCGTGAAAGTTTACGGAAAATGGATTCCTGGCACTGAACCCTGGAACGAATATTCTCTCTGCTTCCCTGATGATCCTTACGGAGAAAGTAAATTTGAGGCGGAAATTGCATTGCGACTGCTCGGGACACCGGAATTTATTGTCTCAATAATCAGAACGCCAATTGTGTACGGGCCCGGAGTTGGAGCTAATATTCTTAAACTTGTAAGACTAATCGAAAGGGTTCCTTTACTTCCCTTTCGTGGCGTTGATAACAACAGGCATTATACCTATGTCGAAAATCTGGTTGGTTTCATCGACAGAATAATCGAATTAAGAGCATCAGGGGTGTTTGTGGCTATGGACAACAAACCTTTATCCACTACTGACCTGGTTAAACTTATTTCCTGTTTTATGAAGCGCCGGCCATTAATGTTCCGTCTGCCTGATTTCGTAATAAATTCAGGAGTAAAATTCTTTCCGGGAATTTTTGACAGGCTATACAACTCATTTTTTCTCGATAATGAGGAAACAAGGGAGGTTCTCGGATATGATCCCCCTTATACAATTGAGCAGGGTTTTAAAATGATGATCAAAGGATATCTTTCGGAAAAATAGAAGAATCCTTATACTGTTTCAGAAAATACTTTATACAGTTCATTTCTTGAATTTTCTAACGTCTTTTATTCTGATTGTTCTCCTTGGTTTATTGTCATTCATTCTGACATGGATGATAAAAAACTATGCACTCAGGAGAAAGATGGTTGCGCTTCCTAACGAAAGGAGTCTTCATAATATACCAACGCCTTTTGGAGGAGGCATAGCTATAGTAATTACCTGGTATACAGGTCTCATTGTTTTATATTTCTCGGGCATCGTTGAGAAGCAGTTCTTCCTTGCATTAATGTCAGGAGTCCTGCTGGCTATTGTAAGTTTTATTGATGATATAATTGATATTAAGCCCTCTGTCAGGCTGTTTGTCCATTTTTTAACTGCTGTACTGGCTTTCTGGTTGCTGGGAGGACTGAGGCCGCTTATTTTGCCCGGATTTGAAGCGGATTATCAGTTCCTGATCTATCCTCTTGCGATTGTCGGCATGGTCTGGTTCATAAATCTTTTCAACTTTATGGACGGCGTCGATGGATTTGCTTCGGTTGAAGCTATTATTATTTGTTCAGTTTTGTTTGTTTTTACCTGGAACCTTGCGAATTTGTTGCTTGTCTTTTGCGTATCGGGTTTCTTATACTGGAACTGGCCCAAGGCGAAAATTTTCATGGGTGATGTCGGAAGCACCCAGCTTGGATTTATAATAGTTGTAATGGGTATTCATTTCCATAATACCTTTGATTTTTCAATCCTTAACTGGATTATGTTAACATCCCCTTTCTGGTTTGATACGACACTTACTCTTTTCCGACGCTGGAGAAACAGAGAAAAATTAAGTACCGGCCACAGGAAGCATGTATATCAGCGGATAATCCAGGCTGGTTATTCACACCAGAAAGTGATTTATTTTCTTATAGCAATAAACATAGGAATCATTATACTCATAGCTGTTTACCGGGAAATTAAAGTACTTCAGATTCCGCTGTTTATCCTTACCCTTGTCTTATATTATCTCATAACTCTTAGTGTCGACAGGAAAGTTCCATTCACTAAGGGTTGACTTTTAAAGCCACATCTTTACCCAACGTGAATCCAAGAACCATTTTTAAATCAGAATTGATCCGCAATACATCGGTGCTTGTATCGGGTACTGTGCTGGCTCAATTAGTATCGGTTCTTCTTCAGCCTTTATTGCGCCGGCTGTTCACAGCAGAAATGTGGGGTACCTATTCGGTATATCTCAGCATGGTAGGCATAATTGCGGTGTTCTCTTCGCTTCGTTATGATGATGCAATTGTCCTGCCCCGAAAGGATAAGGATTCAGCAAGCCTGCTTGCACTATCTCTCGTTTTTAACCTGGGCATAACTCTTGTCGTATTTATTGTATTCCTTCTTTTTGGTAAACAGATTCTGAGCGCTGTAAATCTTAAACCCGGCTTTACTTCTTCGGTTCTGTATATTATTCCTCTTGGAGCCTTCCTTTATAATGTTGCTCAGTCATTTAATTACTGGCTGATCAGGAAAAAGAAATACACCGGAGTATCTGCGAATAAGCTTATAAGGAGAGGTAGCGAAGGCCTTTCGCAGGTAACGCTGGCCTTTTTTAAAAATCCCGCAGGTCTTATTCTGAGCGATATTGCTGGTCAGACAGCCAATTCAATATCTACGATTATTCAATCCTTCAGGAACGGTTTTTCTCTTAAACTAGTAAGCGTAAATAAACTAAAATATGTTGCCTCCAGGTACTCTGAATTTCCCAGATATAACCTTATCCCTGCATTAATGAGTACCTGCAGTTTCTTCCTTCCTCCGGTATTCATTAATAAATTCTTTTCATCGGAAAGTGCGGGTTACTTTGATCTGACAAAAATGGTGCTTTCAATACCGCTGGCTTTTGTTGCATCTTCAATTTCAAGTGTGCTGCTTCAGCAAGTAGCCGACAGTTTTAATTCAAAAAAGAGTTTCATTTCCGAACTGAAAAGTACACTTTGGATTGTACTTGCGATCTCATTGGCTGAATTAGTAGTGATAATGCTGTTTGGCATTCCGCTTTTCAAAATAGTTTTTGGCCAGAACTGGGGCGTTTCGGGAGAAATATCGAGGATAATGGTTTGGTCATTTATACTGAATTTTATTGTGTCGTCATTTTCATGCATTTTCATTTCGATGCGGAAAATTAAATATTACAGTATCTGGCAATTCTGTTATTTTATTTCGATTCTTTCTTTATTGTTGCTCAGGAACTTTGAATTCACGGAGTTTTTGAAGATTTATGTGCTGATTGAGATCGTTTGCTATATTGCTGTATTGACAATGATGTTCCGAATCGTGATGAATTATGAAAAAAATATTCAGGGAGTACAGGTTGTTTCATAAGTTGAATTAAAGATGATACTGAGTTTCAGATTGCTGATAATAAGTTCAATGTATCCGGGGTACCTGAGGAAATTCTACGCGAAATACCCTGAGGTCTCAGGTATGGACTATGATGGGCATTATAAAGCATTGCTTTCCGATTCAACTGAATTTGCAGCATCATATACAAGGGCATTTTCCCGCAATGGGGTAGCTGTCGACTGCATGATCGTAAATGACAGGAAGTTACAGAAAAAATGGGCGGAGGCATATCAGTTGCGGATTTCTGATGCTGAAGACATGATTCTCAAAAGAATCGCCCACTTCCGGCCGGATGTCCTGTGGATCGAAGATCTTAGATTTTTAAAGCCAGAATTTCTGAAAAAGATAAGGAAAAAGGTTGATTTCATTAAACTCGTTGTCGGTTACCATTGTGCCCCAATTAATCCACAGGGTCTTGAAAAGCTGAAATTGCTCGATCTGGTTATTACTTGTACCCCCGGGCTTAAGGTTGATCTGGAAAAAGCGGGAATAAAATCTTACCTTGTATACCATGGTTTCGATCTTGACCTCCTCACTGAAATTGATACCCTTGACAGCTACCCGTTTAATGAGGTTGTTTTTACCGGTTCCCTGATTCATGGAGGAGGATATCATAATGAAAGGATTGCATTGCTGGAGGATCTTTTGAATAGGGGAATAAATATTTCACTCTTTGTCAACACGGAGAGTAACCTGAGGATACTTGTTAAGAAATTTTTATTTTATTTGAATCGTCTTTTTAAAAAAGCTGGTATTAAGAATCCTGAAGCGATTATGAGCCTTCTTCATTATGGCAATAATCCTGTAAATTTTTATCCGGAGATTATCCGAAAGAATATCAGAGGGCCCAGATATGGGTTTGAAATGTATAAGCTTCTCAATTGTTCAAGGATCGTCCTTAACAACCACGGTGATGTTGCGGGTAAATATGCAGGAAATATGCGTCTTTTCGAGGCCACCGGTGCCGGAAGCTGCCTTCTTACAGATAATAAAAGTAATCTCAAAGACCTTTTTGATATTGGCAATGAAGTTGTTGTCTATGATACTTCTGAGGAGTGTGCCGAAAAAATTAAATGGCTTCTTGATAATGATTCTGAGAGAAGACGAATAGCAGTGTCGGGACAAACACGGACTCTTAAATCACATTCTGTCGACTCCCGGTGCAAGACAATTATCGAGATACTTAAAAATGAACTGACTGTTAGGGGTTTAAACTAGGCTATGAAATTTAATTTACGGAATGCTGTAAAACGAGTACTTCCCGGCAGTTTAATCAGGGCGGTTACAGGAATTTTTTATGGCTGGCATGGTAACTATTCCAACTGGAACGAAGCAAGTGCAAGTTGTTCAGGGTATAATGCCGATGCAATTTTAAAAAAGGTGGAAGAATCATCCCTGCTTGTCAAGTCAGGAGAAGCCGCCTGCGAAAGGGATTCATTTCTATTTGATGAAGTGCAATACTCTTACCCTCTTCTGGCAGCCTTGATGTGGGTGGCTGCACTTAATAATGGTAGAATCAATATTCTTGATTTCGGAGGTTCGCTTGGCTCTGCCTATTACCAGAACAGGAAATTTCTTGATTCACTTCCTGAGGTCAACTGGTCTGTGGTGGAACAGCAGGGTTTTGTAAAATCAGGAAAGAAGCATTTTGAAGATGAAAGGCTTCATTTTTTCGATTCCATTGACGAGTGCTGCAAATCCTACAAAGTAAATGTGGCGCTGTTTTCAAGCGTTTTGCAGTACCTCGAAGATCCGTTTTTGATACTCGAGAAGGTAAAATTGCTTGGAATTAGGTATATTATAATCGACAGGACTCCGTTCGTCAGCGGGAAAGACCGGATAACAGTTCAAAAGGTAAATCCCCGGATCTATTCAGGCAGCTATCCCTGCAGGTTTTTCAATAAGGATAAATTTATCTCAGCACTGACACGGGATTATGATCTGGTTATGGAATTTGATGCACTCGATAAAGCGAATATACGGTCGGAATTTAAAGGGTTTATTTTTTCGTTGAAGTAGGAAACCTTCATTGCCGTTTTTTGAAAGGGATTGGCTTGGTTGGTGCCAGTGAATCATTTAAATTTGGTCTCTTGTCTTTTACCCAAAAATTTAATTGAGATGATTTATTGATAGGTTGTTACTTATAAAGCCCCCCCATGGGACATAGCTGTCAAGCTAAGATAGGAATTGGAAATGCGGATTAAAAATTTCCCCTCCTTTTGAAGCTAATCTTTATACACATTTTACTTAGTATATTACTTCTGTAATCTGTTTAGAATTGAGAGATCCTTCATTCTTCCGCTTGAAAGATTTCGGTTAAATACTTATTTCTTTGAGCGGAAGAATTCAGGATGACATGGGTTTTTGGGAGGACAAGGGGGGAAGGAAGCAGCGGCGATTCACCTGAATGTTGATGACTGATAAAATTACTATTGAATCGCCGCTGCTTCCTTCCCCCCTCATGCACACAAATAATTTGTCATCCCGAGGAGGGGAGAGTTTTTACTCTTAATATCATCTTAATTATCTGGTTATCTTGCCTTATCTAATCCCAACCTGTTTTCAGACTCCTTAGCTTGACGGCTATGCCCTTCAGTGGGGTAAAAAAAGGGAAATAGACAAATTATTATATTCGATAAACCAGGGATTCATTTTAAATATTTATGAGGGAGAGTAATTTCAAAGTATCAGTGATAATTCCCGTCTTTAATGAAGAGGGCTGTCTGAAGATCATTGCAAATAAGTTGCTTGGGATTTTAAACGATTATCCTGATTTTGAACTGCTGTTTATAGATGACGGAAGCAACGATAACAGCCTTGCAATTCTTAAGGAGCTTCATTCGACAAATAAAAAGATCAATTTCCTCTCATTTTCAAGGAATTTTGGTCACCAGAATGCCCTGAGGGCCGGACTTATGTATGCTTCCGGTAATTGTATCATTACAATGGATGGTGACATGCAGCATCCTCCTGAGCTTATTCCCGAACTTGTCAGGAAATGGAATGAGGGATTTGACATTGTATATACTATAAGAAAAGACGGATCCAGAACATCTATTCTTAAGAGAGTTACAGGTTGGTCATTCTATAAACTGATGAATTCACTTTCCGACATTAGTTTTGAGCAGGGAGAGGCCGATTTCAGACTTCTCGACAGACGTGCAGTGATGGAGTTACGACGCTTTGGAGAAAACGCAATCTTCTTCAGGGGAATGGTAAAATGGTTAGGATTCAGGCAGGCTGGCATTGAATATACTCCGCAGGAAAGAGTGTGGGGCACCACAAGGTATTCCGGTAAGAAGATGTTCTCACTCGCATTGTCGGGAATTACAGGCTTCAGTATTAAACCACTAAGGATTTCTTCATTGATTGGAGTCGTTTTTGCTCTCTTTTCATTGTTGTACGGCTTTTATTCTCTCTATATCAAGTTCTTTACCGACAGGTCGGTTGAAGGTTGGACATCGGTGTTCTTCATGGTCACTTTCATTGGAGGGATACAGCTGATTATCCTGGGAATAATCGGTGAATATCTGGGTAACCTTTTCATCGAATCAAAAAAGAGACCTAATTACATAATAAGTGAAAGCAGTATTGAATGACATTTAAGATAAAAAATCCAGGACTAAGATCAGGGTTTTCTGTTTCAGCTCTTATTACGCTGGGGGTATTCGTTTTCCTGCTGGTTTCGGGAACAATGAACTCAGGCTTTCATTTTGTTGATGATCATGAGGTTCTGACAATTGACAAGGAATTACAGACTAATTCTTTGGTTTCTGTAGCAGGAGAGTGGCTAAAGAACGATATAAAAGGAAATACAAGATTCCGTCCCATTTATATAATTCACAGGATTGCCGAGACCAAAATATTTGGAACCAATTTCCGTCTGTGGTCCATATATCACGGATTTCTTTTTGCTGTCGCACTGATATCCTTTTATCTGGCTGCCCGAAATCTAAGGTTCAGCTTATCCGGCGCTTTATTATTTATTACAGTGATCTTTATTGGCCCGCAAACAGCTGTACTTTGGCGACTGGGACCGGGGGAAGGTCTGGCCATGGCATTCCTTGGTCTCTCTTTCCTGTTCATGTCACTATCCTTTGATAGTTCCGGAACTGTTAAACATAATATTCTATTCATCATGTTTTTGCTTCTGGCAGCATTCACAAAGGAGAGTTTCCTCCTGGTTGTTCCGGCTATTCTTTTCTTAAAAGTATCAATGTATGCGAGGAACAATAACATAAATATTTACAAGGCAGCTTTCAGAAACCTTTACCTGTCGGTACCACTCATTGCAGTGGGTGCGGGGCTTGCATATATCTTTCTTTTTGTGGGAACCGGTTATGCCTCAGAAGGGCAGAGTATAGGAAGTACGGTTCAAAACATGATTTTTTCTTTTCTTATCCTGGGAAAGCTCTACCTGTTTCCTCTGATATTTGTATTAATTCTTTTCTTGATAGGTTTATACAGAGGTTGGAAAGGGCTTTTGATATCATTGACAGAACCGGTTTTTTTTCTGCTGTTGATCGCTGTCCCAAACCTTATTCTTTACTCCTCAACCGGACTTGAAGAGAGATACCTCCTGCCTTCCACCATCGGGTTTGCCTACCTCATAATTATTGTTCTGGTTAATTTTAAAACTGAATCACAATTATTAAGGAAAACTGCAATCGTTGCTTCATTTTTAGTGTTTGTTCCACAGTTTATTTCAGCCGGAACTGCAGCTGCTGAATTCACCAATGACGGAAAAGAGACAGGGATCCTGCTAGAAGCAATTTCTGACAAAGCAGTAAAAGAGAAACCTGTGCTTCTTATTGCCGATCCGGTTGAATCGTATGAACTTTCAGTCTCACTTAAAACATGGCTGGCCGTTACAAGTGATATCCGGTTATCGGGATATAGCTTTGTCAGGAAAGACGAATTGGAGGCAAACCAGGTCTATGTTGAAGGCTGGAATTCTTACTTCAGCGGAAACTTATTTGATAATAAAGGTATGGCACCAGGGCTCTTGATTTTTCTCGATAAGGGTCTCAGAAATCGATTTGCCGAATCGTCTGTTCTTGATTTTAATCAGAATTATCGGCTCTTGACTGAGACTTCACGTTTTGCTTTATATGGGCTAAATTAGAAATAAACAAGCGTCTGTATTGAAAATGAAAATTCCGACTCTCTCGATAATTATTCCTGTCTATAACGAGGAGGCAACCATCTCGAGGATACTTACCACTATTGGAAAGGTAGAACTTGTGAAAGGTATTCAAAAGGAGGTAATTATTGTTAATGATTGTTCTACTGACAAGACCCTGGAAGCGATTGTTCAATTCATCGATGACAACCCCGGAATGAATATCAGGTGTCTCCGGCATCCGGTTAATATGGGCAAGGGTGCTGCACTCAGGACTGGCATTTCGGACGCTACGGGAGAATATCTTGTTATTCAGGATGCCGACATGGAATATGATCCGAGTGAATATAATGACCTTCTAAAACCAGTTCTGGCAGGTTTTGCTGATGTTGTATACGGCTCCCGTTTCATGGGTAGCAATCCACACCGGATTCTTTTCTTTTGGCACTCAATCGGGAATAGATTTCTGACCTTTCTTACAAATATGTTCTCGAATCTAAACCTTACCGATATGGAGACCTGCTACAAGCTCTTCAACACACACATGCTTAAGTCGATAAAACTTAAGGAGAATAAATTCGGGTTTGAACCGGAAGTGACGATTAAAATATCCAGGATTCCAGGTATAAGGATTTATGAAGTTGGTATTTCCTATTATGGAAGGGGTTACGAAGAAGGAAAGAAAATTGGATGGAGAGATGGATTCGGAGCAATCTACTGTATAATAAAATATGGATTATTCAGAGCATAAAATATGATTCTTGTTTTATTAGCCTGGCTGGTTGCTTTACTAAATTTTCTTGTTACAGGATATCTGACCCTTGCTGTAGTTAGATATTATAGCAAGGGAGGGGCTTCTTATGGCACACCGGAATGGGATGAGCTCATATTTACCGGTTTTGCGGTGATTTCTGTTATCACGGGATTCCTGTCAATATGGTTTCCTGTAGGTACTGTAATTCTGATTATATGGTCTGTTGCCTCAATAATTATTATTGTAATAAAAAGGGATCAGTTTAGGAAACTTGCAGGTGATTTTTGGATCAATAAATGCAGTTTCAGCAAACCGGAACTTTATTTTTTATTATCGATTTTCATTCTCATTTTAATGGCAGTAGCCCGTCGCATATCCCTTGGTGACACCGAATCATATCATGCGCAATCTATTCAATGGGTAAGGAAATTCGCTGTTGTTCCGGGTCTCGGTAATATCCATGGACGTCTGGCCTTCAACTCCATGTTCTTTGTTGTTTCAGGAATGTTTACCTTCAGAATAGGAGAGGTCCTGATTTTTCCACTTAACGGTTTTCTGTTTCTGATTCTTTCATTAAAGCTTGTAATTCTTGCAGTGGGTGAATTCAGGAAAAATGCAATCTGGCATGCTCTTTTCTTTATGCTGCTTTTGCTTATCAGCCTGTACATTCTTCTTTCCGATCTGAATTCACCGGCGCCGGACATAATTTGTTCAATATTTATCCTATACCTTTTTGCTATTCTTGCCGGGATTTATTTTCGAAACGAGGAACCTGATTTCAGAAGGGTAATTTTAATAAATCTGCTTGTATTCACAACAGTTTCATTTAAGCTTAGCTCCCTCTTTATCCTTTTGTTACTTCCCCTGGTAATGCAAAGGGATTTTTTCAAAAAGGCACTTCTCTCAGTAATGTTGGGAGTTCTTGTACTCTCTCCTTTTCTGATAAGAAATTACTATTTATCGGGTTATCCGGTTTATCCATATCCTGAGGTTGATATCTTCGATGTTGACTGGAAGATTCCTATTGAGGAGGCAAATAGTATGAAGCGCGAAATCAGCGGCTGGGCGAAGGTTTCCACAGTATCTTATCAGGAGGTTGAAAAGATGAAATTCACTGAATGGACTCCTTTGTGGTTCAAAGCATTGAATTCAGACAGCAAGATAATTCTGGTTGTTAACCTGCTGTCGGTAGTAGCTACATGCATTATGATTTTCAGGGGGGATTACAGGTTGGCTGCATTACAGGCTGTGATCCTCGCCAGTCTGCTTTTCTGGTTCATAATGGCACCTGACCCCAGGTTTGCATACGGATTTCTCTTCACCGGATTTTCTCTTACATTATCATACCTTGCAGGATTAGCATTAAAGCGGAATAAGGATTTTTTCTACAGCATATCGAGGGCGGGCCTTCTTTTATTCCTGATTATTATTATTGGCCGGCGCATAATGACTCCAGTTGAGGTAATCAGCTCTCCGCGTTTATGGGTAATTCCTGCTCCTTTCGGGAAGGTTGAAACACGGGAACTCAATTCAGGATTTTCATACAAGGTACCGATACCTGAAGGAGGCTGTTTTGATACAGAAATTCCATGTGTTCCTTATCCATTGGAAAAGATTGAAGTCAGGGGGCGGAATCTCCAATCAGGTTTCAGAATTAAAAAGTGATTGCTTTCAATATTCTGATAATCATTTAAATAAATGAGATACTACTGTACCCTTTTCGATTCGTTTTATCTTTCACGTGGGTTGTTAATGCATGAATCTCTTGAAGAATGGTCATCTTCATATCATCTGTTTATTTTTGCCTTTGATGATCTTTCATGGAGTATCCTAAGTCATCTAAAATTGAAAAATGTTACCGTCGTACCTCTTTCAGAATTTGAGAATAAGGAACTGAAAGAGGTGAAAGGAAACAGGAGTAAGGCAGAATATTGCTGGACATCGACACCTTCGGTACTCTGGCACCTTATTAAGATTAAAGGTTTGCCTGAATTCACTTACGTCGATGCCGACTTGATTTTCTGGTCTGATCCTTCAGTTCTTACAGATGAACTTGTTTCGTCAGGAGGGAATGTTCTTGTTACTGAGCACAGGTTTTCAATTCTGGCAAAGCTTCATGGTGAGAAAAAAGCCGGAAGGTTTTGTGTTCAGTTTATGACTTTTACGAATGAAGAAAACAGCCTTAAGGTCCTCGAAAGATGGAAAAACCAATGCATAGAATGGTGCTATGCAAGGTATGAGGATGGTAAATTCGGGGATCAGAAATATCTTGACGAATGGCCTGATATTTACGATAATGTGCATATTCTGCAAAATCATGGAGGAGGAGTTGCCCCCTGGAATGTTACAAACTATTCATTCTCGGGAGATGGGAATATTATCAATGGCAGGCTTAAGAGCTCAGGATCAGAATTCAAGGTTGTCTTTTATCACTATCAGTATGTCAAAATTATTGGCGACGACAGTTTCGATATAGGTTGGTATATAATTCCAGAGGATATTAGAGAACTTTTTTATACAGTTTATGCAATTAATATTGCAAAAAAGGAACAATTTTTACATGATTTATTTCCTGAATATTCAACGGGCTATTTCAGGTACGGAGGGAAGGGAATAAAGGAGAGAGTCAAAAGCTTTTTGAAGGAACAACTCGGATATAACGTGCTGAAAATAAATAAATAATTATGGCGTATATAATAGATCTCGAGACACATACAGATAGCAGGGGAAACCTTACTGTGATTGAGGATGTACTTCCTTTCACTATCCAGAGGGTTTTCTATATCTAGGTGTTGATAGTTCTGTGAGGGGAGGGCACAGGCATCATAGTACAGTACATGCAGCAGTTTGTATTAAGGGCGAATGCAAGATCTACAATAATAATGGCAGTTTTGATGAGGTTTTTCATCTTGATACGCCATCCAGGTGTGTGCTTCTGGAACCCGGATTACCAAACACAAACGGGATCTTGTAGCAGTTTATTTTGAAAAAATATCTCCTCGATAATGGGGAGGTGACTGAAATTCATTATCCTGTTCCCCCTCACAGGCAAAAAGCAATGTTATGTCTGAAGGATCAGAGCTTCCCTGTTTCAGAGGAAATACATTCGACGACTCTGAGTCTTCCAATATCGGTTTCTCATACTGAATCAGATATAGTTCAGGTTGCTGAATTTCTTAACAATTTCTGATCAGCCTGGCCGTTTTAAATGGCTGTTATCACTTATTGATTAAAAAAATGAGGTTTAAGGAGCTTTCTGTTAACGGGTCACTAACATTTTATGCGTGCTTGTCGTGTATAGTAGTACTGCCGTTATATATTCATTGGTTACCGCCCTTCATGATATTATGGGGGTTACTATGGATTTTTGAAAATCGTCAGGGTTTCAGTAAATTTACTTTCAAAGGAAATCAGCCTGCAATTCTCTTCTTGTTATTTCTCTCCTTATTTCTATGGCAAACAGGAGGGTTATTATTAGCAAACTCTCTTAATTCGGGTTTTGAACGTATTTTTAAAAGGCTCTCAATGTTGCTTTTTCCGATGGTCTTGTTTTATCCGGGATGCAAGATTGAAGGGAATGTAAAACTGATATTACGTGTATTTGGTATTTCTGTCTTTCTTTACCTGTTATACTGTTTTTGTAATGCCCTTCACAATTCACTCGTTTATAAGGACGGAAAGTGGATCTTCAATGCTTATCATGAACTGTACACCTATGAGAATTTTTTTATGGGAGCAAGGCTTTCCTCAA
Organism: uncultured Bacteroidota bacterium; assembly: GCA_903844815.1. GTDB lineage: Bacteria > Bacteroidota > Bacteroidia > Bacteroidales > VadinHA17 > LD21. The sequence goes on along the minus strand of CAIMVD010000270.1, from coordinate 975 downwards.
TTGTGCATCCCTCTTATCTTTCAATGTACGTATTACTGTCGGCCCTGATTTCCCTTGAATCAGTTTTCGATTTGAATCTGTCTCATTCCAAAAGATATTTATGGTTATTTTCTGCTCTTGTTTTTATAATTGTTATTTATCTGCTTTCCTCTAGGGCAGGAGTAATGGCAGGCTTTATCGTGTTATCCTTATACTTTGTTCTCAAGTTTTACCGCAGGGTTTCAAAATCTTTGATTGTCATTGTACTTGTAATTGCAGGTTTGGGATCAGTTGTGATGCTTAAGACTAATGATCGTATTAAATATTCAATCGAAGAATTGTCAAGTTCAGGAGTTACTGGGACATTTTCGAAAGATACAAGATACCTGATCTGGAAATCTGCCTTTGGAGTTATCGGATCTAATCTGATTCTCGGAGTAGGGACAGGCGATGCTTCAGAGGAACTTAAAAAGGAATTTAAAAAACGGGGTTATGTAGACGGATATTACGATAACCTGAATGCTCATAACCAGTTTCTTGAAATCCTGCTTGAGAATGGGATTGTAGGAATACTGATATTTCTATCACTCATATCATATATGGTATATTCTGCAATTTCGGAAAGAAATCTTCTTCTGGGATTATTCATAATAATGATGGTGGTCTTTTTTACGTTCGAGACAGTGCTGAACAGGCTGGCAGGAATAACTTTCTTTCCGGTTTTTGCTTTTCTTCTAGCTTATTATAAACTGGAAAGTTTTAACAAAAATCATATAAAGATCAGTAAGTGAATTAGTTATCAAGCTTACAGCTTTTTTACAAAAAATTAATAGAATAGCTTATTTCAAAATGTAAATATTTGGGTCTAATTCTAAACGAGCAGGTCGTGTGTAGTTATTTGCGCTTCATTTTATTTGCTAGTCTTTGATACAGCGGACTGACAAACCATATTTCTTATTTCCAGTTTCTACATATACAATTCCTGGTTTATTAACC